>JBHIAO010000134.1:0-12484 GCA_046758565.1 Anaerolineae bacterium
ATGATTTGACGGAAGAAGAGATCAAGATCGTGGAAGGGGGAGTCGCATAGAAGGGCAAGCATGCCCCATGGGGGGTGCTGCGCGGACCAGTTTCCAGATAGTCATTGTCAGGCCGCTTGCATACTTCCATGATATGGACCATAATATCAGACGATGAAGCTGGACTTGTCATTCTGGTTCTCCCTCCGCTGCCCTGTCCAAGGAGTGGTCGATGCCGTTTCCCGAAGTCAACAGAGTCCTATATAAGAAGAACCCTCTTGATCAGGTTGTGTGCCAACTGAGGTTCCCCTCAATCTTGAGAATCGACGCCGAGATTCCTGCGGGATTTCAAGATAGGGTTAGGAGGCAATTTCCCAACTTTGCTGAAACTTCCGATTGGAAACTGGAAGTCCCGCCAGGCTTAAAGCCCCAAATCTCACCTGAAGTTCTACGCCAGATTCTACAATCTTCAGGCAACAAGAACTACGAATTCAGTTCTGAGGACGGACAGTGGAAAATAAACCTGACGCGAACCTTTGTTGCTCTAACTACGCAGAAGTATGAACGCTGGGAAGAATTCAAGGAAAAACTGGACATACCACTTCGTGCCCTTATTGAAGTTTACTCTCCGGATTACTTTTCGAGGGTTGGCCTAAGGTATGTAGACATTATCAGGCGTTCGGCACTCAATCTAAGTGATATAGACTGGGATCAGCTACTCCAGCCCTACATATCAGGCATCTTGGGCTCGCCAGAAGTGAGAGAGCTTGTCAAGAACTTTGAAAGCAAGTACGAAGTTGGTTTATCTGACGGCAAGAGTATGGTTCGGATAATCACCAGGTTCGTTGAGGCCGCGGACGACGGAGAGACATGCTATATGATTGATAGCGACTTCTATGACGCCCATAAAACTCCAATTGAGGCAGCAATGGAAAGGCTCGATTACTTCAACGTCCGCGCGTCTCGGCTCATCCAATGGTGCATTACAGATCGCCTGCATAAAGCCATGGAGCCTCAACCACTATGATTGCCTATACTCAGGAAACTGACTCGAAAATTGTTCACGCCTCCCCTACGGAGATACACTATTCCATCCCCGGCCAGTTGGCTAACGAAACCTTTGGCGGATACACTCACTTCGATTTCCTTCCTCTGCCTCTCGGTCCCAATCTTCTCCGGCGGGCGTGGCAGTTGGTCCACAAGCTAGAAGATAGGGATATCGCCAACCAGGCCAGAAGGTTACTTTCGGCAATTCAAGGAGGCGTATCCATCTTCCAGGAGCTCCGTCTTGACCTTAGCCACATCCCCCAGTTACAGCCATTCATTGCAGACGACGGCTCAGTCCTATTTGAATGGATATTTGATGACTATCGGGTTGGTTTCAGTATCGAACCTGATCCTGACGAGTCAGGTTGGTTTTTGATAGCCGACCATAATCTGGGGGAGATAACTGCTTCAGGCTTGATCTCGGGCATAGACCTTCAGACTCTTACTCTGTGGCTCCTCAGCTTCATCGTCTCACATTCGTAGAGCATGACTTTCCCAGATAACTGCCTCAGAGGCATACCGAATGACACCTACCTGAACGATGAAGGCACAGTTGGATCACACCTCTTTTATTTCCTTGATGGCGATAGAGGTGATGGATGGTCAGAGCAATCAGTAAACTGGGAGGACGACGACACCGTAATTGAATTTACGCTCAATCAAACAAAGGCCGATGGGAGCTTCCAGTTCAAGGCGGGATTAGCACAAGTCCCTCGGGCGGAGATTGACCGGCTCAATCATCGTCCCACCATCAAGGGGCTGCTCTCGTATGAGAGGCAGCTATTACGGGATAATCCCTATCATGGGAACATCCTTCTGCGAGCCAACACTTCAAAGCCTACGATGAAGCTGATTGCGGCCGGCCTTGCCTTGGCCGTCTCCAGAGTCTTTCCTCGTGACAGTGACGATTGATCTCGCTCACGTATCTTCTATCTCCCTAATCCGTCAATCTGAGAGCTCCGGGTTCTGAGTCGATCAACCCTTAATGGCGCCGACTAGCAACCCGCGCGCGATGTAGCGTTCCAGGGCAATGGCCATGGCGATGACCGGAACAATCATGATTAGAATCAGCACGGACATGTACCACCATTGTGGTCCCCGCGTTGCGTTTTGGGCTGCCACCGACAGTGGCATCGTCTGAGAGTCCGCGCCCGAAAGAAACAGGGCCAGCAGGTACTCGTTCCAGGCGAAAACCAGCACGAACAGGAAGGTGGCGACGAGGCCGGGCACCGAAAGGGGCAGCACAATGGACCAGAAAACCCGATAGCGCGACGCGCCGTCAATGGCCGCACACTCTTCGAGTTCCAGCGGAATGGTCTGGAAGTAGTCTCGCATCAGCCAGACCACAATCGGCAGGTTGATCGCAAGGTAGGTCACAACCAGGGCGGTCCAGGTATCCAGTAGATGCAGCCGTTGGAATAGGACATAGATGGGAATCACCACCGCAACCGGGGGCAGCATGCGCTGGGAGATCAGCCAGAAGGCAATATCGTTGTTACCCAGCGATCGCTTAAAGCGCTTACCAATCGTTTGCAGCAACAGAATGAAGAGGGCAATGCCGGCAACCACGGCGATCTGCCAGGGGGCTCCCAGATTCATGGCGACGATGACCAGCACCAGACAGCCGATGAACATCAGGATCGCACCGATGCGGGGCCGATACTGGAAGCGAGTCAGGCCATAGGCGGCCGTCGTCCCGAGCAGCAGGGCCAGCGAGGCACTGGTGAGAGCGACCACGACGGTGTTAATGTACGGCCGAATGGTATCGTTGCTCAGGTCACCCACCAGGATGTAGTCCCAGGCGTGCAGCGACGGTTGGAAATCGACAAACGGTACGTAGAAGGGACCTGTGTTTACATCGATCGGCAATTTCAGTGAGGTGACAACCAGCCAATACAGTGGGAACAGCACAACGATGGCCCAGAACCCCAGCGCCAGGTACGACAACAGCATCCCAAAGGGAGATGGAGAGAAAGTCGACTTGCGGTGAAAAAAGTTCCTAATCACTTCGGTCATACCTCCGCTACCTGCGGACGAATCAGACTGACGTACGAGATCCCGAGAAACGTGACGACGAATAACAGAATGTAGGCAATCGCTGCCGATCCACCCAGGTCGAGGGTGCGCCAAGAGAAGAAAGCGTGCAGCGTCAGCGACTCTGTAGCCGTACCCGGCCCGCCGTTCGTTAGCACGTTCGGCAAGTCCACGATCTTAAAGGCCTCAATCATCCGAATCAGAATCAGGGTGGTGCTGACCGGCATGATCTGTGGCAAGGTAATATGCCGGAAAATCTGCCAGCGGTTGGCCCCGTCTACCAGGGCAGCTTCAATGAGTTCTACCGACTGGCCCTCTAAGGCAGCCAGCAGCACAATGAACATGAAAGGCGTCCATTGCCAGATGTCACCGATCATCACCGCTGCGCGTGCGCCCCACGGGTCGGTGACCCACGAGTAGAGCCCCAGCCCCAACGCCTGCCAGATGGGCTGGAACGGTCCCTTGTCGGTATCGGCCAACATGCGGAACATATAGGCTACACCCACCGGCGTAATCATCATCGGCAGCAAGTAGACGACCCGGAAAAAACGGCGACCGGGGAGGCGTTGTGTGGTCAGCAGCGCCAGGCCAAGCCCCAGGGTGTATTGGACGGCGATCCCGACAAACACGTAGATCCAGGTGATGACCAACGTTCCCGGCCGGCCAGCCGGGCTAAGCGTCCGCACCAGGAGCCAGACACCCAGGCCCATCACCACTGTCACCACGCCACGCAAGGACAATCCCAGGGCAGAAGACTGCCGGCTGCGGGCATAGCGCACCAGGCCCCAGATCATGAGCGCAATTGCGACCGCAAATATGAGCCACCCAAGGGGTGAAGGATCGGCCTTCAGGCCCAGGAAATGCGTTTTCTCGCTGCCGGCGAGCAGCTTGCGATAGTTGGCCAGCCCCACGAACTTGATCTCGAACCCACCTTTGACGAACTTGAAGCGCGACAGCGACAGATAAAGCGACAGGGCTAGCGGGAAGATGGCTAGTAGAAGCACGACCAGTACGGAAGGCCAGATGAAGACGTGGCCGGCCAGACGTTCCGCTTGTGTACTCAGCCAATGCCAGCGGCCGTTAAGAGGGAGAGCAGCCTCAAGGACCACCCCAGGCCGGGCCGGGTCTTGAGGTTGTCGTTCAACTTGCATCAGTCTGTCCTACCTATCACAGGGATTGGGAGGAGGCCCCAAGACCCGGCCCTGGCTGAGTCGGGCCTTGGGTTTGTGGTTTATGCGGTCATGCAAATGACCTGGATCTACCGGGTGACACCGAGCGTGCCACGGTAGGCTTCAAGTTGCTCCTCGCGGCCGAGCTCTTCGGTGATCTCCTCCCAGCCATCGTAAATCTGCTGCATGGTTTGCTCTCTGGTGAGTTCGCCGGCCAGGAACTGGCTGATGGCCTGGTCGAGCACGACCTGCTGGTAACGCTGGTTCTGCGGAATGCGCAGGTCCAGCACCATATTCGGGCTAGCCAGGCTGGCTTCGATCGCGCCTAGGTAGTCGCTGGCCGCTTCGGGGCTCATCCCAGCTTCCACCCACGCCTGACGGTTCAGGAACTGCGAAGTGCGATAGGGGTTGAAGCCGGTAATGCCAATGGTGACGTCCACGTTGGCCTGTGCCGGCTGGGCCATGTAGGAGAAGAAGTCGTAGGCCGCGTCCTTGACTTTGGGGTCGGCGGCGGCGTTGATCGCGCCTGACCAACCGCCGAAGGCCGCGAACGGTGCATGGTTCACCCCGTTGATGGCATAAGGACAGGTCTTCTCATCGCAGTCCACCAGCTTGCCCGTGGCCCGGTCAAGCACGCGGGTCGTGCCGGGCAAGATGACGGCACCAACCTTGTCCTGCACCACCGAGGTCTCGGGATCGATGGCCAGCGTGCCAATGTCTCCCCAGTCGAGCGAGAGTGCACAACGGCCAGAGGTAAAGAGACCGCGGGTGTCGCCGACGTCAAGGTTCAGCTCATCCGGCGGGCCGTACTGGGTAGTGTCATTGTAGACGTCCAGCACGGCGGCAAAGGCCTCGTTGTTGACCAGGGGCTCCAGCGTCTCGGTGTCGAAGAATGACCCCTGTGAGGTGCCCTGGCTCTGCAGGAAACCGGCAGCCACCGACCAGATCATCCAGTAGGCCTGGGCAGCGCGCTTCTTGGAAATGCACGACCCGTAGTCGGGGTCGCCATCCCCGTTGAGGTCCTTGCCGTGGAAGGTTTTGGCGATGTTGATGTAGTCATCCCACGTCTCCGGCGGTTCAAGGCCCTCCTGCCCCAGCAGGTCGGTGCGATAGTACACCATCTGGAAGTCGCCGTCCAGTGGGATGGTGTAGATGCTGCCCTCAAAGGTGGCACTGAAGTCGCGGAAGAAGGGCGCGATATCCTCCCACTCCAGCGCCTCGTCGGCGGCTACCCGGTCGGTCAGGTCTTCCAGGTAGCCGGGGACGATGTAGTCAACCATCCACTGCGGTGCGAACACGAACGCATCGAAGGCGTTCGTGCCTGTCGCCAGGTCGGTTAGTATCTTCTGGTACAAGTCGCTAAAGGGGACGATGACCACGTTAATCTTCGCGCCGGTCAAGGCCTCGAAGTCGGGACCGCGTCGCTGAAGCGGTTCGGCGATCTGAGGGCCGGTGAAGGTGATGATGTTGACCTCTACCCCCTCGTAGGGCTTTGCCTCAGGCGCAGCGGTGACGAGTACCTCTTTCTCGACGACTTTCTCTTTCGTAATGACCTGCGGAGTCGCAGGTGCACATGCGAGGGCGAATGTTGTGATGATCACGAGCAATGCCACGATCATCGGGAGCTTAGATTTCATGAGATTCTCCTCCGTTTCAGGTGAAGATATAGCGGCTACTTACCTCCGAATCGCCTCAGTCCTTCGGCCAATCGGTGCCGAAGACTGAGTGATCCATCCTGGTGGATCGCCTCATACGAGGACTTGTGTTCCCGAAGACTGGTATGATAGTAGTGACATCACCTCCTTCGCTTCATTCATCGCGGTGTCCCTTCGGCAACCCTTCGACGGGGCTCAGGGCAGGCTCTGAGCTCGTCGAAGGGTGGTGAGCACAAGACTGTCGGACGATGAGTTTGCCTTTTAGGATCACCTCGCGGGTTGAGCGGGAAGGATCTTCAAGGCGTCTGAGTAACAGATCTGCGGCGGTTCGACCCAGTTCGTAAGTGGGTTGCTCGATCACGGTCAACCCTGGCCTGATGAGCGAGGCCCACCGCATTTCGTCGAAGCCGGCCAGTGCCACGTCATCGGGAATCGTGAGGTTTTGTGCCTGGATAGCCTTGAGCGCACCAATTGTCAGAAGATTGTTGCCGGTAAAGATGGCCGTAGGTGGGTCTGGCAACCCGAGCAATTCCTCAGTGGCTTCGTGCCCCTGTTGTTCCTTGGGAAGTACCTGGATCGTTAACTTGGGCGACACCTCAATTCCATGGGCAGTCAGCGCCCGAACATATCCTTCCATCCGTTCCCGTCCCGTCGTGGCATCTGAAACTCCAACGACGGCCCCAATCCGCTGATGGCCGTCGGCGATTAGATGGCTGACGAGATTGTACGCCGCCTCGACATTGTTGATCAGAACCGTATCGGTCTCAACGTTGGGCGTGCGCCGGTCAATCTCGACGACCGGGATTTCATCGTCGAGAACGTCTTGGAAACAATCGGCGGTTTCACGGGTTGGAGACGCGATAATCCCGGCAACGTTTTCGGCGCGCATCAAATCGAGGTACATTTTTTCCTTGTCCGGATCTTCATCGGAGTTGCACAGGAAAATGCTGAATCCTTGTTCGTATGCCGTATCCTCAACAGCGCGCACGATGGAGGTAAAAAAGGGATTTTGGATGTCGGAGATGATGAGGCCAATGATTTTGGACTGTTTTGCGCGCAGGCTGCGTGCGACCCGACTGGGCTGGTAGCTCAAGGCTTCTACAGCTTCCCAGACACGCTCACGCAGTTCTGGCCGGACGTGTGGCTTGTCTGCCAACACACGCGACACAGTGGCGCTGGAGACGCCGGCTTGACGGGCGACGTCTTTGATGCTCGCCATCGGTTTACCTATCTGCCCATACTCGTCAGCAATTCATTCGCTCGCTGAAGGCCCTTCATATTCCCTTGCAATCGATTTCAGAGGTGTTGGTGTACTTGTGTGTTCTTGGTCGGTGCGCTTTCGCGTATGAGAGGCAACGGTGTTGTGGAAACCCCTTACTCGTGTCGCTTGCTCCTATTGTAATCGGTTTCACCCCGCTTGTCAAGTCTTTTCCGGGCCAGAAGATGCCCAATTCTGAGGAGAATGTCGCGCCGGCGCATCGAGCTTGTACAGTAACCAAGCTGTAAACGATTGCAAGCCCATCCTTGACATTTGATAGTTTACTGTGATATAATGCAGTAGGACCTCATGGCTGAAAGTCGGACATACCCACTTCACGCTAGACGTCCACCATCTCTACGGTACTTCGAAGCGGGCAGGCCAGCGTAACCCACGTCCCGAGCTGCTTTTCCTTCGTGAAATCGGGCTCTGGGACTTTCCGAGAAAGTTCCCCACCGAAGGGAGGTGGTTAAACGAAGTAACTTTCGGATCTTTGTTTCGCCATTTCCGATCACAGGGGCACACATGTGCCCACGTTCCCCGTCATCCACTTGCTGATTGCGTACATTCGCATTCTTTAAGGAGGAGATTCAATGAAGTATCTAGCAACGATTGTTCTTGTGATGATCACCGTGCTCGCGGTGGCTGGTTGTGTTGCTCCTACTCCTGCTGCACCCGCGCCGGCGAAGGAAGCCGCGCCTCCTCGGGCGCAGGCAGAGATGCATAGCCTCTTCTACAATACGCTCTTCCATAGTGGAGACGCCCAGGCCATGGAGCGTATCGTTGAGCTTTACAACGAAACTCATGAGAAGTCACAGCTCACCCTGACGCAAGGGCAGTGGGCTCAGTACTACGCGCAGCTTACGAATGCCGTCATAGCGGGGAATCCCCCTCAGATAGGCATCGTCCACACCAACATGCTCCCAGAGATGTATCCTGCGCTTGCTCCGCTGGAAGACACGCCGGCCGGTAATCTCCTGGACCTCGCCGGCATCGAAGCCGGGGATTACATAGAGACGCTTTGGAAAGCCGGTGAGAAGGACGGTCATCGCTATCTCATACCGCTGGACACTCACATGTTTGGGCTGTGGTACAACAGGGACATCTTCGAGGAAGCAGGTTTGGATCCCGACGATCCACCCCAGACCATGGAGGAGTTCGTTGCAGCGGCCGACGCGATCAGAGATACCGGTCACTTCGCCTTCCATCCGGCTGAGGATGCTCTACCCAGGAAGCTGAGACGGGCATGGATGGTCTTCTACTGGCAGCAGGGCGGCGAGTTGTTCGATGAGGACTACACCAAGGCCACATTCAACAACGAGAAAGGGCTCAAAGCTCTGGAGTTCCTGGTGAGCATGGTCCAGGAGCGGGGCTGGAACGAACCTGGGACCGATGGGTTCAAGCAGTTCACCGCTGGCGAACTGGGGATGTTCGTCGCCGGCAACTGGATGTACTGGACTGCCTCGGAAAGCGATGTCAACTGGGACTTCGCCCCAATGCCCGTGTTCTTCGATCAACCTGCCACCTGGGGGAACAGCCATAACCTGGTGATCCCCAAACAACCCAGCGGGGTTTCGACCGAGGTGATAGTCAAGGCGGCTGAGGCTATCAAATGGATCAACGAACACTCTGACATCTGGGGAATCTATGGCGGTCACATCCCAGCATACAAGCCTGCCCTCGAAAGCGATGAACTGCAGCAATCGGCTACCTGGCAGGGAGCCCTGTCCCAGTTTGCCGATATGGCCAACGAGGGGTGGGTTCACTACCCCATCGCTCATCCCAAGGCCTCGCAACTGAACAACGCAATCCAGGTTCACATTCAGGAGGCTTACAACGGGACGATTACACCGCAGGAGGCGCTGGACAGAGCCGAGGAAGAGTGCAACAGCATCCTACAGGGTGGCTAAGGGCTTGTCCGTCTGGAGGAGATTGTGGCCGACAGTGGATCGCAACCCACGTTGCTGTCGGCGGTTGCTGATGTCGCATCGCGCACCTTTTGCAAATGGCAAGCGCTGTAAGGTGCGCGATGCGGTGTTTGCCAGGGAGAACATACAGTATGACGACACTTCTCTCGCGGGTGAGGCGCAGCAAGGAGATCGAGGGCTTCCTGTTCATACTACCCTACACGGTCATCTGGCTAGTATTCCTCGTTTCACCTGTCGTCTATGGCTTCTACATCAGCCTATTCAAATGGCAACCACTGTTGGGCTCAGAGTTCATCGGGCTTAAGAACTACATTAACCTCTTCCATGACCTGCGATTCTGGAATGCCTTCCGGAACACTGTCTGGTTCGCAGCCTTGACCATTCCCCTGATCCTGGGAATCGGGCTGTTGTTTGCCTTGATCTTGAGAGGGCTCGGAAAATGGAAAGGCGGTGGACTCATAGAATCTGCATTCTTCTACCCTTATCTGCTAAATGTGTCCATCATCAGCATCGTTTGGAAGTGGTTGCTTGATCCTGATTTTGGCCTGGTGCTTAGCTACCTGGAAGCCATAGGCATAGACCCACCCCATTTCCTGAATCATCCCTTCTGGGTTGTACCGGCCATTGCCTTTGCGACGGCATGGTGGCTGGCGGGGTATAGGATGGTCATCTTCAAGGCCGCGATGGAAGATATCCCACCCGAGATCTATGAAATGGCCGAAATCGACGGCGTTAACGTCTTTTCCCGTTTTCTGCGCATAACCCTGCCTCTCCTGAAGCCAGCCATCTTGTTTTCCCTGGTCTTGACAGCGATTTCGGCATTTCGCGTCCTGGGCCAGGTGCTGATGATGACAGCCGGCGGCCCAGGCAGGTCCTCAGAGGTCTTGGCTTTGTATCTTTTCAGAGCTGGATGGCAAGCTTTGGAGATGGGGAAAGCCGCTGCCATTGGTTTTATCCTCTTCTTGGTAATCTTAGTTTTCACACTATTGGGGTTTAGGTTCTTGGGATTTGAATCTGAACTTTAAAGACCCTTAGGGTTTCAAAAACCCTAAGGGTCTGGCCGAGGGTTGGAGGTAGATGCCCCCGAAATTCGCTAGCGATCGGCTCGGAGCAACACAGAGCCAACTGGTGAACGAACAATCTGGTGCGGCTTCTCCTGTGGAATTGCGCGGAAGGGAGGTGCCGGCTGCTCAGCGGGCCGTTATCAGTGCCTTGGTACTGAGAAGCGCTATCAAGCCCATTGTCGTGTTCGGCATCGCGATGGTGTGGATGATCCCGATCTTGTGGATGATAGACACGGCATTTAAACCGAATCCAGAGATTTTCACCCTTCCACCTCAGTGGATTCCATCGCGATTCACTCTACAACATGTTCGAGATGTAATTTACGGCTGGCCTTTTTCCCGTTGGGTTTTAAACAGCCTGATCGTTGCCGGATCTGCTACGATTCTCTCACTGATCCTCTCTATTCCGGCAGCGTTTTCCTTCGCGCGCCTCCGTTGGAAAGGCAGAAACGTAGTCTTCTTGATCTTTATATCATCTATGCTGATACCCTGGCAGGTCAATGCAGTCCCACTCTACTTCATCATGAACTCGCTGGGCCTCCTAAACTCCTATCCCTCCGTTGTCCTCCCTATCGCAGCTATGCCGATTGGAATCTTCCTGTTGCGCCAGTTCTTTGTCAACATCCCTGGAGAGCTGGAAGATGCTGCGAGAATTGATGGATGTAGCAGTTTTGGGGTTCTCGTTCGCATCATATTACCCAATTCCAAGCCGGCTCTCGTCGCCTTAGCTATCTACATGTTCATCTTTTCGTGGAACGAGTTCTTCTGGTCCATGATCGCACTCCAGCGCCCCCACCTACTAACGTTGCCCATCGGTTTGAAAGCACTACAAGGGGCTTATGACATCAACTATGGACTATTGCTCGCCGGGGCATTTCTTGCTTCCTTACCCGTGTTGATCATATTCTTGATTCTGAGACGACGCGTAATCAGAGGAATGGCGTTAACAGGCGGGATCAAGGGTTAGGAAGGATTGCTCAGGCGAGGTCGATGCCCTGAGCAATCAGTTTGGTGTGGCACTCCGCGATCATCTCAGGGCCGGCGGTGCGCAACGGAGGACGAACAGGACCAGCCGGCATCCCCCTGTAGGCCAGCAACCCCTTAAACAACGAGAGGTCTGCCCCATCCTTCAAGACAGAGCGCACGCTATGGATCTTCTCCTGCGCGGCGCGGGCTGCGGCCAGATCGCCTTGCCAGAAGGCATTGAAAAGAGTGACAAACAGCTCTGGAAACACATTCGCATTGCCAGAAACCGACCCCTGAACGCCTGCGACCAGGCTGGACAGAATCAGGCCATCACTGCCGATCAACACTTCAAAATCGCCGTTGCGGGTGTGTAGTTTCGCAATGACCTGGTTCAGGTCGCCACTGCTGTCCTTCTCCCCCACAACATTGGGGCAGCGTTGTGCCACAGCCGCCGTGACTGCTGGACTGATGTTGTTGCCAGTCAACGGGGGGATGTTGTACAGGTAGAGGGGATAGTCTGGCACACTTTCGGCAACGGCGCAAAAGTGTTCGATCAGGGCCTCATCGTCCAATCGATAGTAGTAAGGGCACAGCAAAGCCGCCGCATCGGCGCCACATACCTGGGCGCGCCGCACCTGTTCGATACTTTCGGCGGTCACGGGCGTGCCGGCCTGGATGATGACCGGCACCCGCCCTCCCGCCTGGCGTACAACCGTCTCCGCCACCATCCGTCGCTCAACTGGAGTGAGTAGTGGCCCTTCCCCCGTCGTGCCGGCAGCGAACAGGCCGTGAACTCCCGCGTCGATCAGAAAGTCCACGAGCTCTTTCAGCACGGTGACATTGACGCTCCCACCCTTATGGAAAGGTGTGATCAGTGGTACGATCACGCCTCTCAGCTTCAAGCCATTCATTCGCTTGCCCCTGTCCAGGCCGGCGCCTGACGCAGCCAGGCCTCGTCGAATTCCACGTACTGGATGAACTGCCGCCGCCAGGTATACACGCCGTGGATGCGCCCATTACGGGCTTGGATCAGCGTTGGGTAAGAGAATTCCCCCTCCTCATCTTCAAGAACCTGCATGTGGGACCACGTAAGACCCTCATCATCTGACAACGCCACACAGAGCGGTGTGCGACGCCGGCTACTGTTGTTGAAAGCCAGAACCAGGGCGCCACTTTTCAATCGGAGTAGATCCAGTCCTGAGTTTGGGTTGGGCAACGGGGTGGGGATCGGTGTTTCCCAACTGTGTCCACCGTCGGCGGAGGTTGTCCGCCAGATGTAGCCACCTTCCCCCCCAGTACGCATGAAGGCCAACAAGCGGTCGTCGGACAGAGGCACTACACAGGGATGAATGTTGCCGGCCGGCGTACTGCGGTGTCCTGAGCC
>JBHIAO010000135.1:0-12476 GCA_046758565.1 Anaerolineae bacterium
CTCAAGCGGAAGTTACTTTCTACCCCGTCAGCAGGCCAGTTTTCGGTTTCATGATTGTGTTTCCCTCGCCAGCCAGGCATTGACACGCCGGCCATTCTCTGGTACAATAACCTCGCCTGAGCGGGGGTTCCTGCCAGTAGATGCAACAGCGTCTTCATCCCCGTTCCAGCCACAGTATGTTGCATCTCCCCTGCAACATGCGGTGATACCTCCTCTCAAGGTCTCTGCACGACAAGAACTTCTCTCGATATCGGCGTTCTGTTGCTGGGAGACGGCTGCAGTCCCCTACAGCAACTGAAAGGGAGACCCAGTTGACAATCCGGCTGCACCTTCTGGTTGTGTCTGTTCTCATCGCGTTGAGCCTGCTGCTGGGAGGACTGCTGACAATGGCGGCTCCCTCCTCGCCCGCTCCGGCAAGTAGGTTTAGAGCGACCTCCCCGACGGTTGTTCATTTAGTAAGCTCGAAAGATAAAGCTGAGCCGTGGCCCTACATCATTCGCCTGACAGATGAGCCGCTGGCTACCTACCGGGGAGGTATCGGCAGATTACGGCCGACAAGCCCGCGAGTGACCGGTCAGCAGAAGCTGGATGTCGCCAGCCAGGCCAGCCAGGCTTATCTTGGGTACCTGGCCGACCAGCAGACACAGTTCATCACTCGGCTGGCACAGGTTGTTGGCCGGCCGATCAACGTACTGTATACCTACAAGGTCGCCTACAACGGTGTCGTAGCTGTGCTGACGCCGGCCGAGGCTGAGCGTGTAGCTGAACTCCCTGGCGTTGTTTCCATACAGCGCGATGAACTGCAACAGCTACTGACCGACGTCACACCTGATTTCATCGGCGCGACGGCGATCTGGGATTCAAGTGCCGCAGGCGTGATCACCGGCACCAAAGGTGAAGGCGTCATCGTTGGCGTACTAGACACGGGTATCTGGCCAGAGCACCCTTCCTTTGCCGATGATGGTACCTACCCACAGCCACCCGATAATTGGGGCGGCGACTGCACACCGCCTGAGGACGACGTCTACTCTTGTAACAACAAGCTGATTGGTATCCAGTATTTTCTCGAGGCCTACGTCGAAACCAATGATGGCTATGACGGCCTCTTCCTCTCGGGTCGGGACGACAATGGACACGGTACCCACACGGCGTCGACGGCCGCGGGCAATGAAAACGTCACTGTTACCCTGCTGGGTGTGGATCGGGGCACTATCTCCGGCATAGCCCCCCGTGCCCACGTAGCGATGTACAAAGTTTGTGGACCTCAGGGCTGTAACGTCAGCGATAGCGTGGCGGCCACGGAGCAGGCGATTTTGGATGGTGTCGATGTCATTAATTTCTCGATCTCGGGTGGTGTGGAGCCATACGACGATCCGGCGGAACTGGCTTTCCTGGCCGCTCGCGAAGCGGGTGTCTTTGTGGCAGCGGCGGCTGGCAACGGTGGTCCCGATGGTGGCACCGCTAATCACCTCGGTCCATGGCTTACAACAGTCGGGGCCAGCACAAGCAACCGCCTCTTTATTAGCGAGATTGCTCTTAGCGGCCCCGGCGAGCCACCAACCGGCCTCTTCGGCGCTACTGTCACTGATGGCATCACCGGCTTCAACCTGGTGGATGCTGAGGGAATCCCGGATAGCGCAGGGGACGACTCCGGCCTCTGTCTGCACCCCTTCCCTGAGGGCACCTTCCAGCCTACCGACGCCGTTCTTTGCAGGCGTGGCGAGATCGCGCGTGTCCTGCGGGGTGAGCACGTGGCAGCCGGCGGTGGCGGCGCTGTTATCCTTTACAATCCGGTGCAGCAGGGACTGGCCACCGATAACTACGTTATTCCCGCTGTCCACGTCGAGCACGACGTAGGCCAGCAGATCAAGAATTACATCACGCAGCATCCTGGGGAGGTGACCGTCAGCTTCACCCCTGGCACGGCAGCCTTTGCCTCTGATGACCCGCGCGTCATGCCGGACATGTTGGCCTCCTTCAGCTCGCGTGGCGCCAATGGCGCGGTGCCTGGCGTGATCAAGCCGGACGTGACCGCGCCCGGCGTGCAGATCCTGGCCGGTAATACCCCTCAGTGCCTTGATCCCAGGGATAACGCCTGCGGTGCGCGAGGCCAACTATTCCGGGCCATGCAGGGTACCTCCATGTCCAGCCCACACGTGGCCGGCGCCGGCGCACTGCTCAGGGCCGTGCATCCAGAGTGGTCCCCAGCGGCTATGCAGTCGGCGCTCATGACCACGGCTCTGACGGACGTAGTGAAGGAGGACGGCGAAACCCCTGCCGGTCCCTTCGACATGGGTGCTGGCCGGATTGATCTGACACGCGCTGCGGACCCCGGACTGGTCTTCGATATGACCGCTCAGGATTACCTGGATGGCGAGACGGACCCGGCTAACATGAACGTCCCCACTCTTGGCTTTGGCCAGGTTTTTGGCCACGCCACCATCACGCGTACCGCCACCAGCCTGGTAGCGGCGGATACGACCTGGACCGTCACGGTCGATGCACCTGCAGGTGTCGAAGTCACGGTATCTCCTGATCCGTTGGAGGTGCCGGCCAATGGTACCGTCACCTTCCAGGTTTCGGTGGATGCCGTGGGAACGCCGGCGGACCAGTATTTCGCCCAGCTCTACCTGGGGCACGGCTCCCACCAGGTGCACATGCCCATCGCCTTCGAGAACGTCCCGACCGCCTGGTCGTCGCTGGGGAACATTAAAACCCAGTTCGATGTTGGTCAGATTGCCTTCGACCTGCTTAGCAGCGTGGATCAGGACCCGTTCGTGATCAACGCCTACGGCCTGGCCGATCCTGTCAGGACAGCGGGCGGTCCGCTCGACCAGGATCCGGATCAGAATACCAACACGGATCCATTGGGCGAGGGCTTCGCGCTCTACACATATACGATCACATCGGATGTGCTGTGGTTCGTGGCTCAGACGCGCGACTCCGAAATACGGGACTTAGACCTGTTCCTGCTCTACGATGCCGATGGAAGTGGCACCTTCGATTGGCCAGGTGAGCTCATCGACGCCGATCAATCCCCAGACCCGAACGAGGAAGTGGACATCGCGCTGCCGGCTTCAGGAGAGTACCTGGTAGCTGTCCACGCCTGGGCCGGCAGCGGTACTTTCACGCTTAAGACCTATGAGGTGACGAAGGCTGCCCTGGGACAGTCGCTGGAGGTGCTCGACGCCCCGGAAAGCATCACAGCAGGCTCAGCGTACACAATGCAGGTGGCCTGGGATCATCAGATTGATCAGGGCGAGGACTACTTCGGCATGGTCACTTTGGGCACTGAAGATGATCCGATCGCCATAGGCTTTGCGCCGATGCGCGTGGTGGGTGACGTGCCGGCCGTGGATAAGGCAGTCAATCGGGACAAGGTTCCTCGTGGCGAAGGCGTTGACTACCAGGTCGTCCTGGCTAACACCGATGTCGAGGAGCGCGACATGGAGCTGACCGACGTCATTCCAGACAGCCTGGAAATCGATCCAGCTTCCATTGTCGGCGACGCTACCTTGAGTGACGGCACAGTTACCTGGCGTGGCGCACTGCCTCCTGCAGAACACATGGTGGTGATCGGTCCCAGTGCCCACTTTGGCTACGTCTCGTTGGCTGGACTCGGCGTTTCACCTATCTCGATTGATGACCTCGACCTGGACGACGTGGGCGTCAACATTGACATCAATCCAGTGGCGTATCTGGGCGTCGAGTATGAGCGCATCTGTGCGGTCACCAATGGCTATGTAGTAATGGGTGGCTGTACATCGAGTGACGATGTCCGCGCGGTGCCGCAGAAGTTTCCAGACACGGCACCGCCCAACACCGTCATCGCTCCACTCTGGATGGACTTCGACCTGGACGGTGGTGACGGGATAGGCGGAGGTACCTGGTATGCGGCCCGTGTCTTAGGTGATGGCAACGCCTGGATAGTCGTAGAGTGGGAGAACGTCCAGCGCAAGGGTGAAGAAGACACGGCCTTTACATTCCAGGTGTGGCTGAAAGAGGCAACCGAAGAGGTAACTCTCACCTATGCTCGCCTGGATGGTCCCAGAACTCGCGCGGCGGTTGGTGCTGAGAATGCTGCTGGAACCGTCGGTGCGATCTACCACTTCGACGACGGCGAGGGCACCGAGATTGGCACCTTCCCGAGCCCAGACGACATCTTGGATGTCAGCCAGGGGGTGCGTCCAGCCCGCCACACCATCACCTACAGTGCCGAGGCCCAGGCTGAGGGACACGCCACGAACCTCGCAACGGTGACCAGTGGCGTGAGTCGTGACAGCGATCGCGCCTCGACCACGGTATTGCCACCACCACGTCCCGGCACGTTTAGCCTCCTGGCCCGTGTATTCCTGGACATCCGCTGTGATACCTTTTTCATCAGCGGTGTGGATCGGGCACTGGCCGGCGTTCCAGTCACCCTGACGCTCTCGAATGGGGCAGCAATGACCAGGAACACATTGGACACCGGTTTGGTTCTCTTCTCCGGGTTTGACGTTTCAGATCTGGTGACGGTCAGTGCGGAGCTGCCAGATGAGTACCGCGGTTGGCTGCTAGCGGCTTGCATCAACAGCCCCACGACCGTGACCCTTACGGCTGAGGACTTCGGATCCTTGCGGTCCACTTTCGTCGACTTCCGGGCTGAGGTAAGGGGCGAGGCCGCCGGCCCATAGCCCAGAATTGACACGCCGGCTGTTCTCTGTTACAATAGCAATGACTTTTACAGGGGCTCCTGCCAGAAGATGTGACAGTATCTTGATCCCCCCGCTGGCCGCATTGCGTGGCATCCCCCTAGCGACGCACAGCGTAGTCTCCGGTATGATTCAGGGGGTATGGAAACAACCTCACAATTTGAAGCTTGCTGCCGCGCATGACATGCGTGATGCGTGAAAATGACCTCTTTAGAACAAAGGGAGCAACCATGAAAAAACGACTTCTCCGAATGGTGGCATTGGGGCTCGCCTGCCTGCTGCTGACGCCTCTCGTGTTAGGGCCGGCACCAACGTACGCTGGCCCAGAAGGCCCGGCCAGCCGGCTGCGGCGGGTCCCACCCCTCCCCGACGGGGTAGCCATCCAGCATAGGCCGCTAGGGTTAACAGCACTCCGCGACGACAGCCCTCGCTTTGTTTTCTTGAAGATGCGCGGTGCTCCGCTGGCCCGGCTCTACGCGGCCCGACAGGAGGCCGGCGCCGGCCTCATGAGTGCCGAGCTGCAGCGAAACTACGTGCAGCAGTTGGAACTGGCGCAGCACCGAGTGGTGGCCGGCGTAAAAGCCCTGGGCGTGCCGGTCATCAGCACCTATCAGAAGGTGTTGAACGGCCTGCAGGTCAAGGCCCGTCCCTCGCAGTTTGACGCCTTGCTGGCCCTGCCCGGTGTGGAGTCCATCCACCCGGTCACGATTATGGAACTGACACTCGGTGACAGCGTCCCGCACATTGGCGCTCAGAAGGTCATCGACGAACTGGGGATCGACGGCACGGGCATCGATATCGGAATCATCGACACTGGCATTGACTACATCCACGCCGACTTCGGCGGTCCTGCGACCGAGGAGGCGTACGCTGCCAACGACAATACGACCATCGATGACACCTACGAAGGCACAGCCCTTTTCCCGACAGACAAGGTGGTTGGTGGCTGGGACTTTGTCGGTGAGCTCTATAATCCCAGTTGCAGTGAAGAAGACGAGGAAGCCGGCGTGTGCACCACAATGCCTCAGCCCGATCCGGATCCAATGGACGGGGTTGGCCACGGTACGCACGTGGCGGGAATAGCGGCGGGCGTGGGCACCGACGAGGTCCCGCACGGCGTTGCGCCGGGCGCGCGGCTGTGGGCGCTGAAAATCTTTGGCGCCCAGGGCGGTACCACCCTGGCAGCCGATGCTATCGAGTGGGCGGTTGACCCCGACGACGATGGTGACATCAGTGATACCCTCGACGTGATCAACATGTCTCTTGGCGCGGCTTTCTCTGGTGTCAAGGGCGAACTGGATGCAGCAGAGGAGATGGCCATCGAGAATGCTATCGCCGCCGGCATGGTTGTTGTGGCCGCCGCCGGCAACGAAGGTGATGTACCGCTGATCACCGGCTCGCCGGCAGCCATCCCACAGGCGATTAGCGTGGCCAGTTCGTACGCGCCGGGAGAAGTTCGACCCGCCCTCGAGGTGACCGCGCCGGACTCCATTGCAGGCATGTACGAAATTCGGACCGCTAACTTTGGGCCGAGCCTGCAGGAGGCTGGAACCATCGCAGATGATGTGGTCTACACGGAGCCCGCAAAGGCCTGTGAGGAAATCACCAACATAGAAGCCATCGATGAAAAGATCGCACTCGTTGACCGGGGTGATTGCACCTTTGTTACAAAAGTGAGGAATGCGCAAACAGCGGGTGCGGTTGCGGTGATTGTGGTCAACAACGTTGCGGGTCCGCCTATCGGGATGGCCGATGACGGCAGCGGCTCGGATATCACCATCCCCACTGTGATGATCTCACAGAGTGATGGTGATCTGATCAAGGGTGAGCTGCCCGGTGTCAGTGTCACACTGTCGATGAACATTGAGATCTCACGGCCAGAGCTGACGGACCAAATCTCGGGGTTCAGCAGCCGTGGTCCCGGCTGGAGGCGACCGACGGGGGATATTCGGGTGGCGAGCTCCCCCACGGTCTTCAAACCTGAGATCACAGCTCCCGGTTCAAACATCGTGTCTGCCTTCGCCGGCTCTGGTACAGGGGGCGCAATGGGCAGTGGCACCTCGTTTTCCACACCCCATGTCGCCGGCGTTGCAGCGCTGATCAAGCAGGCCCATCCGGAGTGGACGCCGGAGCAGGTGAAATCTGCGCTGCTCAGCACTGCGCATCCGCGGATGTACATCGACGGGAATCCGGAGGGCGGCGGCGGCGGGACGATCGCCCCGGCCACGCGCATGGGCGCCGGCCTCGTTGACGCCTTTGCCGCGGTCAACACAGACGTTTTTGTGCTTGTCGACCCTCCGGTGGGCTCAGGACAACGCGCGGGCGCTGCGGTGGATTTCGGCTTTCAGGCCTTGCCTGAGGCGGTGAGCCTGACGCGGGAGGTCATCATCCAGAACAGTGGTGACATGACCGCGACGTACGACGTGGCCTTTGAGTTCCAGGATGCGGATGATGTGGATGCCGGCGTCACCATCAGCCCGTCCGGCGACACGGTGACGGTGCCGGCCGGCGGGTCCGTGACCATCCAGGTCACCGCCGACATCGATCCGCTAGGTCTCAAGGATTGGCCGCTCAGTGGCGGTTCCTCGATGGGCGCCAGCGATGGGGGCCCGGCGTTGCGCGACATCGAGTACAGTGGCTGGCTGACCTTCACGCCGGCTGGTGGGGCGGTAGGTGAGGATGATGAGACGCTGTCGGTACCGGTCTACCTGCTGGCCCGCAAGTCAGCCGACATCGCCGCTGAGACGGCGAGCGTGGCACTGGATGAGTTTGGCGCTGCCAACGGCGCTAGTTTCGACCTGACGAACACCTCATCGGTCCCCGGCACAGCCGAGGTTTTCACCTTGGCCGGCGAGGACCCGAATGAGGAGACGAGCGGCGATGCAAACGATGTGAGAGCGGTGGGCGTGCGCAACACCCGGATCGAGGGTCTGGGAAACGTTCTGGAGTTCGCCTTTGCGACCCACGCCCCACGGCTCCACCCAGTCCAGTTCTATGCCAACATCTTTATCGATGTCAACCAGGACCGCGAACCGGACTACATCCTGCTCAACGATGACCTGGGCTTCCTGCTGGGACAGGGTTGCTGTGACGGGCGCAATGTCACTGCGCTATTTGACCTGAACACAAGGGAAGCATTCCTGGAGTTCTTCACCGAGACCGACCTGTTCACGACGAACATCGATCTGCCGGTCCTCGCCGAAGACATGGGCCTTGGTGACGGCAATCTGACTTTCGACTACTGGATAGCCGTGTTCGATAATCTTGTCGGTGACCTTGTGGATGTGCTACCCGAGGGTGCATTTGAGACGCCGGCCCGCTTCACTTTCGACGGGGCCAATCCACTTTACGTGATAGATCAGGTGTCGGTGGAGGTTGCCGACACCCAGACGATCAGTCTGTATGCCGATCCGCTTGGTGCGGTTGCTCGGCCGTCAGCAGATGGTATCCTGGTCTTCTCCAACAGCAGCTCGACCAATGTGGCTCTGGACATCGTCGAGGTCGATTTCGAGTACGAGGCAAAGGAACTCGCGATCGAGGCAGATCGAGCGGCGACTGGCTTCGTCAACAGCAAGAATGTCACCGGTTCCTCGTTGGGAGGTTCTCGGATGTGGACCGGCCGGACCGGTGACAAGGCTCGCTGGTACGGTGTGACCCAGTTCGATCTCGCCTCGGACATACCCAGCAATGCTCATATCGTACAGGCTGCATTGGATCTTACAGGCCAGGAGACAAAGTACCTGGACGAGCGTGCTGATGCGACCTGGATGGTCGAGGTGTTGGATGAGAGTGTTGACAGTGCCTGGCCGGATGTGAAGTACTACATGGTGCATCGAGCCGGAGTCGACGCGACGCTTGGCCCTGCTGTCCACGATGATGACCTGAGCGCGGGCGTGGTTAACGTCTTCGAGCTTGACCGGGATCAGACAAAGCTGCTGGAGCAACGTGTTGCTAACACCGGACGGGTCTCCTTCCGCACCAACATGGTCTTGGAACCGCTGTCACGGTTTTTTCCAGGGCGGCACCTGTTTGCCTGGGACGGCGGCGGTGGCGTCCGAATCCCTGGTGAGCAACCGCCGGTGCTGCGCATCACGTATGTAGCGGCCAAGTAGTGACGGAAAACGGAAGATGGAAGGGGGGAAAATGGAAAATGGAAAATGGAGGGGTGGAAGGTGGAAATCCATTCTCCATCTTCCATCCTCCATCCTCCATCTTCCACCCTCCATTCTCATCGCCGCCGGCCTTGCCGGATTGCTGCTCTTAGCTGCCAGAGCACAGAATAATTCCTGGGCGTACCTTCCATTTGTCGCCAGAGACGCCTCCCCGGCCTCTGTGCCGATCGTACCCACCTCTACATTCCCTCTGATTCCCACACCGCCTCCGACCCCCCGACCGTCACCTACCCCTGCCCCGTCACCGACACCGACCCTGGCACCGGCTGACGTCCGTGTCGTTTCGTCATCCGCGTTTACCAAGACGCTGGGAGCTGAGACCTTCCTCTTTATCGTGGGCGAAGTGGGGAACGCCGGCCCCACCACTGTGCGCGATGTCAGCGTCATGGCCGCACTCCTCGACGCTGACGGGAATTTGATCCAGCATGCCAGTGAGATGGCCTATCAGGCGATACTCGGGTCCGGTGAGACGACACCATTTCGGATCGTAGTGTCGCTGCCGGCTGGCTATGCGACACACACCCTGTATCCGGATTACCACCTGGCGCCGGAGACGCGGCCACCGATTGTGGCACCCTCGGCGACAAATACCTACATCGATCAGAACCTGGGTCGGCGGAATTTCCTGGGCGAAGTTCTCAACACCACTAATGTGAGCATAGCAGACGCGCGGGTAGCTGTGACACTCTACGATGAGACGGGGGATGTCGTCAATGTGGCAGATTCGGGCCGTGGGGCGAACAGTCTGTACGAGGATGTCATCGGCGTGGGCCAAAAGCGTCCATTCCGGATCGTTCTGCTTCACGGTCCCAGCGATTATGCGACGTTGCGCTGGGAGGTCGCGTACCGTGCGGCTGGCCGATCAGCACCCACCAGTTTGCCAGTCCATATCGGCCATGTGGCACGAAACTCGGGAGAGCTTCGCGACGAAAACGGCGAGGTGATTGGTGTCACTGACTGGTTGGACATCTACGGCGAGATCGAGAACACGACGGAGGCACCCATCCGTGCTGTTCGGACATACGTAACTTTCTACGGTGATAACGGTGAGGTGATGAACGCCGGCCTGGTCCAGAGCCTGCACGGCCGCCTCGGGAGTCTGGCGCCCGGCGAACGGACGCCGTTCCATTTGAATATTAGCTCTGGTCTGATCCCCGATGTCGATACGCCGCGCCATCTCGGGGTGACGTACGAGCCGGCCGACGACGGTTGGCACGAGCAGGTGAGCATCGCCACCCGGCGGGCATATCGCGAGACGCGTTCCATCATGGGGACATCGGTGGACTGGTTGAACGTCGTGGGTGCAGTCCGCAATGATGGAGCGGAGGTCCTGCAAGACGTGCGGGTCATCGCCGCGTTCTACGATCAGGCGGGGCGTGTCGTAAACGCGATGGCAGGTGGGGTCTTCCGGCCGACACTCTCCCCGGGCGTGGTTTCACCGTTCAGGATTCAGACAGCTTCAGGACCGTTGACCTATGATCACTTTTCGGTCGATGTCACGGCGCGTCCTTCGCACGCCGGCGGATCATCGGGTCTGGTTCTGGATGTCCAAACACCAACACCGGGTGCGACGCCGGCTGTCTTCCAGGGACAGGTGCGGAACGAGTCCGGGGAGATGGCGACAGATGTCGTTGTGTTCGTCGCCCTGTACGATGCTGCCGGCCAGATCCTGGTGGCTGAGAGCCAGTTGGTGGCTGAGGAAGTGCCGGCCGGCGCTTCTGTGCCCTTTACGCTACGTGTGGAGTATGGCGCCGGCGGCTGGCAGACATACGACATCGGCATCGCTCGGAACTGATCAAAAGGGGAACTCTAAAGGGAGCAGAGGAGCCAAAAGAGCCACAGGAGCCAGACGGGATTCCCCTCCGGCTCCTGTGGCTACCTCTGCCCCCCTTGGCCCCTCTTCGTTTCTAGGCGTCGTAGTACAATGCGAACTCGTGGGGGTGCGGTCGCATCCGCACGGGATTTACCTCATTCTCGCGCTTGTAGGCGATGAAAGTCTCGAGTAGATCCGGGGTGAACACATCACCCTTTAGCAAGAACTCATTGTCGGCTTCCAGGGCGTCGAGGACTGCGTCGAGCGATCCCGGCACCTGGTCGATGAGCTCCAGTTCTTCCGGTGGCAGCTCATACAAGTCTTTGTCCATGGGCTCGCCGGGATCGATGCGGTTCTGAATCCCGTCCAGGCCTGCCATCAGCAGAGCAGCGAAGCAAAGATACGGGTTGCACGTGGGGTCGGGCGGACGAAACTCAACTCGCTTGGCACGCGGGCTCTTCGAGTAGACCGGAATGCGCACGCACGCCGAGCGGTTGCGCTGCGAGTATGCCAGGTTCACTGGCGCCTCAAAGCCTGGCACCAGCCGGCGATACGAGTTCGTGGTGGGAGCCACCAGCGCCAGCAACGCCGAGGCATGTTTCAGTAAGCCACCAATGTAGTATTTGGCGGTCTCTGAAATCTGGGCGTAGCCGGCCTCGTCGAAGAAGACGTTGTCGTCGCTCTTCCACAGGCTCTGGTGGACGTGCATCCCACTGCCATTGTCCTCAAACATCGGCTTGGGCATGAAGGTGGCGGTCAACCCGTGCTGCCGCGCCACGTTCTTGACGATGTACTTGTAGATCATCAGGCTGTCCGCGATGCGGGTGAGCGGGCCGAAGCGGACGTCAATCTCGGCCTGGCCGGCGGTTGCCACCTCGTGGTGATGCACTTCAATCTCCACGCCGGCCTCCTCCAGCGCCAGCACGATCTTGCTGCGCACATCTTGCAGCGTGTCGGTCGGGGGGACCGGGAAGTAGCCGCGCTTGGGGGGAATCTGTCCGCCGAAGTTCGGATTTAGCTCTTTCCCGCTGTTCCACCAGCCCTCGACACTGTCTACGAAGTAGAAGGAAGAGTTAGTACCCCCGCCGTAGCGCACATCGTTGAACAGGAAGAACTCGGCTTCCGGTCCCCAGTAGCTCACGTCGGCGATGCCTGTCTGTTTCAGGTAGGCTTCCGCCTTCTTCGCCACGTAGCGCGGGTCGCGTGAATAGGGCTGTCGGGTCAGGGGATCGTGGACATCGCAAATGATCGCCAGCGTCGGAACTTCAAGAAACGGGTCCACGAAGGCGGTTTCCGGGTCGGGCAGTAGAATCATGTCGGACTCGTGGATTTCCTGAAACCCGCGAATGGACGAGCCGTCGAAACCCATTCCCTCGTCGAACAGGTCCTTGGTGAGCTCGCGAGCGGGAACGCTGAAATGGTGCCACACGCCAAACGGATCGGTGAACCTGAAGTCCACTATCTTCACCTGTGTCCCCATCTTTACTGCGTCTGCTGCTGTCTTTGGCATTGAGAATGAACCTCCTCTTGTTGCATCAGTTGTGATCAAAACAACTGAAGCCGCCACTGCACATTCTTCGGATAGGTTGTCACAGCCTTCCGAACAACCAGCAGAGGCGGCTCCCATAGCCTGTCCTGAGCCCGTCGAAGGGCCGCCGGCCAACTGGCCTTGTCGTGGGCCCTGCTCGGGCCGGCTCTGCCAGTGTAGCAGCGCATCCTTGAAATGTCAAGGCGCGCAAACGAAGGGGAACCAGGGGAACAGAAGAGACAGAAGAGACAGAGGGGTCAAAGGAGCCAGAG
>JBHIAO010000136.1:0-12353 GCA_046758565.1 Anaerolineae bacterium
TCCTCCCATACTTCACGCGCCTTCCTAAGCACATCGTGAAACAGGATGCAGCCATCAGGACTGACAAGCTCGCGCCTCACCAGTGTACGAAATTCCCTGGGATAGAGCGACTTGTCGTGATCTATAAGCACCAGATCAAATTGTTCCTTTGGCATCCTCGCCAGGAACTTGCCGGCATCACCCACGGCAAACTCATAGCAGCCCGTGACGCCCTGATTCTCAAGGTACTGGACAATCACCTTGCCATCTACCGCTGTATCATAAGCCATGGAATCAATCCCGAGGTATACGAAGTCAGGACGCTCTCGCATGGCTAAAATTACCGGAACAGCAAATCCTCCCGCTTGATACCCCAGCTCGAGGACTCTGGCGCGCGGCATGCCCTGAAGCAAGCGGATTGCATACTCCTCCAGATGAGGATGCTCCCATCCTATGTGCCAATGGGATCTGGGATAGCCGAGGCTTTCGTAATACTCCTCAAGCGTGCTCATGTCTATTCCGCTTTCGTTCGATCACCTGCTGGATCACCCGCCGATAGCCGCCGCACATCTCATCCCCCGACGGCGAGTTTCCTAGCACCGCTCCGCGCAGCTCAGCGTAGCGTTCCCGCATCTCCAGGACAGCTGACCGGATATCGTCGCGGAACCCGACCCCAAACTTCCGACCCAGCTCCACAATGCCGCCGCCATCCAGATGATACAGGAGGGGTAACCCACATTGTGCCCCTTCGATGAAGTGCATGCCACCGGGCTCCCATCGCGACCCGGTCACGTACACATGACAGCTCCTCAGCAAGCGGCCTAGGCTTGCGCCCTGCCTCGGCTTAAACGTCTTCGCGGCTCGCCACTTGATTTCCCTCGGCCATCTCCCGATAACCCATAGCTCTGTATTGGCCAATTCGCCATCAGCGATCAGCCGGTCAATCTCCTGGTAAACTGCAAATCCTTTTGTCCAGTTGTCTGACCAATGATGGGTGACAATTCGCATCATTCCATCCGCTGCGAATTCGGCGCCGCCCATCGCGTGGTAAATCCGCCGGTCCGCCCCGTTTGTTATCACCGTGTGCGGTTTGTTCTTGTCGAACCATCGTTCCGCATGATAGTCTCGCAACCACTCAGAAATAAACACCGTATGATCGGCAACCTCATTGGCCTGAGCAAGCAACTCATCCATAAAGCTTGTGTTCTTGCGCCGATCGTTTTCATTGATGCGATGTACGCAAGCCACATGCGGGTGCCGATTCACATACGCCTTGATCTCCTTCCACCCAAACCTCACCCGGCCACCCACCCTAGGATCCGCAACAATAATACAGTCCACCGGTTGGTCTAGGCTAAAGCGAACCGAATAGCCACTTGACCGCAATGATCGCGCAATCTGCTCCACCCACTGATTGCCCCCGCCCCACGGCGACCAGGTCGGCCACATGTTGATCGCGACCCAGCCGAGCGGAGGGGGGGCGCCTCTCAGGCCTGACATCAACCGCCTCAGCATCGGCCCACACCCAGGTCACGCATGAGCGGCAATCCATTCGGCCACGGCGGCGGCCATCCGCGCCTCCCCGAAATGCGCGGCGACGGCCTCGCGCGCCCGCTCGCCCATGCAGGTGCACGCTCTAGGGTCCGCCCAGAGCTGCTGCATCGCCTGTCTCAGCGCTGCGACGTCCCCGGGCGGCAGCAAGACGCAGTGCTCGCCGTCTCGCAGGACGCCTTCCCCCCACCAGCCGCGTGTCCGCGTGACGATCACCGCCTTCTCGCACGCCATCGCCTGGAGCGCCGCGCTCTGGCCCGAAGGCTGGCTCCGATCGTGGAGCGGGATCACGACAAAGCGCGCGCCCGAGTAGAGGTCGCGCAGCTCCCGCGCTGAGTGCTCCGAAGTATGGATGACGGTCGGCCGCCCCGCGAGTGCCAAGGGGAGCCGCGTGACGATGTGGAGCGGCAGGTCACCCGCCACGGCGAGGAGCGTGGCGTAATCGCGCCCGGCGTCAGACCCGACGCTCACAATGTAGCCCCCGGGCGTCCCCGGCGGCGCCGTGTTGCGCCAGAACTCGTGGTCTATGCCGAAGGGCAGGAGGCGGATGCGCCCCTCCGGGATGCCCAGCCAGGTGGCCAGGCCCGCCCGCGCCCCCGGGCTCAGCGTCACCAGCTCCTCGACGGCCTGGAGCAGGCGCCGGTACCCTCGTGCGAGCCAGCGGTCGGGCCCATGTTTTTCGACACGGTCGCTGAGCCCCTGGCTGATGTAGATCAGCCGGCTCCGGAGCAGCCCTGCTCGCTTGAGGAGTGCCAGCGGCAGGCCGCAAGCGTCCACAGTGGAGATCAGGACCCTGGCCCGGTTGAGCGCCGAGAGATTGCGGAGGGCGATGTCCATGGCGAAGCCCATCCCGATCCTGCGCGCCAGGAGCCGCTCGATCGGGTACCACGGGCGGAGGACCGGGTTCCGGCTCTCGTCCTCCACAAAACCGACCCGGTATCGGTCACGGAGGGACAAGAGCCCGTAGAAGAACTCCCGCGAGCGCTCGCCCCGCCGCCACTCCTCAAGCCACTGCCGCCGGTTCCGGCGGAAGACCCAGATCACTTCGGCCTTGCCTTGATCCGGCACGACGCCGTGCCCGTCCACCGTATAGACCACGCGCCCTTCCTATGCCGAGACCCGCGGCCCCGTCGCGACGACTCCCTGCGTCCAGTAGAGGGACGTGGGGCTCGTCGCCCGGTCGAGGAACTCGATGCCGGTGGCCAGCCGGACGAAGTTGGCCAGCACGGCGGCCGGCCGGATCCGCCCGACCCCGAAGCACATGAGGTCCACGAGCCAGACGGGGTGCATCCGCGTGAGCTGCACGTCCGCGAAGTGCTTCCCGACGACCGCCACGACCTCCCCCGGCCAGAACTCGTGGACGTGGTGCGCGTCCGGCGAGCGCTCCAGCAAGCGGATCGGGGTGGTGAGCACCAGGCGGCCGCCCGCGCTCAGTCGACGGGCCGCCCCGGCGAGAACGCCGTCCGGGTTCTCCAGGTGCTCGATCACCTCCGCCAGGATCACGGCGTCGAACTTCGATCCCTCTACCCGCGCCAGGTCGGCGTAGAAATCTCCCTTCAGACCGTGTCGCTCGAACATCTCCCTCGCCAGCCTCAGTCCCGTTTCGTCAGCATCCACGCCGACGACCGCCTTCCCAGCCTTTGCCAAGCGACCCAGTAACGCCCCGTCACCGCAACCGATTTCGAGGACGGTGCGACTCCCGACGCACTGGCGCACCACCCACTCAATCCGCGAGCGCGTGTAGGGCCACCCGTGAAGCGGGTGCGCGTAGAGTTCGCGCCAGTGATACGCGCCCCACTCCCGGTACTTGGTGAAGCCCTTGCTCACAAAGCTAGACGTGACCGCCGATCTCGCGCAGCCCCTATTCGACCGCCTTGGTCACTTGAAGGGCTGGATCCTTGAGCGCCTTCTCCTCGCAGGTCTGGCGTAGGCACGCTTTTTCCCGGACTCTAACTGGCTCACGGCGCAATTCATCCATCCACCGCTTCCGCTCGCGGCGATAGATCCACACCACTTCCGCCACACCCCCGGTGGCAACCGAGCCGTTTCCGCTCAACGTACGGACCACGGCGGCCTCTCACACGCGGTCCGCGCGAGTCGCCCCGAAAGACCCTCCTTGCTCAACGCCCTGTTCACGCACCGCAATTCGCAACGCGTTCGCAAGATAATAGCCGCTCCTCCTCCTCGGTCAGACGGCCGCCGCCAACCTTGCGATAGAGGGCACGGTACATCTTGGCCGCTGGCTCCCACGAAAACGCCTTGACCCGTTCCTGGCCCCGCTGCACCAGCTCTGTCCGAAGGCGCTCGTCCGTCGCCATCCGCCCGACCGCGTTCGCGATGCTCTCGACGGACGTGGGGTCAAAGAGGAGAGCGGCGTCACCGGCATACTCGCCCAATGAAGTAGTCCACGATGACGCGACCGGCGCTCCTTCCTGAAACGCCTCGATCAGTGGGAAGCCCCATCCTTCAAACAGACTCGGGATGACCACAAACTGGGCGAGGCGATACAGCGCCCCAAGTTCGGCCTGCGACACGAACCCTAGGAACCGCGCCTGATTCTCTAGCCGGAGCTCACGGATCCGCTGCGAGATCACCGGCCAGAACTCGTTCAGACCGCCCGTGCAGACC
The DNA here is from genome assembly GCA_046758565.1 of Anaerolineae bacterium. Lineage (GTDB taxonomy): Bacteria > Chloroflexota > Anaerolineae > Epilineales > JAANWY01 > JBHIAO01. The sequence goes on from JBHIAO010000136.1 coordinate 4,159, forward strand.
AGCTGCACCGTCGGGCCACACCGGTTTCGAAGGAGCGAAAGGGCCTCCAGCAAGCGGACGTGATTCTTGTGAGGCCAGGTCTGCGCCGGGTAAAACGTGAACACCTCGGGTAGGCGGTAGACGCGGCGAACGCGCTCAAGGCTCGCTGGGGGCACGGGGATCCTGGTCGACGCCGCAAGCGGGATGACATACACCTTCTGCGGATCAATCTTGTACCGCTCGATGAGGTCCTGTCCCATGCACCGTGACGCCATCACGATTGCGGCGGCGTGCCGACAGTACAACGGGTACGTCGCCTCGCGCCGCGCAAACGTGCTGGGAGGGAAAAATTCCGGATAATGCAGATGCTGAAGATCCCACGGATTGAAAATGGTCGGAACCGCAGACAACGTCATAGACTGGTATGGGAAGTGAACGACGTCCACCCCTAGCGACTCGATGAAGCCGTCGGACGAGACCGGGCCGCGCGGCTCACCGAACGAGGCCTGATCCCGGCGCCTCAGCAGGCGCCACACGGGCAACAGCCGTGGCCGAAGCGGCCACATGGCCCGCTTACCGATCCCGAGAACCCGCGCGATCGGGCCCCGGATGGGGTGTCGCACGAGACGCTGGTTTTCCCCCAGATAGGGCCGAAGCCACTGGGGCGCCCACGCGTGGGCGATGATAACATACTCGATGTCGTTATCTTCGAGCTGTCCCAGCGTATGGATGAGACCCAACACCGCCTGCTGAATACCGCCGGCCGAGCCGTCAGGAATCAGCTGCGCGTTGATCGCAACTCTCAGACGACTCTTGCCGGCCATAGCGTCCGCCCTCGCACACCTCAGGGTATTCGCGCCCTAGGAGTCCAACTCAGTGACAGAACCCCCGGGAAGCTACCGCGTGTATCATTCTCCGTTTCGCGACACCCGTGACCATGATCACACGGCCGGCCCCTGGGCGTCATCAAACCCACCGAGACCCCGTATGAGCTCCCCAACGCACTGCTCTGCGCACCCAGCGCTGCCGCCGGGAAACCCTTGAACGCCAACCGCAATCTTTAGGACCTTCATTCTGGTTGGCGGAGGCTCAATCTTACGCCGCGTCAATTAACGACAGACGCCATCCTTGGATACGGGATCAATCTGACCCACGCTTAGCTGAGCACAAACAATACACACAGGTCTCTCGGCTCAAGAGCCGTCGGGAAGCCCAAATATGTAACTCCCTCGTCACCTAAGTTTGCACCGAATGCCGAACCGCCTCGCCACTAGACGTTGGCGCAGATTTCCGTCCGATGAAGATGTACGTGCCGTAATGCGCCTCTGGATTGCGCCCTTCCTCTCTCTTCAGAATTCTATAAAGCACAGTCTCAAAGTGCGGCATCAATTCCTCGTCGAGCGTGCTATGGTCGATACGAATGGGGTGACCAATGTCATCTCCCACTCGCACGATATCTTCCGCATTGCTCAGGTCCTGCCCAACTACCAGATATCCACCTCGCTTTGTTATACGAATCGCCTGCCTCAAGCCCACGATACCGTCTCTCACGTGATCCAACACGTTAACCAGCACCACAAGGTCGAAGTAGTCCGACGCAAACGGGCATTCTTCGATCGGATGGTCATCAACCAACACATTTCTCTCGACCCACGCTCCAGCTAACCAGCTCTTCTTCAATGTGAGATACTCTCTGATCAGCGGATCGCTACAGTAGACGTGCCTAATACGTCTGTTCTCAAGTATGAGTCGCATGTTTGTGTAGAGGCCACAGCCGAGCTCCACTGCGTTCTCAAGCGCGGCAGGGAGGGATTGATACCCATCAAATCTCTCTGCCCACCAGAAATTCCAATCATCACCAAAGCCACAAGAACCCTTCGCAATAAACCCCTTTACGATTTCCTTTAGACGCGTTCGCCACCTTCGACTCGCTCGGCAATCGAGCGAACGCCAAACCCCGAGTTCCCACTCCTGCGCTTGTTTCCACCGTTCCTGGCTCACTCTTAAGGGCAACTTATCCATGGCACTTCGCCTTCACAAATACACTTGAAGCGACTGCCATACGGTTCTACAGAATCGCTCCCAGGTGTACTGAGCTTCGACCAGCTGGCGATTCGTCCTGCTGAGTGCGATCAAATATTCTCCGGGGGCGTATTGAAGTTCGCGCAGAGCCTGGATGTTGGCCCTGATGTCAGTCGTACTCAGCGTAATAATCGAAGGCATCTTGTAATACCCGGACTGAGGCGTGCACGCGACCGGAAACCCCCACGCCATCGCCTCGAGGATCGTTGTCGGATTCGCGTCGGACACAGACGTGCTCACAAAGACATCGTACGTTCGCCCCAAAACGGAGATGAACGCGGGCGTTAGGCGGGTATAGCCCGCAATCCGCGGGACGTTGGCAATATCTGGCCCTGAGCCAATCCACCCCTTCGGGAAACCATACAGGCCCGCCATCGTCTCGCTGAGGACCTCAGGTCCTTTCTCTGGCCGGTTACTACCGATGTATAGGTAACCACGGCGGCCTGGTGGATTAAACTGCCCCTTTATCAGCGGGTACTGTGCAGCGTCAATGGCCATGTCCATACGAATGATCTTGTGCTTCCACGGGGCAAAGAATGAGTCCTCCAACGTGTCATACCAATACGGCCCCATAATCCCGAATACTACGTCCGCTCGCTCAACAAGTGGGAGCGTAAACTCATTAATCGACCCTATCGCATGATGCATCGGAAAGATGAGCGCTTTCGCTTTACAGCTTCGCGTATTCAGAAGCGCCTTTTGCATGACCGTATTCCGATTCCGATGTGGGTGGCCCAGAATGATGTCGTTTGATTTAAACTCGATTTCAGTCTGCTCCAGCCAATCGTAGAGCAACGCGCGAGCATGGCGCCGCAGATGTCCATACAATTTCATCGTGATTGCGCTGGGAGCCGACAAAGGATTGGCTTTCCACGGGATCCAACCATATCGGTACAGAGGTGCGCGTCTAATGTAACGACTAGACACCCTATCGCACAGCCTCAATACTGCCGCAGTAAGTTGAGGTCCTGGCCTCGGTACCGCGTAAACAAAATGGATGGTTCCGTGGTAGGCGCCCTCTATCATGAATGTCTGTACACCGCGCAGCCGACCGAGTGTGGCGCAGAAATGCTCTTCACGAGCACCCCATCTGGAGACCCCTCGATCTTGGGACGGAGCAACGCCATTTTCTCATCGTCCCAGTCATGCATGACTAGAAGTGAGCCTCGGCCCATATATGGCGCGAACATCTCAAATTCCGACACGGTTTGTTGCGCATCCGCGGCACCATCCAGAAACACCGCGTCAACTTTCCCCAATTCTGCAAGCACATCTGGATATACTTCTGTGCTATCCCCGAGGTGGAATTCTACGTGTGGCACAAGATGAGCTAGATACCGACGGTAATTCGCCTTCGCAGCAGCATGCAGCTGCGGGTCACTCTCGATCGTGTGGAGCCTTCCCTGCCCGTTTTCGTAGAGTGCCTGGCTGATAAAGTAGGTGCTTCCTCCTCCGTACCAAGTGCCGACCTCGAATACTATTTTAGGATTGTACTTTCGAATTGTCATATAAAGTAACCTTCGCTCTGCATACCACAATTGGCCCGGTACGGAAATACACCCCTCATAAAACCACCGCAGACGACCCGGAATAAATTGACGAATCACCACGTAAACCCGCTGCTGAACAGGTGACAAAGCATGAAAGGATCTCACTGCCATCCCGCCTTACGACCCCCTTGGCGTTCGCCGCACGCTTACTGCACTTCTTTCCTTCGGATGAACTGCGCTTCAACATAAAACATCAACTTCCGTATAGGTTGCGGAACAATTCGCGCGAGTCTCCTGCGGTAGTCCGCGGGCCTACTCCGTCGGAACACACGCTCCCACGTAAACTGATCTCCCTCCCCGTTTCGAATTACGTAGGGCGGGTGTCTGAGAGGAAATATCATTTCGCTCGTTGGGAGGTTCGCCGTAAAGCCTCTCCCGCTGTTGCCATGTGTTGCATCGCTTCCAAACCCAATATTTGATACGAGATTAACCGCCGGTAAAATCACCAGGCCATTCTGCGCCCAACAAGCAAACAGCCACTGATAGTCCCACGTGTCGATTTCACCCGCAAACGCTCCATCGAACGCATCTTGCCAGCACGCCGCGGCATCCCCATCGCCAAGAACGTCGCGTAGCCACCTCGTTTGCCTTAGTTCCGGCCATAGTTTCATCTCAACGTCGTAATACCGCCACGCTCGTCGCCAGGATGCCCATCCCCAGACGTGACAATACCTCGACAGGTAATAGCTATAGGGGGTCCTTGCGCGACCAAGCTGAAAATTGTCCCCACTGACCATCATTACCCGCTCATCGTCTCGATACCACCTCAATACCTCTTCACAATAACGGAAGAAACTTGGATGCGGTAAGCAGTCATCCTCGAGAATAATTGCTTCCTCGCACTGCGAAAAGACCCAATCAAGTCCCGATGAGATCCGCCCCTTACATCCAAGGTTCACGTCAGAAAAATTCTTTAATACGTCGCACTGCCAATTGACTTGGCTCACCGTAGCCCGTGCCGCCTCACACTTTTCCCTCTCGTCATCGAATCGCGGACCGTCCGCAACAATTAACAGCCGCCTCGGCCGGGCCGATGCAATCTCAGCAAAGACGCGACTCGTTAGCTGCGGACGATTAAATATGAACAATGCAACTGCAGTTTCCAGCATACGAACCTCACCCCTTGTTGACTAACGTTAGGAGTCCACCACCCAGCTATGAGGCACTAAGACTCCTTTTCCCCCCCAGGGATACACCCTCCCTGTCCCGAAGAAGTCACCATTCACTACATTCAACGTTGATGCCCCCTGAATCCAATCCTCCACTTCACGATTAACCTCAAAGAACGGCGACACGAAGTATTGCCCTTCGCAGAGCGGCAACCGAGGTATCACACATCGAACACGACCCCTTGATGGTAATGAGCTAATGGCCGAACTCGTCAATTCGGTCGAGCAGTTAAACAGGAATTGCCACCAGATGTCATAAACCGCAACACTGATCCTACAGTTTGGAAGGATTCGCTCCTCGTCAGATTCGTACTCGAGAGCAACAGCAAGCGGTTCCCCTGAAATCCCGCTTTGCACAAGATTGCCGTCTTTGTCCTCAAAGGACATTCGCGTGAAGCAAACCCGCCCTTTGCCCTTTCGATCTTTTCTTAAACTCAAACTGCTGATTGAATCGGTTTCCATACTTCGGACATAGCGCTCGATGACTCGCTGCGGCTCACCAGATGCAACGATTCCTCCTGCGTCTAACATTATGGCCCGACTGCACAAATTAGAAACCGCTGCCATGTTATGGCTCACAAACAGCGTCGTTCGACCTTCCTTGGCTACCCCTCCAATTTTTCCAAGGCATTTCTTTTGAAAGGCGGCGTCGCCGACCGCTAGCACCTCATCAATCACCATAATTTCTGGTTCTAGATGAGCAGCAATAGCAAACGCCAAACGCGTCTGCATACCACTCGAATAATGTTTAACTGGCGTATCTAGGAATTTGTCGATTTCGGCAAAGGTAACTATCTCGTTAAACCTCTGGTGTATTTCGGCCCTCTTCATGCCGAGGATCGCTCCATTGAGGTAAATGTTTTCCCGCCCGGTCAACTCCGGATGGAAGCCTGTTCCCACTTCTAACAGGGAGCCCACGCGGCCGCAGATCTCCGCGTAGCCGTCCGTAGGTTCGGTGACGTGCGAGAGAATCTTCAGCAGAGTGCTCTTGCCGGCCCCGTTGCGCCCGATGATGCCCACCACTTCGCCACGCTTGACCTCAAAGGAGACGTCCTTCAGCGCCCAGATGGTGTTGTTGGGCTCGGAGCGTTCCGCGGACCGTCGGGCTTTCACCAGAGAGGCCATCGCGCGAAACGGCGCAGCCATGGCACCGGACAGGGTGTCACGCAGGGTTCTGTAGCGCTCCCGCCGGCCGATGCGGTACAGCTTGCTCAGATGCTCGACGCGGATCGCAGAATCAGCAGACACGGCACTCGGTCTCGTCACACCACATCGGCAAACGTCTTCTCCATGCGGCGGAAGTAGTAGAGGCCGCCGACCAGCAGGGCCAGGACAACGGCCACGGAAACGGCCAGCATGGGACCTGGCGCGTGAGCGGTGCCCAGGAGGGCCCAGCGGAATCCCTCCACCACGCCGGCCATAGGGTTCAAGCCGAAGAGGGCTCGCCACCACTCAGGCAAGAGGCTTGCGGGGTAAGCCACGGGGGTGGCGAAGAGCCAGAACTGCGTGAGAAAGGGAATAGTATAGCGCACGTCACGGTACTGGACGTTCAGCGCCGAGAGCCAGAGGCCGACGGCCAGCGCCGTCGCGAGAAGGAGCAGGAGGAAAAGGGGTAGGGTGACAACCGCCGCCGTGGGCGCGATGCCGTAATACACCAGCATTCCCACCAGGACCAGGAAGGCGATGGCGAAGTCCACCAAGCCGGCGAGGACAGCCGCTAGCGCGATCACGAGCCGTGGGAAATAGACCTTCGTAATCAGCTGCTGGTTCCCCACCAGGCTGTTCCCTGCCTCGACCAGGGCCTGGGCGAAGAGCTGCCAGGGGAGCAGCGCACAGTAGGCGAAGATGGGGTAAGGGAGCCCGTCCGAGGGAATCTTGGCGAAGTGACCGAAGAAGACACTGAAAACAACCATGGTGAAAAACGGCTGGATGACGGCCCAGGCGGCGCCCAGGATGGTCTGCTTGTAGCGGACCTTGATATCCCGCCAGACCAGGAAGTAGAGGAGTTCGCGGTATGCCCAGAGGTCGGCCAGGCGGAGAGGGACCCAGCCCTTGGAGGGCCGGATGATCAATGCAGGCGCGTCAACCGCGCCCGGCGGCGGCGCGTAGGATCCCCGCGACCTTTTCCGCTCAAGCCGGCCGATCATCACCCACCCGCGCTCTGTTTCTGTCGAGCTTGCGTCATCTGTTTGTACCAAGCGACCGTCCGCGCCAATCCCTCCTCAAACGGGGTTTTCGCCCGGAAACCCAACAGCTTCTCCGCCCTGCTCACGTCCAGGCACCGGCGGGGCTGGCCGTTGGGCTTGCTCGTATCCCAGAGGATGTTCCCTTCGAACCCGGTCAGCCGGGCAATCAGGTGGACCAGGTCTTTGATACTGATCTCCGTTCCCGAGCCGATATTCACCGGCTCCACGCCGTCGTAGCGCTCCGCCGCCAGCACGATGCCCTCTGCCGCATCCTCCACGTACAGAAACTCGCGCGTGGGCGACCCGTCGCCCCAACAGACAATCTCTCGCCCTCCGCGCTCGACGGCCTCCAGGCACTTCCGAATGAGGGCGGGGATTACGTGCGACGATTCCGGATCGAAGTTGTCCCCAGGCCCATAGAGGTTGACAGGCAGCAGGTAGATGGCGTTGAAGCCGTACTGCTGCCGGTAGGCCTGGCCCTGGACGAGGAGCATCTTTTTCGCAAGCCCGTAGGGCGCGTTGGTCTCCTCCGGGTAGCCGTTCCAGAGGTCGTCCTCCCGGAAGGGCACCGGCGTGAGCCTGGGGTAAGCGCACACGGTGCTGATCGCCACAAACTTCTTCACCCCGACACGCCACGCTTCGTGGAGGAGCTGTGTCCCCATAAGCAGATTGTCATAGAAGAACTCGGCCGGATGGGCCTGGTTTGCTCCAATCCCACCGACGCGCGCTGCCAAATGGATGATGATGTCCGGGCGGGCGTCCTGGAGAACTTTTTGAATAGCCTCTCTCTGGCGCAGGTCATAATCCTTGCTTCGCGGGACAGACACGTTCCCGCAACCCCGCCGCTCGAGTGCTTCAACGACGGAGGACCCGAGAAAGCCGGCGCCCCCTGTCACCAAAACTCTTTGGTCATCCCAGAAGCCCACCGCGCCCTCCAACTTGAATCCCTGACGGTTCAATCAATCACACGTCGGCGCCATCGATGTCATCGAGGATCCGGGTCTGAGAGAGCGCCCACTTGCCTCAGGTTTGGGTTCCTTCTCCTGCCACCGATGAAGCCAGCCGGCGGAGGGTGAGGATCTTCTCGCCTGGGAGGTCTAAGCGCGATAGCTCGGCGACATGCTGGTCCGGGCGCTCGAACGTGGCAACGATGAGGCCGTCGACCTCCTCGCCGGCCAGCTCGGTGACCGCCCGCACCGGGAGGCCGAGGAAGTGACCGCCAGCCTCTC
>JBHIAO010000137.1:0-12283 GCA_046758565.1 Anaerolineae bacterium
GGATCGTAGATGGCATCTTCGGCGACGATCTTGTAGTAGTGACAGGCGGGATGGACGCAGGCCGTCAGGCTGCTCAGGTCCACCACCTGGCGCTCGGCGACCCGATGGCGCATGACGTGCACCCATTCGCTGTAGTGCACGATCTCCTCAGGGACGACCAGGGGCTTGCCCAGCTTGTCCAGAATGCGCCGCACCTCGGCCCGATAGTCTGCGTGATGGATCAGTTCCTCACGCGCTTCTTTGTAATGCCCGTAGCTGGTGCCGCAGTGGATGAGGGGGTAGTAGCCCGTTTCGTAGGCGGCCGCGAAGTTGCGAGACATGACCACCAACTGGGCGGCCGCGTTCGACGTGGCGGAGGCGTAGTAGTTCCAGCCGGTGCACGAGGTCTGATCCGTGGGATCCATGTGGTCCAGCCCGAACTGGCGGTGCAGCCAGTAGATGGAGGCTGAGTAGCCGGGGATGTGGCCGCACTGACCGCAGGACTTGTGATGCCAGGTGTGCTCGATGGGGATCTTCTTCGTCCGCCCGAACCTGGTGATGACCTCCACGTAGGGTTCGGGGACCCGCTGAACGATAAGCTCACCTCGGACCTCGAGTTCGAAAAGCTCCTCCCGCAGATCGTGCGTCGGGGCCGTGGCGGGGTCACGAATCACCGGCTGGGACTTCTTTGCCAGGATCTCGTCTACAGAGTACAGACCTGTGGTTGCCATCACGCCACCTCCTCCCAGTCTTCCAGTTCCTCTTCCATAACATCAACCAAGAGTTCGTACAATCCCTCGTCAACCTCACGGATGATCTCCATGTTGCCGGTTTCGAACCAGATGGTGTACAGCTCGATCAGCGTCTTCTCATCGGTCTGCCAGGCCGCGTCGGTGACGCCCCGCAGGGTGTCCACGGGGATGGCCTTGCGCCACACGTGCATGTTTTGGCTAAACTCCTGCACCCAGGGTCCCCAGTCGGGGAAAAAGTCGGGCTGCAGCATGTCGGGGGAGACCTGGTTGCCTTTTAGCATTACTTTGTAGATGACCCGGCTGTAACCCTGGAGCACGTCGCGGGCCTCCTGGATGCCGTTGCGGACGGCCACCTCGCGGATGAGGGTGACCAGCCCGCCGGGGTTGTTCTGGCGCGGGCAGCGGACGCAGGAGAAGCACTGCGCGCAGTTCCAGATGTCCTCCACCAGGATTTCGTACATGCGGTCCACGTCCTCGCGGGCCATGGCCTGGGCGATGACACGCGGACTGTAGTCGTAGAAGCGGGCCGACGGGCAGGCCGACACGCAGATGCCGCACTCGTAGCAGCCGTAGAGGTAGTCCGGGTAGCGGGGATCGGCCTTCACTTCTTCGAAGAGACGCAACTTCTCCTCGTAGGCCACATCGGGGTATTTGTCTGCGACTTTACCGGGTTCCCAGGCTATCAAGCTTCACCTCCTGTGACGTGAAACGTGAAACGTGATGCGTGATGATTGCGTACCACTCGGTTCCTCACGTTTCACGTTTTACGTTTCACGCCTTCCTGCTTGCTCACCGTTGACTGCACCCAGCAACTCATCCCACCGGGGTACACCGACGAAGCGAGTTGAGCCGACGAAAACGGTGGGGACGGAGAGAACGCCCTCGACTTTAGCCTGTTCCCGGCCCCGAGCGCTGGCCAGACTCACCACCCGCATCTCAACGTCGTCCCGCTGGTCGCTGAGCTTCTGTGCCATGCGAATAGCGGTGCTGCAGCCTGCGCACACGGGATGGGTGAACACGCGAATCGTTACACGATGCGCGTCGGCCATCAGATTTCGAACCCTTCACAGTGGACGCACTCGTCCAGGCCCTTGTCTTCCATGAGGGCAGTATAGGCGCGAACGGCATCTTCCCCCGTCACCAGTTCTTGCAGTTCTTCTGCCAGGTTTGACGGGTTGATACGCACTACCCAACCCTGGCGATAGGGGCTGCGGTTGACCAGGCCGGCATCCTCCGACAGCCGCTCGTTCACAGCGATGATCTCGCCGGACACGGGCGTCCTGAAAGGCCCTAGCCACTTTCCGCTCTCCACAACGGCCACCACTTTGCCACGCGGGTAGACGGCGCCGATTCTCTTGAAAGTGACGTGCAGGATGGCGCCGGCGGTGGTCTGGGCGACGTCAGTCAGACCCAGGGTCACGGCCCCATCCTCGTCGCAACGCAGCCAGGTGTGTTGATCTACAAAATAGTGCAGATGGGTTGGAATGATGCAGTTGCGTACAACGGCAACGTTGTCCAGCATCAGAAGCTGATGACGGCGTCAGCCTCGGCTGCCATATCGTTGAAGGCTGCCCCACCGATCATCTTCACACCCTCGATCAGGTCGTCTATGCTCAGATCGTGTAGATCGAGGCTGGGTTGGCAGACGTACAGGTTGACGCCTACGTCGAGCGCGGTGTCGATGAACTGGCGCAGCTTGGCGCCGCGCTCGCCTTTAGGACCGATGCTTTCCGCCACGCCTTTGCGGAGTAGCGTTGGTCCGTTCATGGTGAAGTAGATGCCCGCCTCGTTGTCCATCGCCGCCGCGGCTGCCGCCAGGTAGAAGGGTGTGGCACACCGTTCCGGACTTTCCACGCCGTGAGTCATCACATACAGGATCCGGCCTTCGTAGTCGTTCAAGGTGTATCTCCGTTTACTAGATGAACATAGAGACGTCAGCGCCGGCGGCGAAGTCCAGGAAGGCGGCGGCGCCGAGACATGACACGCCCTCGATAAGGTCCTCGTCCTCGACGCCCATGACGCCCATGGTAGTGGTGCAGGCATAGAACTCGACACCCATCTCCAGACAGGTGTCCAGCAACTCTTCAACAGTGGGCATGTTGGCGTTTCCCATCCAACCCTTCATGAAGCTGGTGGCCAGGGCCGTGGCGCCAGGCAGCATGCCGAGTATGTTGGGCACCTGGATGGGGACAGCCGGGATGGGAGCCGGCATGGCCGGATTGCCGATGGGCGCCACTTTCATGGCCCGAAGTTTCTTCTTGCTGAGCAGGTCGAGTCCGTAGAAGGTACAGAAAACCCCCACTTCCCAGCCCAGTGCGACAGCGGTGCTGGCCAGAATCAGAGGGGGATAGGCCATATCGAGGGAGCCCTGGGACGCAACCAGGGCCAGCCGGCGGGATTTCGTCTCTTGTCCATTATCAGCCATTAGTCAATCTCCTTCGCACTATCGGGTACGCCGAATGTAAAACGTGAAGTTGCCGTTCTCCTGCTCGCTGGTGAGTAGTTCGTTGCCGGTCTGGCGGCTCCAGGCTTCCATATCGGCCGGGGCGCCAGGATCGGTAGCAATCATCTTCAAAACCTGTCCAACCTCGATTTCCTTGATAGCCTTAGAGGTCTTGATGACAGGGATGGGACACAGGAGCCCGCTGCAGTCCAATACCTTGTCAGCCGTGAGTGTTGTGGCCATGGGATATCCTCCTCTACCACTTCTTCTGTCCGGTCCTGCCGGACAGTCCTTGAGTTGGGGTACTGGGATGGCATCTCCACCCCATGATGTTAAACCAGCTTGTGCGGTATGTCATCCCCCCTGGGGGGGAATTTGACTCCCCCCTTGGGGGGAATTCCCTCTGGGGTGCACCGATGTGAACTGGATAAAGAGTTTACGACAAGACTGCCCCTGTGTCAACTCTCTCGGGTTTCTCAGCGATCAGGGTTGCGCTCTTGATCGCCGAAGGCTTCAGCCCAAAGGTCTCCTGACCTAGCGGCGTCCTGAGCTCGTCGAAGGGGTGAAGGAGGGCTCGGTCAGGAGGATTCTGTCGAAAAACGAGCCCATGCGCGGGCGAGACCCCAGGTATCGGGTCAGGGGACCCGAGCTCACCACAAAGCTTGTCCTGAGCCCAGTCGAAGGATATGGACAGCCCGGACGTCGTCGTGAGCCTGTCGAACGGTCCCCCGACCCCGGTTTTTCGACAGAATCCAGGAGGCCTCGCTCATCGCAGGGGGATTGGGGTTGTTGCAGCGTGGACCGAGATAGGGTAGAATTAGGGTCACCCATCCATCAATCAAGTCAGGCCGAGCCTGTCAAAGTCCAGGTATTTGTCGATCTCCAGGTGCTGCTATCTTGACTGATCCGAAGACACTGTCTCACCATTGCCGCGTGTTTCTGTTTCTGGTGGCCTATCGTTGGGCCAGTCTGCTGCCGGCGCTGTGGTTGTTGCAACCGAGGGGGGATACCCAGTTGGTGAGCGTTTCCCCGGGGCTCGTGCTGTCCATCGCGGCCGGCAGCACTTTGCTGATAACCGCCTTCCACCGCCCTCTCAACCGCCTGTTGATCGAGCGCCCCCTCCTGTTGGGAGTGGACATGCTGTTCGCAGCCGGCCTGTTGACAGTCAGCGGTGGTACCCATAGCCCGTACTATCTGTACGCCTTGAGCCCCTTGCTGGCCGCCGCGTTCTTCTTCCAACTGCGGGGCGCGCTGGCGGCGGCAGGAACTTTCACCCCCCTCTACCTGCTGGCGTTGGTCATCGGGCAGCGGCTCTACGCGATCTCTCCGGAGCCCGAAGCGCTTTTCACGCAGTTGGCCAGCATCTGGCTGATGGCGATCCTGTTCGGTTACCCTTCGGTGCTGCTCGAGCGCCTGCGACATGCCCATGACGCGCTGGCCGCGGCTGGCGATGACCTGGCGCGGCAGAACACCGAACTCTCCGACGCTCACCGCCAACTGAAGATCATCCACCAACGGAAGATATGGCCGTGGATGAGAATCGGATTCGAATCCTGATCGCCGACGACCATGCCGTCGTGCGCAAGGGACTGGCCATGGTGCTGCGCCTGGAGCCTGACTTTGAGGTGGTGGGTGAGGCGGGGGATGGCCGAAAGGCGGTGGAAATGGCACGCGCCCTACGGCCCGACCTGGTGTTGCTTGACCTGATGATACCGGGAATGAGCGGGGAGGCGACGGCTCTGGCGCTGCAGACGGCGGTGCCGGATGTGCGAGTGTTGGTGTTGACGGGCGCGGAATTGGATGAAGGTCTCCTGGACATGCTGGCGGCGGGAGTGGATGGCTATGTCCTGAAGGACATTGAGCCCGACGAGCTGGCGCAGGCCATCCGGGCTGTGGCCGGCGGCGAGGCGTATCTGCATCCGGCGGTGGCGCGGCACGTTATGAATTGACTGGCAGCTCGGCGGGCGCCGCCGCCTGGGCCGGAGACCCGTCTCACCCCGCGCGAGATGGAGGTGCTGCGCTGGATGGCGACGCCGGCCACCTACCGCGAGATCGCTGAGCAACTGGTGGTGACCGAAGAGACGACACGTAGCCACGCCAAAAGCATTTTGAGCAAGTTGCACCAGCCCAACCGTGCTCAGGCGGTGCTGGCTGCGGTCCGGGCCGGCCTGATTGAACTGCCGCAATAGAAAAACAACACGTGCGGCGCTGCGACTGGCAGCGCCAGCAGATATGCCCGAAACAGGTCGAGCCGGGCGGGCCGGCGGAACAGACCGCGTAAGGTGCTGTGGAAGCACAGATCGCCTCGCTCGACGATGTAGCCCAGGCCCATGCCGGTAAGAAAGGCTAGAACCAGTGTCATTTGGCTTCCTCCACTGTCACGATGCGATCCGTATCATTGTACAACCCCAGTTCGCTCCCCTCCAACTCGAACCGTACCCTCAGGCGGGGGCTGTGGCAAATCGGGGTCTACAAACACGGCTGCGGCTTCCATGCTCAACGCCGCCCTGGATGAGTTGAACGATGCCTTCAAGGTCTGAGTCCCGACACGGATCTGTGTCATGATGGCCGGCGCCGCACCATCGGTGACTCGAACTCGCAGTAGACTTTGCCCTCTGCCAGGGCCACGTGACTCTTAACCCAACCTGTTGCGGTAGGAAGACCTACGGCCTCCAAGGCACCTTTCTCCAGCGCGTGTAGCCAGCCTTGGGCCTCGGCCAGCCCGACCTCGTCCTCCATCAGCCTCAGCCAGTTCATCGCATCCTGGAGGTGTGCGCGGGCCGCATCCGCGTCATCGCGTTGGGCGTGGAAGTGACCCAACGCGATCAGACCGTGAGCAATGCCAGGGGCGTAGCCGATCTCCCGACTGATGCTGAGCGCCTTGTTCATGTGTTCGAGCGCCTGGTCCAGAGCGCCGTCCTCCCACTGCAAGCCGGCCAGGGCATGGTGGACCCGCGAGACCATCAGCCGGTCGCCGGAGGCCTGACAGTGGGTCAGGGCCAGCCGGTAACGGGTCAAGGCGCCATCGGGGTTGCCCAACTGGCGCAAAGCATGGGCCATGCCGTAGAGTGTCAGGCCCAGCCGGCGCCGGTCCTGCTGCGCCCAGTACAGGTTCTGCGCCTGCTCATACAGCCCCAAGGCCTGTCGCGGGCTGCCCAATCCCCGGTGGATTTCCGCCAGGTTGTGGAGTGCCGTCGCCTCCCCGTCCACATCTCCCAGTCGTCGGTGCAACTGGAGCGCGGCGCGCCCGTAGGTCAGCGCGGTGCCGTAGTCGCCGTTCGACCAGTGCAGGAATCCGAGTTCACGCAGGGCCTGGGCTTCCCCAGCTTTGTCACCCGCCGCACGATACAGCGCCAACGCCCTCTCGCCTGCCTGACGCGCCTCCTCGTATCGCCCGGTGTAGGTGAGGAACCCAGCCTGACGCACGCAGGCCACAGCCAGCTGGCCGGCATCTCCGAGGCTCTCTGCCAGTCCCACCAGGGCCGCCACGTCGTCCGCCTGCTCAGCCCGGCGTGCCTGCTGGTCCAGCGTCGCCTCCCGTGCCAGAAGCAGATCGAAGCGGCCGGCCGGCTCGTCGCCTAGATAGGTGCGGTGAAAGACCAGGGCACGGCTGTACAGTCCCGTCGCATGGGCGTAGGCGAACAGTTCCTCGGCCTGTTGCGCAGCGCGGGTCAGGTAAGTCACCGCCTGGACGTCGCCGGCCTGTTCGTAGTGGTGGGCCACTTCTTCGGTTACGCCTCGGCGTCGGGCGTGGTGGAGCGCCAGCAGCGCCTCGGCCGCCCGACGGTGCAATGTCTGACGCTGGACGGTGCCCAGTTCGTCGTAAATAACCTGACGGACGTAGTCGTGGTGGAAGTCCAACGATCGGTGAGGCGGTGCGTCATCTCGCTCGCGGAAGAACGCTCGGGCCAACAACTGCTCCGCCAGGTCGAGCAGCCTTGGCTCCGACTGGCCACTCACGCGACGTAACAGGCGCAGGCCAAATGGCCGGCCGATGACGCCTGCGGCAGCCAGCGCCCGGCGTTGTTCTTCACCGAGAGTGGCGGCGCGAGCCTGGATAAGATCTTGCACTCGCTGTGGCACCGGCAATGTGTCCTCCTCTGCTTCGACCAGGCGGCCGTCCGGCTCTCGCCGCAGTCTTCCCGACTCGACCAAAGTGCGCAGCGTCTCTACCAGGACGAAGGGGTTGCCGTCGCTGTGCCGGTGGAGCCGATCCGGCAGGCTGGCAGGCAGCTCGGTCCCCAAATGCGTCAGCAAGCGACCGACCGTCTCCTGGTCTAGCGGCGTCAGCCTCAGCACGGGCGGTGCAGGGGCATCGCTGGCGCCTCGCAGGAGACGCTCCAGGTGAGGATTGTCGGCCATCGCCTCAGGGCGATGGGTACCGACGATGAGCAGTGGGTACTCTGCCAGGTGGCGGGAGGCGTAGTGAAGCAGTTCCAGAGACGCCTCGTCGGCCCAATGGAGGTCGTCCAAGAAGAGCAGCAGGGAGCATAGTCGGGTTACGTGAGCCAGGCACTGGACCACACCCTGTAGCAGCCGCAGCCGGCTCTCGGCGGGTGTCGTTCCCTCGATACGGCCGGCCGGCGGTCCCAACTCCGGGACCAGGCGGGCGAGTTGCTGGCACCAGACCTCCGACAGACCCTCCAGAAGCGGCTGCCAGTCGGCCGTGGACAGGGGTTGCAGCGCATCGGCCCACACGGTGTAGGGTGCGCGGACCTCGGGCTCGTAGCACCGCCCGGTCAGCCAGCATACAGACGGCCCCCCTCCGGCTGCTGTCCCCCTACTGCGGTGTATGAATTCCGCAACCAGTCGGGTCTTCCCCATGCCGGCCTCGCCAGCCACCAGGATCAGCCCGCCCTGACCGGCGATCGCCTGGTCTAGCCGAGCGTGAAGCGTGGCCAGCTCACGCTCGCGGCCCAGAAAGGGCAATTCCAGCGGCTGATCTGCTGGCCGTGGCGTGGACGGCCGTTCAGGGAAAACGATGGGGACAGCTTTCACAGCCGCGAGCTGACGGTACACAGCCTGGGTCTCGGCCGTGGGTTCCACGCCCATCTCGCGGGCCAGGACGTCGGCGCACAGGCGATATTGACGGCGCACCGCGTCTCGGTCGCCCAGGGCGGCGTGGATCTGCATCAGGCGGCGGTGAGCCCCTTCGTGCAGCGGATCCGACGCCACCAGCCGCTGGGCGAAGTCCAGAGCCTCCTGATGACCGCCCTGACGGATGAGCCCTTTCACCAGGGCATCGAGCACGCCCAGAGCCCGCTGTTCCAGGGCATCGCGGCGGAAGAAGAGCCACTCCTCAAAGGCAGGGCAATCGGACAGCACCAGGCCCTCCAGCAACAGACCCTTATACAGATGCGCGGCCTTGCGCAGAGCGTCTAGATCTTTCGGATCGGCGGCCGCCAGGGTCAGAAACTCCAGGGCATCCACCCAGAAGTCCGGGCGGAGCCGGAAGGCCACAGCGCCTTCTTCCACACCCAGGCATCCCTCGGCCAGATTGCCCAGCGCCTGGCGCAGCGAGTACAGGGCCTGACGCAGGCTGTGCCGGGCCCGATCGTCTGGGGTTTCCCCCCACAGGAGGCCGGCCAGCTTTTCTCGGCTGTGTAGTGTGTCGGCTTCGAAGACCAGGTATGCCAGAAGGGCCAGGGTCTTGGCTGAGTGCAACCTGGCTGAGCGGCCGGCTGTGACCAGGGAAGGAGACCCCAGGAGGTGGAGCTCAGCCGTCACCATGGTAGCAACCTCCACAGCGGGAAGTCGTGACGCGTCCGTGACGCGCGATAACTATACTGTATGTAGATTATACACCATCAGTTGGGCCAGCAGCAAGTTAAGGAGCAGACGATGAAGGTTCTACGCTGTCGTAATGCCCAACCTGTGGCGCATGGCCCATCACGTTCCACCTACCGCAAATCGAGAGATTGTTGGCGTACAGCGCAGCGTAGGTTCATGTGGTTGACGGCCAGGCACAATTATCAAATAATATGGAGATGAACGATGATGAACCAGTCTTTGGATACACTCGTCGCAGCGGCCGAGGAACGTTGGCTAGAGGCGTGGCTGGCGGGGCCCACGCGTCTAACGTGGTCGAGTCTGCCGCCGCAGGTGGGCGAGCCCGCACCCGACGCCACAGTGCAGGACCTGGAGGGTAAACCGGTCGCCCTGAGCCGATTCTGGCAAGAGAAGCCCTTACTGCTGGTATTCACGCGGCAGTACGGCTGCGGCTGTGGCGCGGAGCGGGCGGCGCGGCTGAAAGAGGAGTACGCCGAGTATGTGGCTGCCGGAGCCGAGGTGATCGCCGTCGGTCAGGGCAAACCACCCCGCAGCAAATGGTACATCCAACACTTCGACCTGCCCTGCGTGGTGCTGTCAGATCCCGAGTGTCGCGCCTACGAGGCCTTTGGGTTGGTTGAAGGCCAGCCGTCGCAGATTCTACCGGACTTTGACTGGCACCCCGGTGATCTGGAGAACGGTCAGCGCTTGTTGGAGGCGCGCCGGGAGATGGGGCGGCCGCTGGTGGATAACCCATGGTTGCTGCCGGGAGAGTTCGTGATCGACACGCGCGGGATCATTCGCTATGCGCATCGCTACCAGTACTGCGAAGATCACCCACCAAAGATCAACTTGCTGGCTGGCATCAAGGCGGCGCAGTAACCCGCCGGCTGGACAAGGAAAGGAGACCCTATGTCAGCACAATTAGCCACTGCTTCAGTCACCTCGCGCCTCTCCGGCCTGCCCGGCCGGGCTATCGTCACAGCGCGCGGCCATCATTTCGTCGTAGATTCGCCGCCACCATTGGGCGGCCCCAACGAGGAGATCAACCCCATAGACGTACTGCTGTCAGCGCTGGCCACCTGCGGCACCTTTGTGTGCGAAACGGCCGCCCAGGAAATGGGCGTGCCGTTGCACAGGATCGCCGTCACTGCGGTGGGTGATTTCGATCCGCGCGGTGTATGCGGTGAACCCGTGGACCCGCGCATGCAGGCCTTTCGGGTCCGGCTGGCCCTATCCGGCCCGACGGAGGAGCAGGCGGAGGCGTTGGCGAACGCCTTCCGGGCACGCTGTCCGGTGTACACCACGCTGTCGCGGGCAGCACCTATCGAGATGGAAATTGCGGTGGAAACCCCGCCGCCAGATCAACGAAAGGAGCAGAAGATGAAGGTCCTACGTTGCCGTGATGCCGGCTTCGACTGCGATCACGAAATCCGCGCCGAGAGCGAGGAGGAGATCCTGCAGCAGGCCGCCGAGCATGCGCGCACGGCGCACAACGTCGAAGTGACGCCGGAAATGGCCGAGCAAGTGAAAGGCCTCATCCGGGACGAATAAGCGTTGACGCGTTACACGTTAGCGCGTTGGAACCCTTCGGCAGGCTCAGGACACCGCGTTCCAGCGTGCTAACGTGTGCACGTGCTAATGCCATTGAGGTCGGTTTAGTAGCTGCGACGAGGTGTATGCCTCCCGCGCAACTCCCGGGCGTGGGCAAACAGGCCCGGGGCGCCCCCGGTGTGGAGGAAGACCACCGTCTCGTCCCGGCTGATTTCCCCCTGCCGCACCAGATCCACCAGCCCAGCCACGGCTTTGCCTGTGTACACCGGGTCCAGAAAGACGCCTTCAGTGCGGGCCAGCAGCCGTATGGCCTCGACGGCTTCCGGCGTGACGATGCCGTATCCCGGTCCCAGGTAGTCTTCGAGGACGGTGGGTGCGGCCGATGGAGGTGGAGGCGCCAGTTCCAGGAGCTCGGCTGTCGCCGTGGCCAGGCTTCGGACCCGCGCCAGGCACTCTTCCCGCGGCCGGCTCACACTGATGCCCCAGATGCGATACGGAGCCTGCAGCCAGGTTGCCCCCAGCCATAGGCCGGCCTGGGTCCCGCAGGCACCGGTGGCACACACCAGGTGATCCGCCCGCTCCCCCTGAGCGACAAGTTGCATCTCCATCTCCAGGGCACAGGCCACGTACCCCACACTCCCTAGCGGCGACGCACCGCCCCGTGGGATCACATAGGGCCGGCGACCGCGCCGGCGCAGGTCGTCTGCCACCTCTTCGAGCGCTCGATCCACGGAGGAGCGGTCATCGTCGCCGGTGAAGATGATCTCGGCCCCGGCCAGCCGATCCAGCAGGTAGTTTCCCTGAACCTCTGCCGGGGGATCGCCGTGCATCACCAGCACTGCATCCAGGCCCAGTTTGCGGGCCCCGGCCGCGGTGGTGCGCAGGTGGTTGGACTGTAGGCCGGCGCCCGTGACCACCACATCGGCGTTCTGATCCAGGGCCTTCGCAAGTAGGTACTCCAGCTTGCGGACCTTGTTGCCTCCCAGGGCAAAGCCGGTCAGGTCATCCCGCTTGAGGAGAACCCGCAGTCCCCCCAACGCCTGGGACAGGCGGGGTGCCTCATCCAGAGGGGTGGGGAGGGTACCCAGAAGCACGCGGGGAAGCTCGGATAGACGCATACGTTTCCTCAAGACATCTTGTAAGGCGAGATGGCATCTCGCCCTACGCTTCCGCCCCGGCCTGGTGGAGGAGCGCGGCGGCCCACTCAGCGTCGTTTGGGGCAAATGGGGGATCGGGAAGCCGCTGGTAGTCGATGCGCAAGTCAAAACGCGCCCGGTCGTAGAGGTCATGAAGAACAGTATTCAGGTCGAGGATCGGTTCTTCCTCTCCCTGGCGCAGCGGAATCGGAACTTCGGGAATCGCCTCTCGAATGCTGAAGGGAAACAGGAGCGCTCTTGGCCGTTCCCAACCACGGCTCACCAGGATGTAGTAGTCGCTCGTTAATTCCTGAGAGAGGGGCATCGGCTGACCAGCCCGTAACAGGTTGATCTCCACGAGACCGGTCAGCAATGCCAATACCTGCCGACGCTTACGCAGGCGCTGTCCTGAGCTTGTCGAAGGGTAGAGAGTTCGGCCCTCGCCCGGTCGTTTGTTGCTGGGTGAGAGAACCTCGATGACGGTGACGACCTCCTCGGTGTCAACATCCCGGATCTCCAGGTAGCGCTGTCGCACTTCCTCTGGCAGTGGTATTTCGACGACCAGCGCACCGCTGTGCTCAGCCGGTTGCACACCGGGGGCGGTCTCTCTCTGGGGTGCAGGTTTGCCAATCACGGCCACACCCGGCCTT
>JBHIAO010000138.1:0-12261 GCA_046758565.1 Anaerolineae bacterium
GAAATCGTAATGCCAGGCATTCCGTTTGGGAAAGCTAATTCCCTATAAAGTCTATTATATCACCACTTCACAGCCGGTTCAATACTTCTGGGTCAAAATCCGGTCCAACCGCTCTACGGTAACAGGGGCGTGATATCAATCACACAGTCTGGGAAATGCAACGGACTGATGGTGTCGCCGGCCACGTGGAGCGTGCGCTGGCGGTATGTGGCCCGGCCATCTGTTAGAGTGGCCGGCTCCCGATACACCTCAACCTGACCGTCAACCAGGTTAATGATCCAGTACTCGTCGATGCCGGCCGCCGCATACACAGGCAGCTTGACCTCTTGATCCTCTTCCAGGCTCGAGTCAGCGACCTCCACCAGCAGGAGCACCTCCCCTGGCAGTGGGTGACGGTCGCCATAACCACTTTCCCGGGGCACAATCAGTGTGAGGTCCGGTTCCGGTTCTGAACCGCTGACTGGAATCGTTATCGGATCCTGGACACTGAACTCAACTCGCTCACCCAGTGCCGCCTCACCTAGTGCTTTGATGAACATCCGGAGCAGACGCCTCAGACTTTCGGCATGCCGTGTGCCTTTTGGACTCATTCGATGCAATACTCCTTCGATCAGCTCCACTCGTTCATCCTCCGCGAAGAAATCCAATTCGATCATCCGGTGGTATTCTTCGAGGTCTAGCCGGCGAATATCGATCTGATCGATATCGAGTTGGCGGGTCGCTGGCTTCAATTGAACAACCACTGGATCCTCCCTCTGCAACGTCCTTACACTTCAACAGCAGCAATCGCCCGCATGCGCTCAACGACGTCGGGAAGTACTCCTAGCACGTAGTCAACATGCTCGTCCGTGTTGGAGTGGCCGAGCGTCAACCGCAGGCTGCCCACGGCGGCCTCATAGGGAACGTCCATGGCCTGCAAAACGTGGGACGGCTCGACCGAACCCGACGTGCAGGCTGAGCCACTGGCCGCACCGATGCCCTTGAGGTCCAGCGCAACCAACAGCCCGTCGGCTTCCACGCCGGGAATGGCGAAGCTGGCGTTGTGCGGCAGTCGCCCCACCGGATGGCCGGTGAGCATCGCGTCAGGCACGCCGGCCAGTACCCCCTCAATCAGGCGGTCCCGCAACCGCTGGAGTCGCGGTACCTCGGTTGGCCGCATTTCTTGCACCAGTGTCAGTGCTTCAGCCATACCAACAATGCCAGCCACGTTCTCCGTGCCGGCCCGCCGATGACCTTCGTGAGAGCCGCCGGTCTGCGCCGGCTCCAACGGTGTTCCGCGCCGGACGTACAGCACGCCCACACCCTTCGGGCCGTACAGTTTGTGGCTGGCCAGTGACAGCAGATCCACGCCCAATCGATCAACGTTTATGTCAAGATATCCGCCGGCCTGGACCGCGTCGGTGTGAAAGGGGATGCCGCGGTCTCGCGCAATCTGGCTGATCTCGGCAATCGGCTGAACCGTGCCCACCTCGTTGTTGGCCGTCATGACAGAGATCAACACCGTCTCATCACAGATGGCGGCCTCGACGTCGGTAGGATCGACACACCCGTACTCGTCCACCGGCAGTTCCGCGACGCGGAAACCGTGGCGTTCGGCCAATTGCTGGGCCGTGCTCAGTACCGCCTTGTGCTCAACCGAGGAGACGATCAGATGGTTGCCGCGATCCCGCGATGCCAGCGCCACGCCTCGCACTGCCAGATTGTCACTCTCGGTGCCGCCACTCGTGAAGATGATCTCGTCGTCCTCGGCACCAAGGAGTTCGGCGACCGTGGCCCGCGCCTCATCCAGCGCCTGCAGGGCATACCGGCCCCGAGCATGAAGACTGGAAGCGTTACCGTACTCTTCGGAGAAATACGGCAGCATCGCTTCCAGTACCTCGGGCGCCACCGGCGTGGTGGCGGCATGGTCCATATAGATGAAGTCTGACCTATCCATCACCAACTCCCCAAATCCGTTCAACCGACCCATCGCACAACAGCGAATATAGCACGGAAACAACTCGATGTCAAACATGAGGTCAGCAATTCTAATGTGGCATCACCGGCCTCCATCCCCCAATTTCTTTGCAGAAGGTTGGTATTTCGTTGGCGTTGTGGAAGACGTGCCGATGTTGGCCTGAAAAGGTCCTCTGCCCCATGTTTTGTGAGGTACAGGCGTTGACAGATACTACCTGTTTGTTCTACAATATATCATAGAAGAGGCCCAACACACCGACAAGGAGAGATGCATTGCGGCCCCCATCCTGGACAGCGCTCTTTTGCATAGTCTGCTTCGGTGTCATCTTGTCCCTGACGCCGACCTTCTACGGTGGAACCAGCAATGCTGCGTCACCGGAGCAGCGGCTGGTGTGGCTGCGTGCCAAGACGTCCCAGCAGGTGCAACAGTGGGTCGATGGTGGCCTCGACGTCTGGCAGGTTGAGGGCGACCGAGTCCTTGCCCAGGTCAGTCAGAATCAACTTGGCAGATTGAAAGCCCACGCCGTAGACTTCCAACCAGCCCCACTGTGGGGCACGCCGGCCTTCCCCGCCTGCTACCGCAAGTATTCCGACCTGGTCGTCTTTTTTCATCAGATGCAAGCTGACTACCCCAACCTCTTTCGGCTCTTCGACGTAGGAGATAGCTGGGAGACGGCCCATGGCCTTGCGAATCGGAATATCTATGCTGCGCGACTCACTAACCACAACATCCGCACCGAGAAGCCAAAGCTTTTCGTGACCGCTGAGCACCACGCCCGGGAAATCATCACGTCTGAGGCTGCGCTGATGTTCATCGAGGATCTGTTGCTGAAGTACGCTCAGGATCCTCAAATTCGCTGGTTGCTTGACAACCGGGAGATCTGGGTGATGCCGATGACGAACCCGGATGGCCATGAGCGGGCAGTACAACTGGCGGATTGGCGCAAAAACACCAATCGACCAGAATTGTGCCCCAACGGCCAACCTCCCTTCAGCTACGGGGTTGACCTGAATCGGAACTACGGGTACCAATGGGGACTTGATATAGGGTCGAGTTCTGAGCCCTGCAATCTCACGTATCGAGGGAGTGCGCCCTTCTCGGAACCGGAAACGCAGGCCATTCGGGATGTGGTGCAGCAGGAACGCTTCGACCTGCTTTTGTCACTGCATGCGTATGGTGACGCAATCCTCTACCCTTGGGGTTATACGGATCAACCGGCCCCCGATGCTGAGAACCTGCGCCGAATTGCAGATCGACTGGCGCAAGCGTCCGGCTATGAGGCGATGCAGAGCTGGGGTATTGGCTATCTGAGCAGTGGCGATACGACGGATTGGACGTACGGTGAACTGGGGATTCCATCCTTTACGGTTGAAATCGGCGGGATTGAAGACGGAGCCTTCTGGCCTGATTGCACGAAACGTCAGGAACTCTTCGATGAGGTACGAGATGCCCTTGTCTACGCCGCCATGATTGCTGATGCCCCGTACGAGCGCGCGAACGGTCCTGACGTGCGTCAACTCACATGGGGCACCGGCGAGGAGATAATTCTCCGCGCTCAAGCTGATGACACGTGGAATGGTGGCGAAGGGATCGCCCAGATTGAGCTGTTCTTTGACACGCTGGGCGAGCCGGGCACTGGTATTCAAGCAGTGCCGGCTGATGGCGAATTCAACGCAGCCCGTGAGTGGGGTCTGTTCCAGTTGGAGCCATCGGATGTGCCGCCGGGTGCAACTTTGATGATCCTGTGCGCCAGAGATGCCAGAGGTCACTGGGGGCCGCCAAAGGTTGCTGCCGTCCCCTGGTCGGCGCAGCCAACTCCCACGATCACGCCAACGGCAACGTTGCCTCCTCACGGTCCGACGCCGACGCCTACCCCTCCGACCATGACGCCGCCGGCCACGCCAACCGCGACGCCTGTGCCACCGAGCCCAACCCCCACTCCCACGAAGCAAACACCCTGGCGTCCAACGAACTTCGTTTACTTTCCCCTCATCTATAACCAGTAGTGCCACGCTGTCCGACGCCATTGCAGGCCCGCCGCATGCCGACGAGGTAGGTCTGTTCCTCAGCGGTCACTACAGCCCTGCGTTTTTCAGGCTTGCGGTGCGGGCTGGATTCTGGTACAATGAACCCCGTCTGAGTTTCCTCCATCTTGACGTGCAACTCATTGAGCTCCAACTACAGGCGGGCCAACTCACTATCGAGCGCCCAAGTGCGACCCTGAACCCGGTCGAACTGCGCCCGATTCTTCTTCGTCATCGTTAGAACCGGACCATGAAAGACATGACAACTTCTCCCCATCTGAGTTTGCTGAGAAATCACATCGATATTACCAGCGTGCCTTTTAGCGATCGCGGATCGCGTCTGTTGGTCTTCCAGGAACCCCAACAAAGCCGGCTGTTTGTAAAGCTCGCTGAGCGGTTAACTGGACTTGAACCCGACATAGAAGCCTATCTGCGCCGTCCCCCGTTCATTCGTGATCTGTGTCTGGTGGACGAGCACGCTGACGCGCTCGACTTTGAGGTCGTGACCTATCCCCACGCTCTGTTCTTTCAGACCCGGCTGGGCAGATTCGGATTGGTCTTCGAGGATAGCCACAAGCTCGCTCTTGGATTGCCGCCCCACACGACGGCCGGCATCCGTCTGGTCGTCTCGCCTCAGTTTTGGCGGCAGACTGAGCAGGGCGGTATGCTCCAGTCCGTTCGCAACCTGGCGTACGCCAGCAACGGAGAGGCAATCCAGAATCGAATCAACTCTGAAGACAGCGGCTACACGATCGAGTTCATCGTGCGTGGCGGCGAAGACTGTGTGATCGCATTGACCATCCATGATGACTTAAGCCGGCATCGAAGCGTGCTGCCGTTTTCCACGTGCTGCGATGCCGCTGAAGCGCGATGGCACGGTTGGTTCGAGCGCACCCCACCCGTGGATGAACGTTACCGCCGTACATACGGCTATGCCTGGTGGGTCATGGGCAACAATCTCATCAGCCCACAAGGACACGTGATACACGAAGCCATGGTGCCGTCCAAGACTGCCTACGTCGGGCTGTGGTTGTGGGATAGTGCCATGCACGCCCTGGCCTATCGCCACGTCGATCCGGAGCTGGCGCGCAACCAAATCCGCGCCATGCTCGCCTGCCAGCTTCCGGATGGCATGCTCCCCGATACTGTGTATGACGAAGGTATCGTCGCAACGATCGATCACCCGATCAGCGCCGAAGTGACCAAGCCACCCATTCTAGCCTGGGCTGCACTGAAGCTCCACGAGACAGGCCCCGCCCCCGATTTTCTGCGAGAGATCTATGTGCCGCTGGTGCGCTGGAATGCCTGGTGGTTCAGTATGAACGACGACGATGTCGATGGTCTGGCGCAGTACAACCACCCTTACTCGTCCGGGCTGGATGATAACCCGTTATGGGACTACGGGATGCCGGTCGAGTCGCCTGACTTGAATACCTATCTCTGTGTTCAGATGGGGTCCCTGGCCATGATGGCTGAGGTGCTGGGTATGGAGACTGAGGGAGCCATGTGGCGCCGGCGTGCCGCGGCGATCGTGCGCCGGATGATCGACGACATGTGGGACGAAGAGGCCGGCTTGTTCCGAGCGTTGCACAACGAGCAGCCCATCCCCGTGGTTACGCCGTTCAACCTGTATCCGCTGTGGACGGGGCAGTTACCTGACGACATCCGTGACCGGCTCATAGCCCACCTCACGGATCCTGAGGAGTTCTGGGGGGAGTGTGTCATTCCCACGGTAGCACGCAACGACCCCCACTTTGACCCGGAGACGATGTGGCGCGGACCAGTGTGGGTCAATATCAACTATTTCTTGATCGAGGCGCTGCGGCAGGTAGGCGAGCACGCCCTGGCACGCACGCTGATGGAAAAGACGCTGGACCTGGTAATGAGCTCCCCCAGCATCTATGAATACTACAATGCAGAAACCGGTGAGCCGCCGGCCACCGCCACTGACATTTTCGGATGGACCGCCGCCGTCTTTATCGACCTGGCGATCCTATCCAGCCGCGAGGAAGGAACTGAAACACTTGAGGGGGGGCCATGACGGACTTGGACTCTATCCGCGAGCACTGTGAAGCACTGCAAGCCGAGTTTTTCGCTGATCGGGAGCTGATCATCGCGGCGAATCGCGGACCGGTGACCTTCGAGACAACCGAGGATGGAAGTCTGCAGCTCGAACGTGGCGCGGGCGGGCTCGTGACGGCACTCACAGGCTTCGCCCAGCACGTAGAAGCCACGTGGATCGCCTGCGCGCGGACCGAAGCGGACGCCGCCTGGGGTGAAGGAAGTGTGCCGCTTTCGGACGATGGTAGCACCATCCGAGTCCGATTTCTTTCACCAGAGCCGGCGGCGTACGAAGGCTACTACAATGTCATCGCCAACCCGCTGTTGTGGTTCCTGCAACATTCAATGTGGGATATCCCGCGGGCGCCGGTGATTGACCGCGCCACCTGGCAAGCCTGGGAAGACGGTTACGTGACCGTCAATCGGCTGTTTGCCGACGCTATCGTGGAGAAGGTCCGTTCAATGGAGCGGCCAACGTTGGTCATGTTACAGGACTATCACCTGTATCTGGCTCCGCGATATATTCGCACCGCGATGCGCCCCAGCGAGCGGCCGACGCTGTTGCACTTTGTGCACATTCCCTGGCCGGGCCCGGAGTACTGGCGTATCCTGCCGCCTGATATGCGACAAGCCATCTTGGACGGTTTGTGCGCGGTGGATGTTCTGGGCTTCCAGACCCGTGAGGATGGGCTGGACTTTATTCGCACCTGCGAGTCACATCTGCTCCGCGCCTATGGCAAGTACAAGCGAGGCCGGGTGTGGTATCGGAATCATGCGACGTATGTGCACGATTTTCCCATTTCTATCGATGTGGAGGCGTTGAGGCAACTGGCCAAGTCTCAGGAGGTGGCAGAGTATCGTTCCGAAATCCAGGACGTCGTGGGCAGCCGGCAACTGATCTTGCGCATCGATCGCATCGAGCCAAGCAAGAACATCGTGCGCGGCTTCCAGGCATACGAGGAGATGTTGGAGCTCTACCCCGAGCACCGCGGACAGGTGAAGTTTCTGGCGCTGCTGGTGCCATCGCGGTTGGCCGTGGACGAGTACAAGAGCTACCTGGACGAGCTCATGGCTGCCACCGGGCGAATCAATGCCAAGTATGGCGATAGTGAGTGGGAACCGGTGCGGGTGCTTGTGGGGCAAAACTATCCACGCGCTGTGGCAGCGCTGCAATTGTACGATGTGTTGCTGGTCAATTCGATCGCCGATGGCATGAATCTGGTGGCCAAAGAAGGTCCAATCGTGAACCGACGCGATGGGGTGCTCGTGCTTTCGGAACGGACGGGTGCCCGTCAGCAGTTAGAACCAGGTGCAATCGTCATCTCGCCGTGTGATGTGTATGCGACCGCCAAGGCACTGCATCAAGCCCTCGTGATGTCGTCGAAGGAGCGATCACAGCGTGCCAGGCAGTTGCGCCAGTTGATCGAGCGCGAAGACATCACGGCGTGGTTGTGCAGTCAACTGGAAACTGTCACTAAGTTGAGGTTGTGAATGAGACAACCCACGAATGCGATCTTGCACTATACTGCTCCGCCTATCGTCGGTGGTGTTGAAGCTGTCATTGAAGGGCACGTGCGGGTTTTTGTCGAGGCTGGATATCCAGTTATCGTCGTCGCCGGCCGGGGCGATCAGACGGCGCTCCCCTCTGGGGCCAACTTTGTCCTGGTTCCGGAGGTAGACTCGCAGCATCCTGAAGTTGCAGAGGTCGGCTATGCGCTGGAACAGGGCGATATGCCGTCTGACTTTGAGGGTTTAGTGACTCGATTGGCAGATATGCTTGCCCCCACCCTGAGCTCGTTTGACAACCTCATCATCCACAACATATTCACCAAGCACTTCAACCTACCCCTGACAGCAGCGCTGTATCGATTGCTAGACTCGGGCATCATACAGAGGTGCATCGCTTGGTGTCACGACTTCACCTGGACCAGCCCCAGCTCTCGTTCAAAGGTCCACCCAGGCTATCCATGGGACCTGCTCCGGACATATCGATCAGATGTGACGTATGTCGTTGTGTCACGCAGCCGGCAGCGCGAACTGGCGGAGCTCTTCGGCTGCTCGCCCGAGGAGATTCACGTGATCTTCAACGGCGTAGACCCGGATGTGCTGCTCGGCTTGTCACGAACCGGCTCCGACCTGGTGGCGAGGTTGGGTTTGTTGGAAAGCGACTTAGTGTTATTGATGCCGGTGAGGGTCACCCAGGCCAAGAACATCGAGTATGCGCTGCGCGTAGTGGCTGGTCTGAAGGCACGGGGCTGCCGGCCGAAACTGGTCCTGACCGGACCGCCCGACCCGCATGACGTGGGCAGCATTGCTTACTTCGACTCGCTGCGGGAGCTGCGCCGGCAGTTGGACGTGGAGGATGAGATGCGCTTCGTTCTTGAATCCGGGCCGAATCCAGAAGAGCCGTTCATCGTTGACGGACCGGTGGTCGCCGACCTGTTCCGGGCGTGTGACGTGATGTTCATGCCCAGTCACAGGGAGGGCTTTGGTATACCCGTGCTGGAGGCCGGCCTGGTAGGGGTGCCGGTTGTGTGTACGGACGTCCCGGCGGCTCAGGAAATCGGCGGCGAGGATGTGACCGTGTTCGACGCTGCCGAAGAGCCGGCGCGTGTGGCCGAGCAGATTCTGGCCTGGGCCGAGCAGAGTCCAGTTCATCGCCTGCGCCGGCGGGTGCGGCAGAAGTACACATGGCGGGCGATTTTCGAGCGGGATATCAAGCCGTTGCTGGGATGAGGTAGCAGCCCGCCACCTGGCTCATGGAACAAGAAAACGGTCTGTGCACTGCTGACTTGATCACTGAGCGCCTGGCCCGAGCCGAGCGCCTTTGGCTGTTCCTGGACTACGATGGCACGTTGGCCGACTTCGCGCCGACTCCGGACCACGTAATCCCCGACCGAGAAGTTGTCGGGCTTCTGACCCGACTGGCACGGCATCCTCGTATCCGTGTTGCCGTGGTCAGCGGCCGCCGCTTGAGCCACGTTCGGGCGTTGCTACCGGTTTCGGAGATTCTGCTGGCCGGCAGCTATGGCATCGAACTGCAGACGCCAGAGGGAAAGCGGATCAACCGAGTGGCATATGATACTATTCGGCCGGCGCTGGATGCCCTGAAGCCGCAATGGGAGCGCCTGATCGCTGATCGTGAAGGCTTCTTCTTGGAAGACAAGGACTGGGCGCTGGCGCTTCACGCCCGTTTTGCAGATGATGACGAGGCGGAAGAGGTGCTGACTGCTGCCAGGCGACTGTCGGAGGGGGTGGCGTCTTCGGAGCTGTTCCGCGTGCTGGGCGGCCACAAGTTCCTGGAGGTGGGTCCCAGACTGGCGCATAAGGGGCACACAGTGGACTACCTGCTGGATCGTTACCCATGGCCTGGGGCGCTACCCGTCTACGTGGGCGATGACGACAAAGACGAAGAAGCATTTGGCGTCATCAAAGCGCGTGGCGGTATCGCCGTCGTGGTGGCTCGGGAACGCCGCAGCACGCAGGCCGACTGCCGGCTGGAGTCACCACAAGCGGTACGCCGCTGGCTGGAAGCGTTGCTCGTGCGCTTCGATCGACGGAGACCGCATGGACAGGCTAAAAGTGTTTCTTCTTGAGAAGTTGTTCACGCGTTCTTCACCCAACGTGCACACAACTTGTCTCTCTGACGCTTGTTGTTCCAGTACAATGTGGTCAGTAAAGAGGCCCATCCTGTCGATGAGATGGATGGAGGAATATCTTGAAGAGACGCAGCCACGGCGAGTTGGTTGGTGATGGTGCTTACGACCAGGACATGAAGCGGGCAGTTGGAGAATTGCAGCCTGACGTTGTAGTTCTGGACATAAATATGCTGGAACTGGACCCACTGCGTGTCATTGGCCACCTGAAGGAGCAAAACCCGCGGCTTAAAGTGCTGGTTCTGACGGACGACGCCGATTCTGAATTCGCGGCTGGCTTGCTTTCGACTGGAGTCGAGGGTGAAGTTGCCCTCCCCCACGTGCAGGTTCAGCGACTGACGCACGAGGTGAACGAACCACATTCGCTCAGGGAACGGAACAACGGAGACCGCCTGGAGAGGCTAACCCCACGAGAGCTGGAGGTTTTGACGCTGATCGGCAAAGGAGCAGACAATGCTGAAATCGCATGGATGCTGTCCATAGCCAAGCGAACGGTGGAGACCCACGTCCACAACATCTATGGGAAACTGGGACTGAAGAAACGCTCCCAGGCGATACTCTATTCCATCGAGCGAGGCCTGGTGGAAAACGGGAGACAGAGGCGGGAACACGTCGTGGATGAGTACGACAGCGGTGGCGTAGAGGGCGCGTCGCAAGAAACCCGGGCGCAGACGTAAAATACGAAAAATAAGTCAGTTAAAACAGAAGAGGGGCAGCAGAACTGCCCCTCTTCTTCCGGATTGCGGTGTCCCTTAGCCCACCGAACCTTCCATCTCCAACTGGATTAGCCGGTTCATCTCCACCGCATACTCTAGCGGCAGCTCCTTGGTGAAGGGCTCCATGAACCCTTGCACCACCATGCTGATGGCCTCACTCTCGTCCAGACCGCGGCTCATCAAGTAGAACAACTGCTCCTCACCTATTCTGCCGACGGTCGCCTCGTGGGCCAGGGTGACGTCCTCTTCGTTCACTTCGATGTATGGGATCGTGTCGCTTCGGCTCTCGTCGTCCAGGATCAACGCGTCACAGATCACACTGATGGCTGAGTTCCTCGCGCCCTTGTTCACTTTGGCCAGGCCGCGGTACGTCGCTCGCCCGCCACTGTGGCTGATGGACTTGCTGGTGATGGTGCCGGTCGTCTCCGGTGCCATGTGGACCATTTTGGCCCCCGTGTCCTGATGCTGACCCTTGCCGGCCAGAGCAATGCTCAAGACCTCACCCTTGGCCTTGGGTCCCATCATGAAAACGCTCGGGTACTTCATGGTCAACCGGGAGCCCATATTGCCGTCCACCCACTCCATGGTGGCTCCTTCGTACGCAAACGTCCGCTTGGTCACCAGGTTGTAGATGTTGTTAGCCCAGTTCTGGATCGTTGTATACCGGCAAGTGGCATGTTCCTTGACGATGATCTCCACCACGGCGCTGTGCAGTGAGTTAGTGCTATAGACGGGAGCGGTACAACCTTCTATGTAGTGTACCTTGGCTCCCGGCTCGATGATGATCAACGTTCGCTCGAACTGGCCCATGTTCTCGGCGTTGATGCGGAAGTAGGCCTGCAGTGGGATGTCCACGTCGACGCCTTCCGGCACATAGATGAACGATCCGCCGCTCCACACCGCGCTGTTCAGTGCGGCGTACTTGTTATCGCTGGACGGGATCACCGTGCCGAAGTACTGCTGGAAGAGCTCGGGGTACTCCTGCAGCCCCGTATCGGTGTCCAGAAAGATGACGCCCTGCTCTTCCCACTTCTTGTGCAGGTTGTGGTACACCACTTCAGACTCATACTGGGCTCCTACGCCGGCCAGGAATTTCTGCTCCGCCTCGGGAATGCCCAGCTTGTCGAAGGTGTTCCGAATATACTCCGGCACGTCATCCCAGTTGGTGCTCGTCTTGTCATCCGCCCGGACATAGTAGTACATCTCCTGGTCGTCCAGTTCCGAAAGATCGCCGCCCCAGGTAGGCACCGGCATCCGCGTGTAGATTTCGTACGCCTTCAGCCGGAACTCCAGCATCCACTCGGGCTCATCCTTCATGCCAGAAAGCTGGCAGATGACGTTCTTACTTAGTCCCTTCTCGCTCTTGAAGCTATATTCCTCCGGGTCACGAAACCCGTATTTTTCTATATTGAGATCAAGTACATCCGATTGCGTCGCCATGATTGTCTCCTCAAAGCTCGGTGATCAGAATCTGATTACTGATCACTGGCTACTGACATCTGAACGTTTACCCACGTGTCTATTATATCATAGTCGATCTTTGTTGTCAATATCTATGATAAACATCATAAAAATTTAGTATTCTGTTTTGCGTCTAAGGAGGTCTTAGGCACAGAAAGACACACGCGCGGAGTTGTTCCCTCAAAGTTCCCAGCCTCGGCACGCAGTTGGTTTAGTTAGTTCGAGACCCTTTCGCAATTCGCCAGAGGGTCAACCTCCCGCAGGCTGTGACGGCACCCCGGTGCGAGGAGGCTCCCCCAAGACGTTTCTCGGCGGCCGAGCAACGCGAATCGCGAGCCTGCGGGAGGTTTGTTGCTTCCAACACGGAATTATGAAAGGGTCTCTAT
>JBHIAO010000139.1:0-12232 GCA_046758565.1 Anaerolineae bacterium
AGCCAGTGGTGAAGCGGCTACTAGGGCTAATCCTAATCGCCTACGCATGCTACACACTGGCGCACCCAGTGACGCCGCGCCTAAGCTCCCGTCGCTGGGTTTACCCGGTCGGCTTCGTCGCGGGCTGCCTAGGCGGCGCCTACAACACACCTGGGCCGCCTGTCATAGTTTACGGTTCACTCCGGCAGTGGCCCAAACAAGAATTTCGCGCCATGTTGCAGGCATTCTTCTGTCTGAACTTTGACTTGGAGGAGCAATTGCGTTTTTCCACGCTGTTTTTGCATCCAGCCGTTGTTGGGACATAGTACTTCATTCCACTCGTTCCCTCTGTGAGGGCGAACATACCTGGGAGGGTTGACTTGACCACAGCACTCATGCTGATTGACGTGATAAACGACTTCTTTCACCCGAAGGGGCGTAACTACCACGACGTCTATGATCCTATCCTGAAACGTATACTCGTATTGCTGAAAGCCGCACGCCAGGCCAATGCGCCTATCTTCCACGTGATGGAAGGTCATCAGCGCGGCCCCAGCACCGATTTTGAGTGGAAAAAGCTGCCTGAACACTGTTTCCTCGGCGACTTCGACGCCGAACCGGCTGCCGGCGTGGACGTCCGCGAAGGAGCTGAGTACATCGTCAGGAAACGCCGATACAGCGGATTCTTCGCCACTGACCTGGACTTGCTGCTCCGCGAGGCCGGTGTCACGCGTATCGTCATTGTAGGCGTCAAGACCCACGTTTGCGTGCGAGCCACCGCCCAGGACGCCTTGGGCTACGGCTACGATGTCATCGTCCCACGTGAGGCTGTTGGCTCCAACTACGCACACCTCCATGAAGCTAGCTTGGAGGACATCGACCGCTACATGGGTCGGGTCGAGCCTTTCGACGAGGCGCTCGCTCTCTTCTCAACCAATGTCGACATCCTCACGGGATGTGGGACTCCACCAACTGAATAATCCATGTGAT
This sequence comes from Anaerolineae bacterium, assembly GCA_046758565.1. Lineage (GTDB taxonomy): Bacteria > Chloroflexota > Anaerolineae > Epilineales > JAANWY01 > JBHIAO01. Next base: position 970 of record JBHIAO010000139.1, read on the forward strand.
TCCGCGCAATGCCCCAGAGATGACTTCTCCGGAGCATGTCTGCTACGCTGCCCGTTGACAATGCACTATCTCTGTTGTATACTAAGTCCACTAGAGAACTAGTCCTATATAGGCACGTTCGAGTAGCGTGGCGAGGAAGGTGGCATGATGGATGCCTCCCAGTTTGCGATCAACAAGCAGAGCCCAATCCCCATCTATCACCAGCTCCAGGAGCACATCAAGCAACTCATACTCAAGGGTGAGTTGGGCCCGCATGACCGACTTCCCTCTGAGAACGAACTGGCCGAGCGTCACAACATCAGCCCCATGACCGTACGGCAGGCGATGAACGAACTGGTCAACCAGGGTCTGGTCTACCGGCAGCAAGGCCGGGGCACCTTCGTCGCGCCACAGCACATGTTGCATCCACTGACGCGTCTGAGCAGTTTCTCCGAGGACATGCTTGCACGGAGGCTCGAGCCCCAGGCCAAGATACTGGTATTTGAGTCTGTACCTGCTGGGACCAACGTAGCGCTCGCACTGGACGTCAGATCGGGCCAAGAGGTATTGCGCATCAAACGTCTGCGCCTGGCTGATGGACGAGCAGTGGGGGTTCATGATGCATACCTGCGCGACGTCGAGATCACGCGCGATGCCTTGGAAGAGACCGGCTCTCTCTACCGGCTTCTGGAGACTCATGGGGTCAGGCTATCAGAAGGCGAAGAGGTCATCGAAGCTGTAGCGGCCACAGGGGAGATGGGTCGCTTGCTCAACGTCACACCAGGTGCCCCTCTCCTACAGGTGACTCGGACAATGGTGAATGATGCAAACAAGCCTGTCGAATTCGTGATCGCTACCTATCGCGCCGATCTCTATCGCTACACGATCCGCCTCAAGCGTTAACTCGAAGGAGGTGATTCTATTTGTCGGCGACAGCACCGCGCTAGAAAGTTCCCTTCATCCCAAGAATAACACATCAGGAGGAGAGATATGTGGAAACACCTTCTCACGCTCAGCTTGTTATTGATTGTGGTCGTCTGGCTAACGTCCTGCGCCGGCCAACCTATTCCAGCGCAGCCACCAGCCGCCGAGGAAGTGGCACCTGCCGAGGAGGAAGCTGTCACAGAAGAACAGCCCAGAGTGGCACTGATCATCGCACAAGGTGGTCTGGGCGACCGCTCCTATAACGACCTGGGGTACGCAGGTCTACAGAGAGCCGCTGAGAACTTCGACGTTGAGGTCAAAGCCATCGAGTCGGCCGATCCGGTGGGCGAAGGCGAGCAACTTCTACGCACCGCTGCCGAGAGTGGCTTCGACCTGGTGGTCACGCTGGAATACACTCACTTCGACCCGCTTGACCGCGTCGCACCCGATTATCCCGACACCCTCTTCTCTATCATCAACATCGTGGTTGACCAGCCGAATGTGGTCTCTGTGCTCTTCAAGGAACATGAGGGCTCGTTCCTGGCCGGCGCACTTGCCGCCATGGTCACCCAGATGGCGGATAATCCCAAAGTCAATCCTGAAAAGGTCATCGGTGTTATCGGTGGCACGAAGTCCGCTGGCATCGACAAGTTTCTCGTGGGTTACGAAGAGGGTGCACACTACATCGACCCCGAAGTAAAGGTACTGACGTCGTACTCTGAATCGTTCGGGGACCCCGCCAAGGGCAAGGAACTGACCCTGGCGATGTACGAGCAGCATGCAGACGTCGTCTACCAGGTGGCGGGAGGCACCGGTGAGGGCGTCTTCGAAGCCGCTGAGGAGGCCAGCCGCTACGCCATTGGCGTGGACGCTGACCAGGACTACATCAAGCCCGGCTATATCCTCACCAGCATGCTCAAGCGCACCGATAACGCCGTCTACGACGTCATCGCCAAACTTGTGGCCGGCGAACTGAAGGGCGGCACGACGCTTGAATACGGGCTTATCGAGGATGGCGTGGGCATCAGCCCGATGCAGTATACCAAGGATGAGATTCCACAGGAATACGTCGATAAAGTGGCTGAGCTCCGCCAGATGATCGAAAGCGGCGATATCGAGGTCACGGATATCACCAAAGAGTAGTCCGTTAGTCTGGTAGTCGGATAGTCTAATGGTCTCTTAGTCCGGGGCTGAGTAGTCGGCAGGTGGTCCGGCCTGTTTCACCGGACCACCTGACTACCAGACCACCAGACTATCGTAGGCTTGTCTCCATCCCTTACTTCGACTAGGCTCGGTACAAATCTGCAACTGAGGATCGGGCAGCATGCCGTATCTCGAAATGCGGGGCATCACCAAAACTTTTCCGGGTGTTGTCGCCAACAGGAGTGTGGACTTCTCGGTGGAGCGTGGTGAGATCCATGGGCTGGTGGGCGAGAACGGGGCCGGCAAGACCACCTTGATGCGTATCCTGTACGGCATGTACACGGCCGATGCCGGCCGTATCACTCTTGACGGCCAGGAGGCGAGCATCCCCAACCCGCAGACGGCCATCCGATTGGGCATCGGCATGGTGCACCAGGAGTTTCAGTTGGTACCCTCCCTCACCGTCGCCGAGAACATCGCCTTGGGACATGAGCCCACGCGCAGCTTGTTCGTAGACGAGGAAGCGATGCGTGCACGCGTGCACGGACTTTCCGAGCAGTTCGGGTTACACGTGGACCCTGACGTGCCCGTCGCCGATCTTTCGGTCGGCGTGCAGCAGCGCGTGGAAATCCTGAAGTTGCTGTACCGGGAAGCTCAGTTGCTCATCCTTGACGAGCCAACAGCCGTTTTGACGCCGCAAGAAGTGGTGGCCCTGTTCGAGGTGCTGGCACGCCTGACCGAAAAGGGTCACACCGTCATCTTTATAACGCACAAGCTGGGTGAGGTCATGCACGCCTGTCAGCGAGCGACGGTGTTGCGGCGTGGGGAAGTGACGGGGACTGTCGAGATCGCGTCTAGCAGTGAGGCTGAGATTGCTCGATTGATGGTGGGACGTGAAGTGCAAATCGTGAAGCGCCGGCCGAAAGCCGAGTTTGGTCCCGACAAGTTGCTGGTTGATGATCTATACGCGCGCGACGATCGGGGCTTGCCGGCTGTGCGGGGTATTAGCTTCTCGGTGCGTCAGGGGGAAGTCGTGGGCTTGGCCGGGGTGGAAGGCAACGGCCAGAGTGAGCTATTGGAGACCCTGGCCGGGCTGCGGCCCAGTGAGGGGCGCAGCGTGTTGGACGGCCACGACCTGTCACACGCCTCAGCCCGCCAACGCCGCGAGGTCGGCTTAGCGATCATACCTGAAGACCGCAGTAGACAAGGCCTCAACTTGACGGGCACCGTCGCGGAGAACCTGGTTGCCACTCGCTACTATCAGTCGCCGCTGTCACGCTGGAGCATCCTCAACTACTCGACTATCGCCGCCTTTGCCCGCCAGCTCATCGAACGCTTCGACGTGCGTGCCGATAGCGAGATGGCTCTGGCCGAGACACTCTCCGGCGGCAACGCGCAAAAGGTCGTGGTCGCACGCGAGCTCGCCAGACGGCCTGTAGCGCTCGTTGCCGCGCACCCCACGCGCGGGCTAGACATTGCCGCCGCCCAGTTCGTGCGTGAAGAGATCTTGAGAATGCGGCGCGAAGGCGTGGCGGTGCTGCTCATCTCGGCCGATCTGGATGAGATACTTGCTCTGTCCGACCGCATTCTGGTGATCTTCGAGGGGCGGATCGTCGGTGAACTGTCGCCCGAAGAGGTCACTTATGAACGACTGGGCTTGCTGATGGCCGGCACTGACCAGTGATCAGTGAACAGTATTCAGTGATCAGTGATCACTGACACCCGAGGAGTCCCATCTTGACTCGACTGGCAACTGGGAAGACCGTCGCAAGAGCTATGTTACAAGCGTCGCTGACGCTGCTGATCGCATTTCTCATGGGTGCGTTGGTGATGCGACTGTCGGGTAAGGATGCCATAGAAGCATACACCACGCTGTTCTCATCGGCTTTGGGCAATAGGACGGCTATCGCCAATACGCTGCTGGCCGCGACGCCGCTCATTTTCACCGGCCTGGGCGCGGCGATTGCCTTCCGGGCCGGGGTCTTCAACGTAGGCGTAGAAGGCTCACTGTACCTGGGGGCTTTCGTAGCTGCCTGGGCAGGGTTCACCTTCGTTACATTGCCGGCTCTGATCCTGATATCGCTGTGCTTCATCCTGGCGGCGATTATGGGTGGCCTGTGGTGCTATGTCCCTGGGATGCTGCGGGCGCGCCTAAAGGTAGACGAGATCGTCACCACCATCATGCTGAACTACGTGGCGATCCTGTTCACCAGCTATCTGGTTAACTACCCCTTTCGCGTGCCAGGTCTGGCGAACGCGATGTCGGAGAAGGTGGCTGAAGGTGCGCGGCTGGTCCGGCTGGCACCTCCATCCCAGCTTAACGTCAGTTTTATGATCGCACTCGTTGTCACAGCGATCATGATTTTCGTGTTTCGGCACACGACATTGGGCTTCGAGCTACGAGCGATGGGCGATAACCCGCTCTTTGCGCGCTGGTCCGGCATGCCGGCCGCCGGCGTCATTGAGAAAGTGATGTTTATCAGCGGTGCGCTGGGTGGCATCGCTGGAGCAGGACAGGCGTTGGGTGTCCACTATCGCTTTGTGGCCAACTTCTCCCCCGGTTTCGGTTTCGATGGCATCGCCATTGCGCTTCTGGGCCGTAACACGCCGTTGGGCACTTTTCTGGCCGCACTGCTGTTTGGAGTCTTGCGCAACGGCGGCTCGACGATGGAGCTTTTTACCGACGTGCCGCGCGACCTGATTCGTGTGCTGGAGGCTACCATCATCTTCTTCGTGGCGATCGAGTTCAGCTTGGCCTGGCTGCGGTCGCGAGCCCTCACCTCGCTCAATAGGCTATCGGGGCTAGCACGGCTTAGTCGGTGAGGGTTCGCGAGGAGGCGATGTCATGGAGACCTTGACCAACATATTGTTTGCGACGTTGCGCATGAGCACGCCACTCATTCTGGCGGGCATGGCCGGCGTGCTGAGCCAGCAAGTCAATCTGCTGAACATCGCGCTTGAGGGCTTGATGCTGTTTGGCGCGTTTGTGGCAGTGGTGGTCGGCGCGCAGCTTGGCAGCGCATGGCTGGGCGTGGTGGCAGCAATGATATTTGCAGTGGCGGTCGCGGCGTTGTTCGCTCTGTTCGTAATTGATCTCAAGGCCAATTTAATCGTGGCCGGGCTGGCAGTTGATATCTTGGCACTTGGCCTGACAGCCTACTTGTTGGTGGTGCTGTTCGACGCACGCGGTGCCTACGCCCCAGACAATCTGATTGGCCTGCCGACAGTCACGATTCCGCTGCTTGCCCAGATCCCAGTCCTGGGCAAGGTGCTCTCCGGATATACCCCGCTGGTGTATGTTTCGTGGCTGGCGGTGTTCCTGACCAGCGTCTTCCTCTACCGAACGCCCATTGGAGTCCACATTCGTGCCGTGGGTGAGCACAAGCAAGCGGCTGAGACAGCCGGCATCCGTGTCAGGATGGTGCAGTACGTTGCGCTCCTAACCGGTGGCGCCCTGTGTGGTCTGGCCGGCGCACAATTGTCGGTGGGCGACCTGACGCTGTTCACCGACAACATGACCAACGGGCGCGGATTCATTGCGCTGGCGGCGGTCTTCTTTGGTGCAGCGCGCCCTGGCCTGACAGCCATCGCCTGTCTGTTGTTTGGCTTGTTTGAGGCCGTCCAGTTCAGGCTGCAAGCATCCAGCGGCTTGCCACCTCAGTTACCTCAGATGCTGCCTTATCTGATCGTGGTCGTCGTCCTGACGCTGATGTCACTGCGCCGAGCTCAGTGGTCAGTAACCAGTGAACAGTGAACAGGCACTAACTCGACATTGTTACATTATGTCATTGCGAGCCGAGCGAAGCAATCTCCTGCCTTCAATTGCTGTCAACGGTGGGGATTGCTTCGTCGCTCCGCTCCTCGCAATGACATTTGGCCTGTAATCTAACAATGTCAAGCTAACTACTGATAACTGTTCACTGGTTACTGTTTACCGTTCACTGACATCTATATGGCTGAACGCTTACGCCACCTGGTGGGAGATGAGTACACAGACAAACGGTCCGGTGTGGCTCGATGTGCTCGCCACCGGCTATCCGAGCCTCGACTACATTTTCCGGGTATCTCGCAGCCCCGGCCTGGACGAGACAGCCATCGTATATCAGTTGCCAGAGGGATACACGTTTGGCGGGTGTGGAGCCAACGTGGCAGTCGGCCTGGCGCGTCTGGGGCTCTGCGCAGGCGTGGCAATGGTCGTGGGGGATGATCCCGCAGGCCGGGCGTACACGCGCTACCTGGCAGAACGTGGTGTAGATACTGCCGACGTGCAAGTCTGGCCGGACGCAGCTACGTCGCAAAGCCGTCTGTTCATCAACCCCGATGGTGACTATCAGAACTTCTTCCACCCTGGCGCCTCGGACGCCTGGCAAGGTGAGCTGGTGCTCAAAAACCTCTCTCGTTCCCGGACGGCCTTACTGACCGTCGGCGCTCCGCACTACAATCGCGCCTTCGTCGATCGCGTGTTGGAGGCCGGCGTGCCACTCATTTGGCAACTCAAGTCCGACGTGTACTCGTACCCACCGGAGCAACTCGACCGGCTTGCGCGCAAGAGCACGCTGCTAATTATGAATCGAGTCGAAGCGAACTACCTGGCTGAGGAGCTTGAAGTGGCCCATGCGCGCCGGCTGCTCCGTGATGACGTGCAGTTGATTGTGATCACCTGTGGCACAGCAGGCAGTCTCGTCATCGATGCCGACGGTGAACACGAAGTGCCTGTCGTTGAGCCGCGCCAGGCCTGTCCCGGCCCAGGGGTCGTGGATCCGACCGGCGCGGGCGATGGTTACACGACGGGCTTTCTGGCTGGGTGGCTGCGAGGATTCCCCTCGCACGTATGCGGTCGTATGGGAGCGACGTTGGCCTCGTTTGTCGTTGAAAAGGTGGGCTGCCAGACCAACCTTCCCGACTGGACCAGTTTGGCGAGCCGCTATCTTGAGCATTTTGGAGAGCCACTGCCAACCTTGCTCGACTAAGGATCCTCAATGACTTCTACGCTGTACTTAAGGTGTTCCCCGGGCGATGTGGGCTCACGGGTGCTGCTCTCGGGTGATCCTGCCCGCGTTGATCGCATCGGCTCGCTGCTAGATGATGCTCGCGTGGTATCGCGCAATCGGGAGTACAGCATCATAACCGGTGTCTACAAGGACTGTCGGGTGTCGGCGGTGTCAGCCGGCATCGGCGCACCCTCCACGGCCATCGCGCTGGAGGAACTGAAACAGGTGGGAGCACGGGCAGTGGTCCGAGTAGGCACGATGATGGGCATAAGTGCACCCATGGGGACGCTGGTGGTTCCCACTGGAGCGGTGCGTTACGAAGGGACCTCGCTGCGCTATCTGCCGATTCAGTTCCCGGCTGTGCCCGATTGGAAACTGGTGCAGGCGCTGAACAAGAGTGGGCGTATGGCTGGTCTGGAAGTTCAACTGGGCGTGAGTGCCACGTACGACGCTTTCTATCCGGATATGGCGCCAAGTCTAGTCGCCGATCACCCGTCGCCAGACTGGAAGCCCCTCCGGCGTGCTGGCGTCCTCAGCCTCGATATGGAAAGCGCGTTACTCTTTGTTGCTGGACGCGTGCTAGGGCTGGCGGTCGCCACGATGTGTCTGGTCACAGTCAAAGCTGGACCTCCGCCCGAATTCATGGACCAGAATAGGCGTGCGAATCTGGATCGGCGGCTGGTAGAAGCTGCGTTAGGTGGGCTAGTGACATTTCAGCTCGAAGGTTGAACATTCACTCGCGATAGCGCGCTGCGGAGGGAGACGATGAATGAGAATTATGAGCTGCTGATTAACGGAGAATGGCAACCCAGTCAGAGCGGCGAGAGCTTTAACGTGACGAACCCGGCCAACGGTGAGGTGGTGGCTCGCTGTGCTTTGGCCGGCAGAGACGAGACGCGGGCGGCGCTACAAGCCGCCCACAAGGCGTTCCCCGGTTGGGCACACACGCCTGCCCGCCAGCGCGCGGAGTTGCTCCACCAGGCCATGGTGCTCTTCCGCCAACGCCTGGAGGACATCGCCGTGCTGCTCACCCGCGAACAGGGCAAACCCCTGCAAGACTCACGCAAGGAACTGCACTTCTCCGCCGATGTGATTGACTACTACGCTGAAGAAGGACGCCGGCTCTACGGCAAACACTTCGAGGGCGATGCAGGAACAACGCACAGCTTCACGCTGAAGCAGCCCATCGGCGTGGTTGCAGCAATCACGCCCTGGAACTTCCCGGTGGACCTGCTGGCCTGGAAGGTGGGGCCGGCCCTGGCCGTCGGCTGCACGGTGGTAGTCAAGCCGCCCGTCGAAGCGCCCCTCGCGGCGATCGAATTCCTGCGCTGCTTCCAGGACGCCGGCCTGCCACGGGGTATGATCAATATCGTTACCGGCCCGGGCAGCGAGGTGGGGGCGGAGCTGGTCACCAACCCCCTTAGCCGCAAGATCGCCTTCACCGGCTCCACAGAAACCGGCCAGTGGATTGCCCAGGAGGCCGGCAAACGACTCAAGCGTGTCACGCTGGAACTGGGGGGTAGTGCGCCCTTCATCGTCTGCCGCGACGCCGATTTGGACCTGGCCGTAGCGCAAGCCTTGCGCCGCAGTTTCTCACACACCGGGCAAATTTGCATCAGCGTGAACCGCATCTTCGTGCAGCAGGCTATCGCGGATGCCTTCACGGAACGTTTCGCTGAGGCGGCCAGCAAGCTGCGGGTAGCCGACGGCCTGACCGTCCCTGATGCCGACATGGGGCCCATGATCAACGAGGAAGGTCGCCAGAAGGTACGCGAACACGTGGCCGATGCCATAGACAAGGGAGCAACGGTCCTGACTGGAGGCCAAGAGCCGGCCGGCCCAGAGTTTTCCAGAGGCTTTTTCTACCTGCCCACTGTGCTGGCTAACGCAACGCCTGGCATGCGCGTGATGCAGGAGGAGACCTTCGGGCCAGTGGCGCCTATTGCCACCTTCGACACGCTGAGTGAGGGCATTAACATGGCGAACGACTCACCGTACGGCCTTGCAGCGTTTGTCTTCACCCGCGATCTGGACACGGCCATGTATGCCGCCGAGCGATTAGAAGCGGGGGGTGTTGGCATCAACATCAATGACATCACGGATATCCGTGGTCCATGGGGTGGGTGGAAGGCCAGCGGCCTGGGTCACGAACTGGGCGAGCCCGGCCTGGATAGCTACCTGGAGTGGAAGCACGTGCGAGTGCTGCGACAGGAACCACGCTGGTAAGGCGATGTCAGAGGTGTTGAGGACCGCGCATCGAACGGGGGGGTTATGCGTCGTAGAAACTGAAATAGCGGCGTTTTTCGCTATTCTTGCGGCTAGCAGTTTGTCGGAGAAAGCACTTCCAATGGTCTAGGATGCCACATATCGGGTCAGGGGACCCGAGCTCACCACAATATATGGACAGCCCGGGTCCCCTGACCCGGTTCTCCGACAAACTGCTAGGCGCCGGCTTACCCGCAATGACTCACTACCTGCCATGTACCTTAACTGCACAAGCTTAGGACATCATCATGGGGCGAGTTCAATTCGAGGATTTCGAATTGCGCATTGGCCGCGGCGATGGGGAGTCGTATCCTATCTGGGTGGTTCGATCACCAGCCGGTGAGGCCAATGGGACATTTTCCCTGCCCTTTGGCCCCAGACGATTAAAGGATATCAAGACCCTCGTTGAGCTGGCGATGCTCCGCTCTCGCCAGCGCACACGTGCCGCGCTGTCATCGGAGCTGCGCGAACTAAAGGCTTTTGGCAGCGATCTGTTTGACGCACTGTTTCGAGGTGCCGTTCGGGCGGCCTACGGGAGCAGCCGCAATCTGGCATTGAGCCAGAACAAAGGGCTGCGGATTAAACTCCGTATCGAGCCCGGCGAACTGATCGATCTGCCTTGGGAGTTTCTCTACGACAAGGCGGCACGTCGGTTTGTGGCGTTATCAGCTCGCACGCCGTTGGTGCGGTACGTGGAGCTGGAATCGCCACTGCCTCCGCTGAAGCTGACACCTCCCCTGCACTTGCTGGTCGTGATTGCCAGCCCATCCGACTATGCGCCGCTGAATGTCGCGCGCGAGACCCACCGCATTCGTTTGGCGTTAGGTGACCTTATTAGCAAGGACCTGGTGCAAGTCGACTTCTTGCCCAACGCTACGGTGCCTGCCTTGCAGGATCGGCTGCGCGAAAACCCGGTGCACATTCTCCATTTCATCGGCCACGGCGACTATTTTGAGGAGCGGGAGACGGGTGTCCTCGTGTTCGAGGATGAGCATGGGGAGGGCCGGCGCATGCATGGGGAACAGCTTCGCCATCTCTTTGGTGATGTGCTTACACTGCGCCTGGTTGTGCTGAATGCCTGCAACGGCGCACGGGGTTGGGATCGTGAGCACGATCCGCTAAAAGCCTATCCTGGCATCTCGGAGTCGCTCGTGCATGAGGGAATCGCCGGCGTCGTCGCCAATCAGTTTGAGGTGACCGACGAGGCTGCGATTATCTTCGCGCGTGAGTTGTACAGTGCGCTGGCTGACGGTTTTCCTATCGACGCGGCCGTGGCGGAAGCGCGTAAAGCCATCAACCTTTCGCTGAAGAACACTGTCGAATGGGCTTCTCCGGTGCTCTACTCCCGAGCCCCTGACGGGCTCATCTTCGACATACCTGAGGTTGACCCCGATGCACCGCTGGCCAACGCGGATGTCGAGACCGTTCATACCTCCGGATCGGGCCCTTCATTTACCGCCGATGTCAGTGGCCCGCTCGATTCGGCAACTGACAAGACAGTGCATTCGAATAGCGTGTCGCCGGGTGAATCCGTCTCGAGAATCCACTCGAAGGAGCAAGATGGTCACTTAAGCCATCGACTTCGACTGGCAGCCTTCAGCGTCCTGGGGGCCTTGCTGTTCACCGCCCTCGGGTTTACCCTCGCAGGTACCTGGTTTTTCACTGGTCTGCCCGAGTCAGTGAGTGCAAACAATAGGCCATCCGTGACCCTGACGATGACACGGTCCCCGACGGGTGAGCCGGCTGCTCCAGCCGTTCCTCCTACGGCGACACCAACTGTCACATTGAATACGAAGCCAACAAACACGCCGACCGCAACGGCGACGGCCACCGGGACTCCCACACCGACCAACACGCTCACCCCCAGTGCCACGGCCACCGAGACACCGACGGCGACGCCGACGGACACACCGACAAGGACACCGACCCACACGTTCACACCCACCGTGAGGCCGACGGAC
>JBHIAO010000140.1:0-12176 GCA_046758565.1 Anaerolineae bacterium
TTGGGCACAATAATAGTAGTGTAGTGGCCGCCAAGGGGAGGGGCAGTCCTTTGGCCGATGGATGGGTGACATGCACCCTGGCCTCGGCTGCAAGGAAACCACGCGTACCAGTCTCCATACTTGCTTCCGACACTGTTCAATTCATGAGTGCTTTTCTCCGCTTTGGTTAACGTCTGGTCGAGCTACAGAAGCCAACCCAAGAGGGAGGAAGGAAAGGAGGGTAGAAACGAGCCTCAACGAGAGATTGCTGCGCCGGGTTCTGCAAAGGTCCCCCCTGGGGGAACTCATAAATAAGGAGGGATGAATCGTTATGGATGATGAGAAGAAGGTGCCTTCGGAAGAGGTATCCGAGAAAGAGGAACTGAAGGAAGAGGGAACCCTCATCACGCGGAGAGATTTCCTGGTCGGAGCCGGAGCCGGCGCCGTCGTCGGCGTAGCCGCCGGCGCGGGCGTGGCCGGCCGTCGGCCCTCCGCTCCGGGCGCACCCCCTGAGACCGTCGAGGTCATCAAGGAAGTCGAGAAAATCGTCGAGGTGCCGGGGGAGGTGGTAGAAGTCCCGGCGGAGGTGCTCCCGCCGACCATGCGTGCCGTCACCCTGAACATAGATGGGAAGGCCTACGAAGTGGTCGTAGATGTGCGCGAGAGCCTTTGGGAGACCATGACCAATAAGCTGGGGCTAGGGAGTCGGACGAGCCTGGGCTGCGATCGGGCGCAGTGTGGCGCCTGCGGGGTGTTAGTTGACGGTCGCTCCGTCAATGGCTGCACAATCCTCTCCGCCCGCCTGGGGCGGGGCCAGGAGATCGTGACCGTCAACGGTATTACTACGGGCGACGGAGTGGAGGACCTGCATCCCATTCAGAGGGCTTTCATGGAGGAATTTGGCTCTCAGTGCGCCATTTGCAGTCGGGGCTTCGTCATGTCTACCTACGCCCTGCTTTCGCAGAATCTGAACCCCACCGAACACGATGTCCGCAGGGCGCTGGAAGGCAACATCTGCCGCTGCGGTAACTACACCAAGGTCTTCGACTCGGTCTTCGCTGCCGCCGAGGCAATGCGGGCTTCAGCCTGAGGGTGGGTTAACAGGTAAGGAGGCTATGGAAAATGGCTATCAAGGAACATGTGGATGTATGGCGCGCCGTGCAGGAGCCAGCTTACGCGGCGCGACTCACCAACGACCAGTGGCGCGAACTGCTCGCAAGCCCGGATTGGGATGAGCTGACAGGAGAATTCCCTGAACTGGCAGAGGCCTTCATCGCCGCCAACCAGGACAAGTTGGCCCGCTACGCGGGCATCGGCACGAGCAGGGGGGTTGCCCCTAACCCATCGTTGGCGGCCGAGGAACTCTCCGTCGTGGGTAAGGATCACGAATTCGTGCAATGGCAGGCAATCTACAACGGGACAGCCGAGTACTCGGTGAACAAGGTCTTGCCCAACATGCTATTCATGAAGACCCTGCGCAGCCCTCACCCTCGCGCCCTCGTCAAAGCCGTTGACGCCAGCCAGGCCGAAGCGCTGCCTGGCGTGGTAGCGGTGTTGCACCGCTTCAACCTTCCCGAGGAGTACCGGGAATCGAGGATCGCCCAGTTCGGGTGGTCTCCAGGTCCCACACCCCGCTACCTATTCTCCGAGGAAATCAATCAGGTGGGACAGCCCGTCGCCGTGGTGGCCGCGGAGACGGAGCACATCGCCGACGAGGCCATCCAACTGATCGAGGTGGAGTATGAGGTCCTGCCGGCCGTCCTCGATTTCATGGAGGGCATGCTCCCCAGCACACCCAAGCAGTGGGATAATAAGTACGACGGCACCATCGTTGACATCCGAGAGCAGGTGCGCGGCGACCCGGAAGCGGGTTTTGCCGAGGCCGACGCAGTGGTGGAAGGCACCACCACCCGTTCAACCGAGCAGAACGCGCCCTTAGAATTAACCAGCGGCCTGTTCTGGTGGGAGAATGAGCGCCTCAATTTTATCTGGCAGCCCCGGTATACCCACGCTGAGCGCGACCGCATAGCTCGGCCCCTCAATCTGCGGTCGAACCAGGTGCGGGGCATCCAACTCGGCTACGTGGGCGCTTCCTACGGCTCTCACAGGAATATGGATGTAGGCGAGGTCCACGCAGCCATCCTGGCCAAGCTGACCGGCCGGCCGGTGAAGGCGGTGATGACACGATCCGAGGACTTCGTCTTCCGTACCGTCCGTGCGGCGGAGCGCACCGAGGCGAAGCTGGGGGTCAAGAAGGACGGCACCTTCGTCGCCGCGACCTTCAAGACCATATCCGACGCGGGGGCTGCGACCCGCAGTTGGTCTACCGGTGCCTGGATTGGCCTGCAGACCCTCTACACGATCCCCAACCTGGGCCTTGAGGCGGTTGGCGTTTGGACCAACAGCTTCAGGGCCGGCACCTTTCGGTGCGTCAGCCACCCGTATGCAACCCAGGCGCAAGAGACCCTCGTGGATAAGGCAGCCTACGCCATCGGCATGAACCCGCTGGATATCCGTCTCCAGAACATCAATGAGGAGGGTCACCCGGATACGGAGCGGCCCTACAGCAACCCTGGCCTCCGCGACTGCATCACCCAGGCGACCGATCGCATCGGCTGGGCGCGGAAGTGGCACGCGCCCGGGGCCGAGGAGGTCCGGCCCGGCGTGTTCCACGGCATTGGCATGGCGGCTCACACCTGTAGCCACGGCGGGGGCAGCCACCCATCCACCGGCGGCGTTATAGTGCACACGGACGGCACGCTCACCGTCCAATCGGCCGCCAACGACATCGGCTGTGGGCAGCGGACGCTGATGCGCATGATCGCCGCCGAGACGCTCGGCATCCCCTATGAGCAGACGTCCATCTCGCTCGAGGTAGACACCGACGTCACCCCCAACACCGGCGGCACCTTTGGCAGCCGGATGACTAACAGCGGTGGCTGGGGTGTTTATGAGGCCGCCATGGACGCCAAGCGCCAACTGTTGGAGGGGGCTGCCGAGAAATTCGTGGCCGACGAAGTGCTAGAGAAAGTCACCCCGGAGGAGCTCGACATCCGGGACGGCTCTGTCTTCTTCAAGGAAGATCCGGAAATCCAGATGGAGGTGGCGGACGCTGTGGGGGCCGTAGTCCCGAGGTCTCCGGTCATCGGGCGGGGGGCTCACTTCCATCCGCCGGACTGGACGCGGCTGGCCTTCGCAGCCCATGCCGCCGAGGTCGAGGTGGACACGGCGACCGGGACGGTCACGGTCCTCAACTACGTGGCCGCCCACGACATCGGCCGCGCGTTGAACCCGCAGGCTGTTGAGCAACAGATCCAGGGCGGGGTCACCATGGCCCTCAGCCATACGCTCTTCGAGGGGTTGTTTATCGACCAGGCGACCGGGTTGCCGCTCACCGACAACATCCTGGAGTACAAGATGATAAGCATCCGTGACGTCCCGCGCAGCATTGACGTGATCATGGTGGAACGCCCCAAGGAGTATGGGGTGTACGGCGCCCACGGCATAGGCGAACCGCCCATCGCCGTCCCGGCCCCGACCATCATCAATGCCGTCTACAACGCCATCGGCGTATGGGTCGAAAGCCTGCCGATTTCCCGCGACAAGATCCTGACCGCCTTGGGGGCCGTCTAGGACAGGCTGAGTAAAGGAGACTATAGATGAAATCCTTCGAACTGTACGACGCGACGACCGTCGAGGAAGCGGTCGCACTCCTGGACAAGTATGGACCGACGGCGAAGGTGGTAGCGGGCGGCAGCGATCTGGTGACGGGTATCATGAAGGACTGGGTTCAGGGCCCGGGGATGCCTTATCCCGAGGCGCTGATTGACATCACCACCATCCCAGACTTGCACGGCATCACACTGGCGAACGGCGGAGCGACGATCGGGACTGCCACCACTCTCACGGACATCGTTGAGTCATCGGAGATCCACGAGGGCTGGCCGGTCCTGTGGGAGGCCGTGGACAGCGTGGCCTCGGTCATGATCCGCAACTTCGGCACGCTGGGCGGGAACATCAACCAGCGGCCGCGCTGCTGGTTCTTGCGCGGCTCCGGCTTCGACTGTTACAAGAAGGGCGGCGACTTCTGCTTCGCTGTGACGGGAGACAACCGCTACAACTGCATCATCGAGGGCGAGCTGTGCTACATCGTGCATCCGTCCGACTCGGCCACCGCGCTGCTGGCGCTGAACGCCTCGGCCACGATCGCCGGGCCCTCGGGGAGACGGGAGGTGGCCTTCGACGACTACTTCATCGGCCCGCGCGAGGACGTGCTGCGGGAGAACATCCTGCAGCCCAACGAGTTAATGGTGGACGTGCGGGTCCCGGCGCTGGCGCCCAACACCAGGACGGCCTGGATCAAACTCAAGGACCGGCAGGTGTACGACTTCGCGGTTGTCAGCGTGGCCGTGGTGGCCACCGTTGAGGATGGCGTGTGGCAGGATGGGCGAATCGTGCTGGGCGGCGTGGCACCGACGCCCTGGCGGGCGACGGTGGTGGAGGAAGCGCTGGCCGGCAAGGACGTCGAGGCGACCATCAAGCAAGCCGCGGCTCTCATCCGCAACGAGGCCCGACCGTTGAGCGATAATAGCTATAAGGTGCCCGTTGCCATCGCGCTAACCGAACGCGCCGTGTTGAGCACCCTGGCCTGATCGCCACAAGACCGAGATAGGCCTAGCTTGCTTCAACGCAATAATAGAGCCAGTCGTCTAGAGAGCAATGTACTGTGCTCCGGGACGATGAAACGGGCAAGACCATTGGTCCCAACCGTGCATTTTCTGCGGGACGGCTGGCCCTATTTTGTATAACAGAGGCGGCTCCCACGCCGCCGGACCGCCGGGCGCGGGAGTCCGGCCTGCAAAAGGGTTCTTGACCTCGTCTGACGGAGACAGTATATGACCCGGAGTCTTTTGAATTATTGCCTGATGTTGTTGGTTGTCGTCTTTATAGCCAGTTGCGGCAGGAGGGCGGATACACCGACGAGCGCGTCGGTCACAGCCATGCCGGCCTCGCCGACGGAAGCACCGGCTGCAACGCCGACAGAGGTACCGGCCGCTGCGCCGACAGACGTCTCGGCCACTACGCCGACGGAGGCGCCAGCCGCCACGCCGACGGAGGCACCGGCTCCAATCGCTGAAGTCTCCTTCCGATGGGACCCCAGTGGAGTCCCTCCCTCCGATGCTGACGAGGTAGACCCTATCACCGCGGAAGTCACACAGCATGAGGGTATTCTTGGTGGAGGCGGCGATGAGAGCGGGATGATCATCCAATACGATCCCACACTTATCACCGTAGAGGAGATTCAAGAGATCTTCAAACGTATTGGTCATCCGGTGGTAGTTAGCGAACAATGAGTGGCGAGGAAACTCACTTGCTGGAAACGGCCATACGCGCGGCCCGAGCCGGCGGTCAATTGGCCCGCTCTCGACTTGGCAACCCAGGCTATCAAAAGTGGAAGGGACCCCGCGACCTGCTCGCCGGCGCTGTCCTGGAGGTCCAGGCGCGCATCGGGGAGGTCATCCACCAGGCGTTTCCCGATCACCATCTTTTGGTAGAAGAGACCGAGGCGCCTCAAGATGAGCAGGCGGACCCGTTATGGATTATAGACCCGCTGGACGGGAGTCTCAATTTCTTTTACGGCATCCCTTTGTTTGCCATCTGTGTTGGCTATCGTGCGGCCGGCCGCTATCGGGTAGGCGTGGTCTACGATCCCTGCCGCGATGAACTCTTCCAGGCTGTGTTGGGAGGTGGCGCTTATCTGAACGGCCAACCGATTCACGTGGATCAATTCGCTGACGGCCAGGATGCTTTTCAAGCGGCCGTGGTAGGGACCGACTGGACGGGGGGTCAAGACGAAGTGAAAAGAGCCTTCCAATTGGCCCGGTTCATAGCTGGCGAGGTGCTCCATATTCGGGTACTTGGTTCCCCCGCCCTCGGCCTGTGCTACGTGGCCGCCGGCCGCCTGCACGCGTATTACGGTCTGGATCATCTGAAACTCTGGGACGTAGCCGCAGCGGCCGTGATTCTTGAGGAAGCAGGAGGCACGCTGACCGACATAGATGGGGGCCTCTGGCCTTACGCCGAGGAGGGATACCTGGCTACCAACAGCGTCATTCACCGGTCCATGTTAGGAGTCATCTCCGGCATTCGGAAGCTACAACGCCAGAGCGCAGCCTTGCGTCAGCGCGACTGACCTCTGATCATGTCACATATTGCACTTAATCTTATTTATGATTGACACACCTGTATTGAAACGCCTGGCTTTATCGGTTGTGCTTCTGATGGTCTCCGCTTGTACGCGTGGGGTGGCGACATTGACACCGTCTGAGCCAACCCGAATACCATCGCGGTCAGCCGAGGGCCGGGCCTCGCCGACCCGGCCGGTCCCCCCAACGGCCACCCTGACTTCATCGCCTTCAGCCACGGTAGAGGCCACCCTTTTCCCGACTGAGGCCGCCGTGCAGGTTGCTGTGGGTGAATACTACGTTGATCCGCAGGTCGTGACCATCACTGTCGGGACGACGGTCGAATGGGTGCCATTTGGAGACCGCGAGCATACGATCGTCAGCAAGGAGGATGGTCAACCAGGCTGGCCAAAGAATGGCGGCGTGGGAGCGATCGGCAGTCCTGCGTTCCGGGCGACCTTTAGGGAGCCTGGAGTTTACCCATATTTTTGTAGCGTTCATCCGGGCGTGATGGATGGGGTTATCGTGGTGATTGAAGAAAACGAATGAAATCGGATCACGCAGGAAAAGGCCATCCGGATCTTTGAAAGCGCTACTGGCGGCATGGAGGTCGAAATTGACCGTTGACAGGCGCTTTGTGTGACAGAGGAGATAACATGGGTCTGGAAACGCGGGTTCGGCGTTTCGAATTCTCGGCCCTCGCGGACAGCGGTCTGTATGATCCATCTCAGCGATTCTTGACATTTGCAGCGTCTGGGTGTTATAATGCTGCCTCGAGAAGCATCGTGGCAGCCCTGGTGACTGGGAGAGAAGGGGAGTGAGCGAGCGTGAGAGGCATACGTGTTCTAGTGGTGGACGATCACCCTGTCGTGCGCCAGGGCCTCCGCAGCCTGCTGTCCCAGTACCCGGACATCCACGTGGTGGGGGAAGCGGAGGGCGGCCCGGCTGCCCTGGAGTTGGTCGCCAGGTTGCAGCCGGACGTCGTCCTGCTGGACATCCGCCTGGCCGGCCCGAGTGGGCTAGACCTGGCCCGGCAACTGCGGCGCACGCAATCCGAGTCGCGCATCATTATCCTGACCTCCTATGACGACGAGGCCTACCTGCTGGAGGCCGCGCAGGCCGGCGTGCATGGTTATCTGTTGAAGAGTGCCTCGGCTGAGGTCCTGGCCGATGCCATCCGGGCTGCCGGGGCGGGTGAGCGGCGAGTCAGTCCTGCGCTCCTCGATAAGCTGCTCCGCCAGTTCGAGGACCTGGCAGTGGAGAAGATGCGTCAGGAATCAGGCCTGTTAGAGGATGAAATCAAGATCCTGCGCCTGATTGCTGACGGGGCCACCAACAAGGAGATCGCCGAGGAGCTTTACTGGAGCGAGATTACTGTAAAGCGAAAGGTACAGGATATCCTCGCAAAGCTCGGCGTCACCACCCGCTTGCAAGCGGCTGTGGAGGCCGTGCGGCGTGGGTTGATCTAAGAGCCTATCCCAAAACCGCTGCTTCGCTCGGGTCGGTCTCCTGTCTGGGTTTGGGGATAGCCACAAAGTTGATCCCTCTCAGAGGGCTGATTGATACCTCGTGAATATGGACGAAATGCCGAGAATTTTATATAAAGATGCCGAGATCATGGCAGTGGTTAATCGATCTAGCAGAACAGCTTAGGAGGGAGCATATGGCGGATCAACAGGCCGAGCTTGCCAGGCGTCTGTTGAGACTTGAGCAGCAGCTTCTGGCCTACGAGAAGCTCCACGCGGACGAACTCGCCGAGTTGTGGCGAACCTTGAACGAATGCAAACGAGAGATTACAGCGGCCCTACTCAACCACAGACCCGACGAGCAAGTAACAGCAGTAGAAGAGTAGGAGGATACAGCATAGAGAGGAGAGAAGGATAGGATATGGCGGCTCAAGTGGGTGAGGAGCTATCGCGGCGTGATTTTCTCATACGCGCGGCCGCAGCCGGCGCCGTGGCTGCCACTTCCTTTGTTGGCATAGGTGACCTCCTCAAATCAGCAGCGAGCCCCCGCATGCCAGTGGCGGAAGGCGTTGTTTTCCCCGATCCGTCTCTGTGCATCGGCTGCCTCACCTGCGAGGTCATCTGCTCCCGGGTGCACAGGGAGCAGGGCCTGTCAGACATTCCCAGAATCCGGATCTACAACGACGAAACGGTAGAGCTGCATCCGGAGATCATCAAGCACTATCCGGACCGGGGAACCTTCTTGCAGCAGCCTTGTCTGATGTGTCCCGAGGCGCCCTGTCTGCCGGTGTGTCCCGTCGATGCGGTCAAAGTGGAGCCCAACACGCATGCTCGCGTCATTGACGAGGACATCTGCATCGCTTGCGGAAAGTGCGAGGCGGCCTGTCCCTTCGACACCTACGACGAACAACGAGCCACCAGTGGAGACATTCTGGGTCAGCACAGTCGCATCACCTACGACCCCGAGAAGGATGTGTATGTCAAGTGTGATCTGTGCTGGTGGCGTGAAGGGGGGCCAGCCTGTGTTGAGCGGTGCCCAGTCAACATCCGCATTTTGCAGGGGATTGTGAAATCTGACCACCTCTGCCTCGAAAGCCCCCGATCAGACAGTGAAATGTTTGAGACGTTAAGTGAGTTTCAGAGCATCTGAATGAGGACACGATCGTTCGTTGAGCAACAAGATTTCCCGACGGGAGCTTTTCGGCTCGATCAGAGGCCTCAGCAAACGGAGAGCATCTGAGCGTAGATCTATGGCCAGACTTGTCAAGAAGATTGTCTTCGGCTACGAGAGCGCACTGCCTGCCAGCTTGGTGGTTGGCGCTGAACAGTTGAAGAAGAAGATCCAACGGGCCGGATTGAAGGTATCCGTGGTCTATCATCCTCTCTACGACCTTCCAGAGGATACGGACGTCATCCTGGTCGCCGAGGAATTGGCCGAGACAGCACAACAGAGGGCACCTGACGCTCAGGTTATTCCTCTCAAACAGTTTGTGAACAGCCCTGCCTACGGGGAACTGATGACCCGGCTGCTGGAGGGGGTGGAACTCAGAGCAGAGACCCAGGACGCTACTGAGCAAACGTCTCGGCCCAAGACCGTCAAATACAGGGGGTATCACAGAATTGACTAAACAAGCAGTCGTTCGTTGGGTGGCCATCCTTCTCGTCGGCGCGATTCTAGCTACCGCGGGGGTGTTTCTCTCCATCCGTCGGGACGAAAGCGCACGAGACTGGGTACAAATCACCAATTCAGCCAGGCTTGGTGGAAGCGACATCTATGCCAACGGAGTGCTCTTCGCCCGGGCCGTGCCATTCCTGATGGGGTTTGGCATCGCAGTGGGGCTGTTGCAGGCCATGGCCCGCCGGCGGCAGAGCCACGTCCTCAATGGGGACGTCACGCGCCACGAGCGTAGTGTGGTGATCATGCACTGGATCACCTTCCTTGGCATGGTCCTCCTCTGGTTCACGGCGGTCCTGATGCTACCTGGGGTGTTGTTCGATTGGGCAGAGAAGTTGCTGGGAACGGAACGGATTGCCGAATTGGAGGGCCCCCTCAAGGTGGACCGGCCCCTGAGGCTGGTCACTCTCTACGGTCTACACTACATCGGGGCAGCTCTGGTTCTCTTCGCTTCCTTTAACCACCTGGCGCTGCACCTGGTCTCTAGGGATCGGGGCCTGCTGCCCAGGAAGGGTGACATGAGCCAGGCGCTGGTGATAATTATCGGTTACTTAGGCGTTTTTGGTCCAGACGGAGCTGCCTTCAAGATCTCGCTACCTAAAGGCCTGAGGAAGTCACTGGCCGGCGGCCTGGCCGCTGTTGGGCTCGAGCCCAACCCGGCCGGAAAGTATCTGGCCACGGAGAGAATAGTCTCCTATTGGCCGGCTGTGGTTCTGATCGGCGTTCTGGTCGTTACAGGGGTTATGAAAGCCATTCACTACATGTATCCCATACCAGGATCCTGGCGCCAATTCTTGACTACCGTGCACGACGTGACGGGTGTGGTGCTGGTGGTTTGGCTGTTCCTGCACGTGGCGGCTGTGGTCCTGGTGCCTGGGCACTGGCCACTGATGAGGTCCATGGTCACCACCCGGGTACCCAGGAAGCACGTCGAGGAACATCATCCGCTGTGGTTCGAGGAACTGAGAGCTGAAGAGCACCATGGGGAGATAGTCCATGGATGAGGGATACATGCTGGAGACCGCCATCAGAGCGGCCAGGGAAGCCGGCCAGGTTGCTTTGGCCAACCTCCACAAGCCGCAAAAGCTGCGAATCAAGGGGCTGCGAGACTTCGTAACCGACGGTGTCGTGGAAGTTCAGGACAAGATCACGGAGGTTATCAGCCAGGAGTTTCCCAACCACAGCTTTCTGACCGAGGAGGGAAACGAAACCCCAGAGGTCGAAGAAGGCTTGCAGTGGATCATAGACCCCATCGACGGCAGTACCAACTACCATCGTGGCCTGTTCCCTTTCGCCATCTCCATTGCCCTGCGCCGTGGCGTGCACCCGCTGTTGGGTGTGGTCTATGACCCCTATCACGACGATCTGTTCCGAGCCCAAAGACGTCATGGCGCCTTTCTGAACGACAAACCCCTGCGGATTAGCACTGAGGATGAGTTGGAGATGGCGGTGGTGGGGACCGACTGGCCGCGGGCCGTGGACAAGAGAGCAGAGCACATCAGGGTGACCGAGGTGATGCTGGGTGAGGTGATCACGCTGCGCACCCTCGGCTCGCCAGCGCTCGGCCTCTGTTACGTGGCGGCCGGATACCTGGAGGCTTACTATCACCTCTCCCTCAACCTGTGGGATGTGGCAGCGGCAGCGGTGATCATCGAGGAAGCAGGCGGGGATGTCAGCGATGAACAGGGTGGCCCCTGGATATACTCTCCAGGCGGATATGTGGCGGCCAATAAGCATATACACAGGCGGGTGCTCAGAATTGTGAGTGGTGTTCTCCAGGCCCTCGCACCCCCCCGGCTTTAAGAGCCGATATGGTTTAGAGCCAATACCTTTCAAATGAGGGAGCGAGCGCTGGTCAAGTAGGCCCGAAGGGCCGTACTGAGGCCAAGTGAGCCGTTTTTCGGCCGTACGAGCATTGCCAGGAGCCGCGCCTTGGTCTCGATACGCTTCGCTGCTCGACCGGCGGCGTGGGAGGCCGGCAAGCTGTTCTCAGGATAGGCACTTAGATAACGAGTCCTGAACCTGTTGAAGGGCGTTTTGACAAGTTCAACATGAGACCCATCGGCTGCACTGCTCTGGCATTGGCTTTGACGGTCACGCTGGCTGCCTGCGGCCAGTCCACGCCGATGCCGACGTCAAGCGCTCCTTCAGCACTCACTCGGACCCTGGCCCCGACGGACGTACAGGTCCCACCGCCCACTCGGACCCTGGCGCCGACGGGCGCAGCGGTTCCACCGTCCACGCATACACCGGTCGCCGTGGCAACCAACACGCGCGGGCCCGACACAGCACAGAAGGAGGCCGCTGAGGCACACTATGGGCTAGGGGTTTCTCTCCTGGATGAGGGCAGACTGGAGAAAGCCATTGCCGAATTCCGGGACGCGATCCGCCTCAATCCTGATCACCCTCAGGTTCATCGTGCCCTGGGGCTGGCCTATCATCGTGCGGGCAGACTGGACGAAGCTATCGCCCAATACAAGACGGCCATCCGGATCAACTTGGATAACGCTGCGATACACCGTGGTCTGGCATTGGACTACCACGGCCAGGGACAGTTTGAATATGCTCAAATCGAATTCACGAACGCCAGTGCTTTCGATGCCGCTTCCGTGCTGGTGTACAACGATTTAGGGCTTGCCTACTACGATCAAGGGGAACCGGATAAGGCCATCACGGCCTTTGAAGATGCCCTCGAAATCGAGCCGGGTCACGCCGAGATCTACTACCACCTGGGGTTTGCCCACGCCGCCAACGGGGACCGACGAGAAGCGGTCAGGGCGCTGCAGACCTACCTCGAACTGAATCCGGATGCGGCGGACAGGCAACAGGTCGAAGAACAGATTCGCCAATGGGGTGAATCCGAATAAGCCA
>JBHIAO010000141.1:0-12141 GCA_046758565.1 Anaerolineae bacterium
CGTGCTGAGCACGGGTCGCATACTGCTGATCGTGAGCAGCTTTCTTCTGCTAACTCTGAGCACCCGGCCGGACGCGCTGATGATCGCCCTTACTCAACGCGGTATCCCCACGAGCATCGCCTACATCATACTGGCCACCATTCAGATTGTACCGCGTTTCCAGGCCAAGGCAGCCACTATTCTCGATGCGCAACGATCACGGGGACTGGAGACGGAAGGAAGTCTGCTGCTGCGGGCGCGGGCGTTGTTGCCTCTCGTTCAGCCGCTGGTCCTGGGTAGCATCGTCGACATTGAGGAACGGGCTATTGCTCTTGAAGCCCGCGCTTTCGGCCGGCGCGGCCCCAAGACCAGCCTGCTTGTGCTGACGGACTCGCCGGCTCAGGCGGCGGTGCGATGGGTGTTGTTGGTTGCGACAATTGTCGTGCTCGTAGCCAGAGTGCTCATGAGATGGTGAGAGGTGATCCACGTCGAGAACCTAACCTACACCTATCCGCGGGCGCCCAAGGCGGCTCTGACCGGCATCAGCCTGTATATCCCCCAAGGACAGTTCTGCGCCGTGATCGGGGCGAATGGCGCCGGCAAATCGACCCTCTGCTACGCCTTGACCGGATTCGTTCCCCAATTCTACCGAGGAACGTTGGAAGGCGCAGTACGCGTTGCCGGGAAGGCCGTGTCCCAGACCCCGCTGTCCGAACTGGCGGGCGAAGTCGGGTTGGTCTTCCCCAACCCCTTCAATCAGATCACCGGCGCACGCTTCACCGTGCGTGAAGAGATCGCCTTTGGGCTGGAGAACCTGGGTGTGCCCCGCGATGAGATGCTCGCGCGTGTAGACGAGGTTCTGGCCCTTACTGGCCTGACGGAACTGGCCGACCGTTCACCCTTCGCTCTTTCCGGCGGCCAGCAGCAGCGGCTGGCCATTGCCTCCGTCATCGTCATGCGGCCGCGGGTTCTGGTCCTCGACGAGCCAACCTCACAACTCGACCCCGTGGGCACGCGGGAGGTGTTCGCAGTGCTGCGCGCCCTGGCAGAGGCAGGAGATACCACGGTAGTGCTTACCGAGCACAAACTAGAATGGGTGGCCGTCTTCGCCGACCGCGTCGTCGTTCTGGCAGATGGGCAGCTCGTGGCGGATGGAGCACCCCGAGAGATACTCGCTTCTCCTGACATGGAACGGTACGGCGTTGGGCAAACCCGCTACACCCAGGTCGCCCGCCGCGCCCAGAGCCGCGACCTCGTGCCGACCGGCAAGCCCCTGCCCGTGACGCTGGATCAGGCCATCGAGTTTTTTCGATGAACATCACATTGCACGATGTATCATTTACTTATCCGGCCGGTGTGGTCGCTCTACGCGAGGTCAATCTGACCATCACGTCCGGCGAGGCGATAGCCATTATCGGCGAGAACGGTGCCGGCAAGACCACACTCGCCAAGCACCTGAATGGTTTGCTCAAGCCAGAGCGCGGGCGCGTGCACCTGGGCGACTGGGACACTCGCGAGCATACGGTGGCCCAACTAGCCAGGCGGGTGGGCTACGCCTTCCAAAACCCGGATGATCAGTTGTTTGAGCGTACGGTCTGGGCGGAAGTGGCTTTTGGGCCGCGCAACCTGGGCCAATCGGAGGCAGAGGTGGGCAGCGGTGTTGAGGCTGCCTTGAGCCAGGTTGGACTGGAGGCTGAGGCGCGGCATCACCCTTACGATTTGCACATCTCGCAGCGCAAACTGGTGGCACTGGCAGCCATATTGGCAATGAGGACGCCAGTGGTGATTCTGGACGAGCCTACGACCGGCCAGGATGCTCGGGGTCTAGCTCGCATCGGGGGCATCGTCGAGGCGCTGAAGGCGGAGGGACGCACGGTGATCACGATCTCGCACGACATCGACTTTTGCGCCGAACACTTCGAGCGGGTGGTTGTGATGTCACGGGGTCGGGTTCTGGGCGACGGGCCGGCGGGCACCATCCTAGCCCAAGGCGACCTGTTGGCTCGCGCACACGTAGAGCCGCCGCAACTCGCCCGCCTGGCCGCCGCCCTCGGTCTGGCTGATGCCCCGTGCACGCTCGACACGTTCACCGCCGCTCTCGCCACGCGAGTCGTGAAAAGGATGGGATAGACGGGGCTGTCCGACCCCATTGACTTTCCACTAAATTGGCGGTTGATCCATGCGAACCAGCTATCCCCGCTTGTCCGGATCGAGGTAGTCGCGAAGTCCATCACTCAGTAGATTGAAGCCCAGGATGGCTGTAGCGATGGCGAGACCAGGGAAGATTGCCATCCACGGTGCCAGACCCATGTAGGTACGGGCTTCCTCCAACATGAGCCCCCAGCTTGGCAACGGAGGCTGCGTGCCCAGTCCAAGATAGCTCAGCCCCGCGTCGGCCAACAAGGCGCCAGCAAAGCTGATACCGCTCTGCACCAGGATGGATGACAGGGCGTTACGCAAGACATGGCGCCACAGGATGTGGCGTTCAGTGGCACCCATGGCCCGTGCCGCCAACACGAAATCCTTCTCACGCAACCCAAGTACCATCCCGTGCGTGATGCGTGCAAGTACCGGAATATTGACTGCGCCGATGGCTAGCATCGCGTGTATGTGACTCGGTCCCAGGGCTGCGATGACAGCGATGGCCAGGAGAAGTGACGGAAATGCGAACAGGGCGTCCATGGCCCGCATAATTGCTTCGCCCAACCAACCGCGTCGGAAGCCGGCCACTGCTCCAAGCGGCACCCCGACCGCAACTGCAATGCCCACGCTCACCAACCCAACCGCCACCGCCACCGATGCACCACTGAGCACACGACTGAAGACATCGCGGCCGTATTGGTCCGTGCCGAACGGGTGAGAGAGGCTCGGGGGTTGGAGCCGATGGGCGATGTCCATGGCGATGGGATCGTGAGGCGGCGCCACTGTCCCGACCATCGCACCCAGTAACACCACGGCAATGAGTCCCAAACCGGGGACGAGGACGCCGTACCGGCGCCACCATCCACATAGTTGATTGCGGATTGCGGATTGCGGATTGCGGATTTGGATATGGGATTGCTGAACATAATCCGAAATCCGAAATCCGAAATCCGAAATTTTATTGATTGTTGTCATGGTCAGGCCAGCGAGATACGCGGGTCGAGATAGCGGTAAAGCAGATCGACCAGTAGGTTGATGATCACGACCAACCCGGCGATGAACAGGACGAGGCCCTGAATCAGCGGCCAATCGCGGTGACCAACGGCGAACAGCACCAGGCGACCCAGCCCGGGTAGTGAGAAGACCTGCTCCACGACGACACTGCCTGCCAATAGATTGGCAATCTGCAGGCCGGCTACAGTGACGACCGGTAGCAGGGCGTTCTTCAGCGTGTGGTGTAACAGCACCGTCTGGGTGGACAATCCCTTGGCACGGGCCGTGCGGATGTAGTCCTGATGTAGCACGTCTAACACAGAACTCCGCGTCATCCGTGTGAGGACCGCCAACAGGACCATGGCCAGCGTCGCCGATGGCAGCAGCAGATGACGCAATACAGCCAGTGGTCCGGTATCCCAACCAGCGTACCCGCCAGTCGGCAGCCATCCCAGCTTTAGCGCGAACAGTAGAATAGCCAGGATGCCGAGCCAGAAGAAGGGGACCGCCAATCCGAGCTGGGCAAACACCAACACCAGGTAGTCGGCTAGAGAATTGTGGCGCAGAGCTGCTAGAACTCCCAGCGGCACGGCGATGGATAGGGCAATGACCATTGCCAGTACCGTCAGTGACAGGGTCACAGGCATACGCTCCCAGATCAGCCGGCTGACCGGCCGTTCGTATCGAAAGGATGCGCCGAGATCACCCCGCACCACATCCCCCAGCCAGTCCACATACTGGGCCAGGAGCGACCGGTTCAGCCCCAGTTGGGCTTCGATGGCCGCCACCGCCTCGGCTGAGCCTTCAGTACCCACAATCACCATGGCCGGGTTGCCGGGCATCACACGGAGTAGCAGGAAGGTAATGAGCGTGACTAGCCAGAGGGTCACCAGCGCTGTCAATATCCGACGGGCGATATACTTCATGACCTCACTCGTTTGAGATCCAGACGCTCCGCAAGTCCATTCCACTAATGGGTCGGAAGGTGTAGCCGTGCACGTTCGTCTGCGCGCCAAGAATGACGTCCGGCGTGTAGAGCCAAACGGCAACCGCCTCTTCGGTCAGCATGCGCTGTGCCTCGGCGTAAATTCGTTTGCGCTCCTCGACATCGGTCGTGCTGGCACCCTCGGCAATCAGTTTGTCGAACTCGGGGTTGCAGTAATTACGGTAGTTCTCCGCACTGTCACACGTGAAGCGATTCAGAAACGGGTCGGGGTCGAGACGTCCGCTGTGGCTCAAGGTGTTCAGTTCGTAGTCACGCCCGCGGTAGACCTGCTCCAACCAGGTTGCCAGCTCCATCGATTGTAGCTCGGCACGAATACCGACCTGCGCCAACTGCGAAGCAATGACTTCCGCGTTACGACGATGAATATCGAAGTTGGCGAAGGTGATGGTTGTGTGAAATCCATCGGGGTAGCCGGCCGCGGCCAGCAACTCCCTGGTCTTTTCGGGCTTGTAGGGATACCTGTCATTCAGATCCACGTAGTATTCACTCACTGGCGGCATATGGCTGCCGATAGGTGTTGCGAAGCCAAACTGGGTCGCCTCAATCAGGGTCTGTTTGTCTATCGCGTAGTTTAATGCCTGGCGTACGCGGATGTCCGTGAAAGGTTCGCGCTTGTTATTGATTGCCAGAAGTGTAACGGTGGCGCCAGGATTCACCGACGCCGATAACACCTGGAGATTCGGATCGATCTGCAATTCGGCCGCATTTTGCGGCAGAACTGGTGCCATGTCGACTTCGCCGGCCTTGAGGCTGGTAAGCTGCACCGCCGCGTCGCTGATGATGCGGAAGACGACTTCGTCGAGGTAAGGCTGATCATCCATCCAGTAGTCATTGAAGCGCTTGAGCGTGATGTGGCTGTCGGGCACCCACTCGATGAATTGGAACGGTCCGGTGCCCACTGGCTCGTTCCGGAGCGTATCGGCTGCCTCTCGGGGCACGATGGCGGCCCACCCAACCGCCAGGTTCGAGAGGAACGGAGGCGTCTTTTGCCTGAGGACGAAGACCACGGTGTGGTCGTCGGGTGTCTCGATGCGGTCGATGTCAACATAATCCTTGGCACGTGGGCTATCCTCATTCTGAAGTCGTTGGAAGCTGAAAGCGACGTCGTGGGACGTCATTGGCCGGCCGTTGTGGAACTTGACATCCTCGCGCAGCTTGAATGTCCAGCGCAGCCCGTCTTCAGATGCTTCCCACGTAGTTGCCAGGCCAGGGACCAACTTCCCAGTGTGATCCACGTTAACCAGAGTATCGTAGATGCTCTTGACGACATCAAATGTGGGTGAAGCAACGGTCCGATGCGGATCCAGGCCATCAACGTCGCTGCTGATGGCAACAGTCAGTGTGCCACCACGTTGCGGTTGAGTGGCAGTCTGCTCGGCCGGCGAGGTGCGAACAACGGGCTCTCCGCGTCCAGGCATCGCAGTTGGCTGTGCGCATGCGGCGGCAAGAACACTTAGCGCGAGGTAGACAGCGAAGAAACAGGCGGTTCGGTATCGCATTGGTTCTACTCCTTTGATCATAGAAGTACAAAAGCCTCTCGGGTGATCCGAGAGGCTCGTTAGCAAGATGATTTGCGCGCGCCTGCAGCGCACTGTCTCGCCCGACGCCAGCCGTCTCGGTCCCCCTGGGATCCAAGCGACCGTCAGTGCGATCGTTCGGTTGTCTGATTGTGAATTTGGTTGTCACTCACTGCCGGCGTAGCCGGTCAGTGGCATGCGTTATTATACTAGAACTTGCTGATCGACGCAAACATGCGAAGCCCGCTATAACCAATACCTTTCAAACAAGACTTCGGAAGTCTGCGAATGTGTCTTTCGAAGCGGAGTCGGCCTGAAAGCGGCCGGAACCTTGCCAGTTCAAGGCGCTTCTAAGACTTCCGAAGTCTGAACGTCGCTTATTTGAAAGGTATTGCCACTACAACCACTTCCGCTCACGGAATCCCAAACGTGGCCGGCTGGGCCCGAAACGACACGAACTTGAACTGGCCGAAGCCAAAATCGGCCGCTGTAAGCGTGACAGTTTCCGGGCTGCCAGGACATGAAACGACGGCGATATTCCCAGGTCCTTGCAGGGGATACTCGATGGACAGGTTCAGCAGGCTTCCGGCCGGCACAGCCAACTGCACGAACGTGGCGAATCCGCGAGTGTTGGTCGTTGCAGTGCGTCGCTTCCCATCCGGAAACGTGACGACGACCGTCGCGCCGCTGATCGGCCGATCAACGCCCAGGATGAAAGCCTTGTCACAGCGATGATCGACATAGGCCTGGATGGTGAGCGTGGCCGCACACGCGGAAGCCGGATCGTCCGCGTCGCAGGCGCCCGGCTCGAGGGTGGCCGTGGGAGAGGGAAGGGCCGATGGTGTGGCCGTCGGTGTTGCCGTGAGAACGACAGTTGGGGTGGGAGTTGCCGGCTGTGTGACCGTCGGCGTTGCTGTGAGGACGACAGTCGGGGTCAGAGTTGCCGGCTGTGTCGCCGTTGCTGTTGGAGTGGGTGGTAGTGGTGGCACCGGGGAGGCGCTGGCGTACGTGACGACCATGCGCGGTGCGTTGACATCAGCCTCGCGGCTGAAGAACCCGCGCAGGACCGCCGAACTCTCGTCGGTGTCCCGAAGCAAGAGCCCGTTGTTGCCGAAGGTGCCGGCATGCCAGCCCTGGGCCAGTTCGGTCACGTTCCAGGCGTAGTAGCGGTTCTCTGTGCCGACGACAGTCGTTGTCAGTCGGGGTGCGAGTGCCGGTGCCGAGTTCCAAGTCACTTCGTTCTCTGCCCAGCCATCTAGAACGCCAAACACGGCGATCTCGGTCTCGCTCCTGCCAGCAGCACTGGCCAGGTACAGTTCCAGCGTGGCACTCTCGATGGTGGCGTCTGCCAGCACCTCGCTGAGATCGAAGCGCAGCAGCCCACGCCGAGCTGCTGGTTGTTGTGCCTGCACCTGACCGATCCAAATAGCGTCGGCGCCCCCCAGGTTTTCGGCCGGCACCTCCTGGTCGATGGTGGCATCAGCGGCTGCGTTGAGCACTACGGTCGTCGTGCCAGGGGCTGGCGTCACGTAGGGTTGGGAGTGGGCGGTCCAATCCAGGGGTCCATACGGCAATCGGACGAGAGGTGTCGACAGGAGCAGCAGTGTTACCAGGGCAGCCGCGATGGTCGGCCGCGCAGCTAGAGAAGAGCAGGTGCCCACCGATAACTGACGTTCGACACGGTTTCGCATGATTCCCTCCGATCTTCGACCAAACGGGCCGGCAATGCCCGGGCGAGTTGTGATCCGTCGCTATCTAAAACTGCGAGAGGGCTTCATGCGTTATGTGAGGAGAGATTGGAGATTGGAGATTAGAGATTGGGTTTCTCTTCCCAATCTCCAATCTCTAATCTCCAATCTCCAAGAGGTGGGCCCGGCAGGATTCGAACCTGCGACCGACCGGTTATGCATCCCACTACAGCTTTCGCTGCCCCTTTCGGGTTTGTGGGCTGGACTATCCCTTCACCCCCCACAAGGGGTGCCTGCCGTACTAGTCTCTACACCTTCCCCGGAAATGCGGGGCTTGGCTCGGGATTACCATATCTTGCGACTTAGGCTTCCCCGAATTTGACAGGTATCACCTGGAGATTACTCTCCAGGCAGCCCTTGACAGGCAGGCATACCCGAGTACAATTCTCACTTGGGGTTAGCCGGCCTGACTTGAGCCGGTTGCTCTAACCACTGAGCTACGGGCCCGACTCTTGACAACGAACTCGACAATTCATCGAACAAACCTGGGCCAATGTGCAACATCTCGTAGGTTAGTCCGTTTTATTCTTCAGTTCGCTGTCCAGGAAGAGCGGGCGAAGGGAATCGAACCCTCACCGCCAGCTTGGAAGGCTGGAGCTCTACCATTGAGCTACGCCCGCGTGTTAGCGAATTGCCGATAGCTGATGGCATTATGGCATCTCGGCTATCTACCATCAGCTATTCGCCATCCGCCATCTGCCAACGAGTCGGGGCGCCCGGATTCGAACCGGGGACCTCAGCGTCCCAAACGCTGCGCGCTAACCGGGCTGCGCTACGCCCCGTACTGTGTATCTTTAAGTATAGCCAAAATACCGCAGCCGTCAAACTCTGGACGCAGCCACTCGACTCGTCGCTCATGGCCGGCGTTTTACAGGGCAATCCTTCTTTGGTTGAAAGGAGCACATAATGGCGTTTCAATTGTTTGCAGGCACACGCCCAGACACTAAGGATCTCCCCGTCGAGGCGACCGACGAGGAACGGATGCGGTCCTTGGTTGGACTGCTCAGCGCCTACATCGAATACTACCACGGTGGCTGGGTGAACCTGGTAGAGTTTGACGGTGAGACCCTCAAAGTCCAAATGGGTGGTGCCTGTGAAACTTGTCCGCTCTCCGAGACCACCCTTAGAAGTTGGGTGGAGGGCACCATACGTCAGTTCTTCCCCGACCTGAAACACGTGGAGGCTGTCGACACACCAGGCGCTGCCTAGCCGACTGACCCGTCTGGACGAAGGCCTGAGACGACATGCCCAAGGCGCTTCTGCTGGTCGGCCGGCCCGGCGTCGGCAAAACCACTCTGGTGCGCCGCGTCGTCGAACAGATCAGCCGGCCAGCCGGCGGCTTCTACACCCGCGAACTACGCGAAGGTGACCGGCGAGTGGGCTTTGAGATCGTCACGCTGGATGGCCAGAGAGCGACACTTGCCCACGTTAACATCAACAGCCGGCATCGCGTCAGCAAATATGCGGTAGATGTGGCAGCATTGGACC
The DNA here is from genome assembly GCA_046758565.1 of Anaerolineae bacterium. Taxonomy (GTDB): domain Bacteria; phylum Chloroflexota; class Anaerolineae; order Epilineales; family JAANWY01; genus JBHIAO01. Next base: position 8,874 of record JBHIAO010000141.1, read on the forward strand.
GCGTGGGGGTGCCGGCTATTCGCCAGGCTGTAGAACAGGGTGCGCTGGTTGTCGTCGACGAAATTGGTAAAATGGAGCTCTTCTCCGATGCCTTCAAGGTGGCTGTGCTGGATGCGCTGGACAGCCCAAGCCCGATGCTGGGTACTATCACGCGGGGCCGACATCCCTGGGCCGACGGGATCAAGGCGCGCGGCGACGTGGAGCTGGTCGAAGTCACCTTGGAGAACCGCGAGGCGCTGGTTGACCGGTTGGTAGGGTGGTTAGGCAAGGGATAACCCGATGGCGCGTAAACCGTATGCCGTTGCCAATTGGAAAATGGCGATGACGGCTGCCGATACCCTGGCCTTCGCGCGGGACTTTCGGCCGGCCGTTGCCGACCTGGCCGCGAAAATCGACATCGTGAAAAGTTCGTTTCAACCCTCTATGGTGTGGCGGTAGGTTCGGATGTCTCCGTCGATGCCGGCGTGGGGGTCTCCGTCGGCGTTGCTGTCGGCTCTGGTGTCGGGGTGGGTGGGTATGGCGGCTCTTCCAGCCACTTCTGGACGTCTTCCACGGAGAATTTTGGGATCATGTGGACCGACGGATCGCCGGCCACCTGCACGTAGCGGGCCGTCCCGCGTGGGTTCTCGTCGCCCACACGGAAGATGACGGTATCGCCTTCCCTGGGCTTCAGCGTGATGGTCCACGCCGGCTTCGTCAGCCCGAAATCGGTAAAGTTCTGGACGTCGCTCAAAGTCCGTGTTGGCTTGAGGCCCGTCAGTCGGTCGAGGGCTTGCGTGACTTTGGTCTCGCCGGCCGGCTCAGGGGAATCGCCGGCGATTATCCAGCCCTCGTCCTGCCGCTCGATCGTGATCGACTGATCCCCTTGCTTGACCTGGATGGACGTCACGTCGGATGTGGAAAGGGATGTCAGGGGGGCCGGCGTTGGCGTTGCATCAGTGTCTGTCTCCACGCCGCCTTGTCGGTTGACCCAAAACACAACGCCTCCCAACACGATGAGCGCGATCAATAGGATGCCCGTGTTGCGGAAACTCATTGTTCACCCCAATCTAGCGACGATTCCACCACACAAGACCGCCGGCAAGCAGAATCCCCAGCGGCAGCAGGCCGGCCAACGTGATCAGCAACAGGTTCTGCTGACCACCTGTCAGTGGCCTGATCTGGCGGTTATCCGGCGGCTTAGGCCCGATGGCAATGAGGTCCTCGGACTCGGTGAGCCAGTTGACGGTGTTCCGGAACAGGTCCGGGTTGCCGAAACTGCCGCGTACCTGCGTCAGCACGCTGTTACTGACCAGGTCTGAATCGCCGAAGACCGCCACTCGACTACCCTCCGGTCCGGTCGCCACGGCGGCCATCGTCAGTGGCCCGCGCGGGTCGCCCGCATCGGGCTGGGCCGGCCGCTGCTGCAGATTCATCTCACCCCAGGACCGGCTGCTACTCTGAATCACCTCCGTCACCGAGACACTTTCGGACGTGTTATCGATCCTGGAAACGCTGCGCGCCAGCGGGAAGAAAACCGTCAGGCCGCCCAGGTCCTTGGTGATGGTGTGGAAGCGGAAGCTCGTGACCAGTGGCGTGCCGGCATCACCGAAGAACGACTGGGCCGGGTCGACCACGATGTCGTCATCCAGTTGCAGGCCCATCTGACTCAGCAACGACCCCAGGCCTGTGTCTACCCCCGGATCGGCCAGTACCATGAGCTTGCCGCCGCTGGCCACGTACTCCTCCAGGCGCTGCGTCTCCTCAGCCGCGAAGCGTACCTGCGGGCCGGCCACGATAATCGCATCGACATCGCTGGGAAGCGTGTCCGTGATTGTCTGGAGATTCAACAGCTCGACTTCGTAGTTATCCCGTTCCAGGGCGGTCTTGATCTGCAAGTAGCCGTTGCCGCCGGCGTCCTCCGGACTCCGCTCCTGGTGACCGGTAGTGAAATACACCTTACGTGGCTCCGTCTCCGAAACCTTCAGAATCGAGCTGGTAACATCCTGCTCGTCGAGCCCAAACGTTTCCTGCCTGCGATCACCCTGTTCGAACACCAACTGCCCGTAGCTCGTGATGCCATACTGGCGGGCCAGAGCCGGCTGTCGGTCCGGATCGACAAACCGATAGTCGATCTTGTCGCTGACGTATTTGTACTCGTCCAGGAGATTCCGTACTCGTTCAGCCTGCGGCCCATCCGGGGCCATAAAGGCCGTTACCTGTATCGGCTCCTCGAGGACGGCCAGGATCTGCTTCGTCTGCTGGGACAGCGAGTACTGGCCTGTCCCGGTGAGGTCGAAACGGCGATGGTACTGGGCACCCAGGTAGTTGACGAAGCCGAGGATGCCGATAAAGGCCAGACTGGCCACCAGGGCATTACCGCCGTAGCGCGCCTGCCGGCCGGTTAATGCTGCTCGGAGCTCGGCCGGGCGCAGCAACGCATAGCTCAGCATGAGGGCGATGCCGATAGCCCAAAAGACTTGGGGCAACCACACCGGATCGCTGCCCAGCATCTGCGCCGCGGTGCCGATAGCCAGCGCAACAACGCCGACCATGACCAGTTGGGGCGCGCGATCGCGCAATTGAGCAACCATTAGCGCCACCTCCTCGTTTCCAGCGCGCGCGTCGCCAGATAGAGAGCGCCGGCCGTCACGCTCAGATAAAAGATTACATGCGTGGTGTCAACGACGCCGCGCGTAAAGTCAGACAAGTGCTCCGAAAGCGCCAGGTACTCGAAAAAGCGGCCAAGGAGCGAGCCGGCCCCGCTCAAATCGGTCAAAGCGCTTGACACGTAGAGCAGAACCGCCAAAGCGACACCCAGCACAGCGGCAACGATCTGATTCTCGGTGACCGCTGACGTGAGGGTACCCAGCGCCAGCAGGGCGCCACCCAGCAAGATGATTCCGAGATAGCCTGACAGCATTGGCCCGAGGTCTGGGTTCCCCAGTCGCCACAACACGACAGCGTACAACCCTGTGAATGCCATCATCACCAGAAACAACACGAAAGCTGCCAGCCACTTGCCCCAGACGACCTGCCAGTCACGCACCGGCGCCGTCATAAGCAGTTCAATCGTGCCAGAGCGCTGCTCCTCTGATAGAAGTCGCATGGCGAGCAAGGGGGCAATGAAAAGGAGCACAACGACCATGTTCCCAAACACAAACTGCATTGTCGCCTGGCGCGACAACACCAGGATCACACTGAAGAAATAGCCGGCGATGGCCAGAAAGCCGGCCGTCACCAGATACGCTATGGGCGACGCGAAGAAGGCCCCTAGCTCTCGCCGGGC
>JBHIAO010000142.1:0-12120 GCA_046758565.1 Anaerolineae bacterium
GTCCATATATTGTGTGAGCTCGGGTCCCCTGACCCGATATGTGGCATCCTTGACCATTGAAAGTGCTTTCTCCGACAAACTGCTAGACACACCCATTGACTGTAGTGGCTGTCGCTGAGAGTAGACTTAGCAGATGCTGAGAATATGCTGAGAGTTTACCACGCGAAAAAGCCTCCGTAGAAGCAATCACACCGTACGTTCCTTGCTCCATGCCTCGGAGTGGCGCAGGTGCTTGATACTGTCGAAGTCGCTGGCGTTCAGGATGGCATCCAGATCCTCAATCTCCGAGAAAGGTCCAAAGTAGTGGTACGCCGGCCCGCTGGGCACGTATAGGCCGCCATCAGGGAAGATGAGGACGTACAACCCGTCCAGCACCTCGGTAGAGAGAAAATTGATACGGATGCTGAAGTGACGAGCCTCCACCGCCCGCACCATCGCCGCCCATGCCTCATCCGACACGAGCAGCTCGTCCCAGAGGCGAGGCTCCCACGATCGGGGGAAAACCTGGAAGAGGTTATAGAAGACGCGGTTGGGGACCGTCTGTGCCCAGCGGTCCACCAGGGCAGCGATGTTTGCCACATCTTCGATGTTCCGCTGAGTGACGGCGGTGCAGACCTTGATGTCGATGTCCGGGAAGTCCCCCAGCATGTCCAAGGCAGCCATGATGGCTGTGAAGTGACCGGGTTGCTTGGTGAGGGCGTTGATCGCCTCGGTGGAGCCATCCACAGGTAGGGAGACCAGATCGATGCAGCCGGCTGTGTTGGCCAGGAATTCGCGGGTCAGCCAGTCTCCGGTGGTGGAAACAGCAACCTCCAACCCCTGCGCCCGGGCGTGACGAATGAGCTGGACGATATCCGCGCGCAACAGGGGATCGCCTCCCGTGAAGACAATGCGCCGCACACCGAAGGCACGCACCCGCTCAATCACGACCAGGGCAGCCTCGGTGCCCAGGTTTGTGCTGAGCCCAGCCGAAGGGGCAGCCGAAGAAGCCGCCGGCATATGTTGTGGCGGTCCCCAGCAGTAGGCGCAGTCCTGGGTACAGGCTGCCGTGACGTGGAAATCAATGGTGGCGATTCTTTGGCTCATCAGCCACCAAACACCACCTGGGCCACCAATCCGGCCAGCAGTGGGAAGGCCAGTCCCAACCCCCAGCGGACAGCCGTGAAGCGCCAGCCTAGAAAGGGTACTTCAAAGCTAATGGTGAGCAGTGCCCCCATGGCCCAGGCTGTGATCAGAGCAACTGCCGGCCCTAACCCGGCGCCGGCTCGATACAGGCCCGCGATGAGGGGAAAGACCACGTACGGCCCACCAGGCAGTATCATACCCGCAGCTTCTCCCAGCACCAACCCCTGCCAGCCAGATTCCGGCCCGATCCAGGCTTGCACCAGACGCTGGGGAGCCAGTACGTCCACGTAGCCCACAATGGCGAAGGCCACCACCAGCAAGGGGAGTGTGCGGCGCAGGGTCTGCCACCCCTGAGCCACGCCACGCCGGTGGCTGCCATCTCCCCGACGCCAGGCGTACGCCAGCATCGCCAACGCCAGAGCCCCCAGGAGGACGGTCACTGTGGTCACAGCACCATCGCCTCCCGGATGCGCTCCACGTGCCGGCCGAACAGGGCTTCGGCCAGCAGACCCATCATCGGCGGAACGAAGAGGGTGACGGCGAAGCGCACCAAGGTCAGTTGGGACCCCAGGAGGGCAAACTCCAGGGGCAGACGCGTCAGGGACCACAAGTTCTTGGCCGTGACAAAGGCTACCAGCACGCCCAGGCCAGCGCCAGCTTGCAGTAGCGCCCCCGCGATGGGGTAGTACACGTACGGACCGCCAGGGACCAGGCTACCACCGATGCAGGCCACAGCAATGCCCCGCCAGCCCGACCCGGTCCCTAGCCAGCGGGTCACCACCTCGTGTGTCACCAGGGTCTGGGTGAGGCCGGCGATCAGGAAGGCAGCCACGAGCAACGGAACAACCTCCACCAAGATTCGGGCGCCGCGCACCAGGCCGGCCAGGGCCAAGTCAGGTCCACCCTGCCACCACGCCGCTCCGGCCAGAGCCAGGGCCACCCCTGTCAATATCAACGTTGTGCGATCGCGCATCGTCAGTCACCTGGGTTTGGTGTCGTAAGGCACGTTGCAGGTTGCAGGTTGAAGGTCGAAGGTTAACTCTCAGCCTGCAACCTTCAACCTGTTAACCTTCAACCCGCAACATATCAATCCGATCCTCGCGCTCCCCCTCGGCCACCAACTGCTGCGTGGTGCCGCGCGGTGTGAAGAGTACGATCCCCAGCCCGGCCAGCGTCGCAACCAGCGCGATGACGAAGGCCGGATGCAGCGCTGCGGCCAGCAGTTCCCGGAAAGCGTCGGCCACCGAAGGTGGCAGTTGCACCTCGCGAGAGCGGTCGAGCAGCGCCTGGGGATCGATTCCGGCGGCATCGGGAAGCGACGCCAGGCCGGCACTCAGCCGCACCGCCATCACCGCCCCCAGCAGGCTCACGCCAATGGTGCCGCCGATCTGGCGGATGAATTGCAAACCAGACGTCGCCACCCCGAGCCGGCGCCGCGACACACGATTCTGCACCGCCACCAGGTAGGCGGTGGTGGTCAGACCCATGCCTAGTCCCATGAGCAACATGCTCATGATCGCCAGGCTTTGAGAGCTGTCCGGACCCAACAGAGTCAGCAGGAAGGCGCCACTGACTATCACGCTCATGCCCAACAGCGCGATCTGTCGCGGACCAACGCGCAGCAGCAGTTGCCCGCTGATAATGCTACCCCCCACCCAGCCCAGGGACATGGGCGTTAGTGTCGCGCCGGCACGGGTGGCGCTGGTGCCCAACACCCCCTGCACGAACAGCGGGATGTAAGCGGTCGTGCCGAAGAGGGCCAGCCCTGCTACGAAGCCTTGTCCGCTGGCGGTGGCAAACAGTCGATCCTGGAATAGGTTCAGAGGGATGAGGGGCTCGGCTACACGTCGCTCGACCTGGAGGAAGGCGACCAGACAGCCGGCCGAGAGGGCAAAGAGCCCCAGGAGGCGCGGATCACTCCACGCGTAGACTCTCCCACCCTGCAACAAGGCATACAGCAGACTCATTACGCCGGCTATCAACAAGGCTGCTCCCAGATAGTCCACGCGCCCCTGGCCTCGCTCTTCGACGGGCTCCTTTAGGACCAGCGCAATCAGCGTGGCAGTTACCAGTCCGAACGGGATATTCAGATAAAATACCCAACGCCAGGATACATTGTCCACCAGAAAGCCACCGACGAGAGGCCCCACAATGCTGGAGAGGCCCCACACGCCAGAGAACAGGCCTTGCATACGCGCCCGCTGCTCCAGAGTGTAGATGTCACCGATGATGGTGAAGGCCATGGGCAACAGCGCGCCAGCGCCCAACCCCTGAAGTGCGCGGAAGGCGATGAGTTGGGTCATGCTGCGGGCCTGTCCACTGAGAGCCGAGCCTGTCAGAAAGAGAAACACGCCCAGCATGTAGATCGGCTTGCGTCCATAGAGGTCCGACAGGCGGCCGAAAACAGGGATCGTAGTCGTGGATGTCAGCATGTAGATCGAGAACACCCAACTGTAGATCGCCAGCCCACCCAACTGGGCGATGATAGTCGGCATGGCGGTGCTGACCACGGTGCCCTCCAGGGAGGCCAGGAAGAGACCCATCATGAGGGCAAAAGTGACGACAGCAAGACGGCGTTGGCTCATGTACCTTTCACCTTCTTTTAGTATGTGCTACAATCCGCAACCAGGCCAAATCCAGGAAAGAGAGGAGCATGTATGCCACCGTCGCGTCGTCGTGCCTTGGCCGAGGGGCTGCTGGTCAGTCTGATTTGGGCTTCGTCTTTCGTCATCATCAAGATCGGTCTCGGGCTTCTGCCACCCCTGACCCTCGCGGGTCTACGCTACTTCTCAGGCTTCCTGCTGTTGCTCCCTGTCCTGTTTTCCGACGAACGGCCGCCGCGCCAGGAGGCCCTGGACCGTGACACCTGGCTACGGCTGGTTGTCATGGGTCTGGCTGCTTATCTGGTGGGCAATGGGCTGCTTTTCTCGTCCCTGCGAGTGCTTCCAGCCACAACCGGTTCCTTCTTGTACAGTTTCACACCCATCATGGTACTTCTACTTGGTATCCTGGTCTTGCGTGAGTTTCCGTCTGGACTTCAACTCTTGGGCATCGGGATCGTCATGCTCGGCAGCTATGTGTTCTTCGCTGTTCGCCTCTCCCTGCAAGAGATCCAGGCCGTGGTCGCAATGCTGTTCAGTACCGTGAGCTTTGCCGTATCCGGTGTCCTGGCGCGCGACTTTGCGCGAGACGATCGCCTGAACTCCTACGCCCTCACGGCCTGGCCGTTGTGCTTCGGCGGCGGTGCTCTCCTGCTGGTGGCATGGTTCGTCGAGGGCCACCCCGCCCTGACCCTGCCAGCTATCGGGGTCATCGCATGGCTCGCTGTGGTGAACACCGCACTGGCCTACACGCTGTGGAACCACGCACTACGCACTCTCAAGGCCTTCGAGCTGAACGTACTGGCCAATATCACGCCCCTGGGCACAGCCTGCATGGCCTGGCTGATGTTACACGAGCCTCTCACTCTTCGCCAGGCGTTCGGAATCCTGATCGTTCTGGCCGGCGTGAGTTTGGTGCAGTGGGCGGCCCGGCTCAACTGATTCGCTATTCCTGCCGGCCAAACATCCACACCGCTGGCACCAGCATGGCCAGCCAGAACCCGGCCAGGATCCCCACATCGATGGCAATGGGGTGCAGCCGGATGGCATCCAGGACCGAGGCCGGCACGCTGTCCCGCAAAGCCACCTGGCGGATGGAATCCACGCCGTAGGTCATAGGGTCTACCTTGGCCAACCATTCCATCCACAGGGGTACGCCGCGCAGCGGGAAGAACGCGCCGCTGAGGAAGAACATGGGCATCAGCACGAAGTTCATCATCATCTGGAAGCCTTCCATGGAGCGCATCCGGGCAGCGATAAGCACCCCCAGCGACGTCATGGTGGCCGCCGTCAACAGCATTAAAGCCAGCAACACCGCGATCTGGGCGGGGGTCAGGTTGACGCCGATTAGCGGAGCCAGCAGCAAAATGATGGCGCCCTGGAACATGGCCACGGTGCTGCCGCCGGCCACTTTGCCGAGGGCCACGGCGGTGCGCGATACCGGTGCCACCAGGACCTCCTTCAAGAAGCCGAACTCCCGGTCCCAAACGATAGACACAGCAGAGAAAACGGCTGTGAATAGCACTGCCATAGCGATGATACCGGGGAAAAGGAAGGCGGTGAAATCCAACTGGCGGCCCCCCAACCCGGACATGGCCGGCGACAAACCACCGCCGAACACGAACAGGAACAGCAACGGCTGTCCCAGCGAGGCGACGATGCGGGGGCGATTGCGCAGGAAGCGCAAAACGTCGCGATACCAGATAGTGTAGAAGCCTTTCAGATTACGTCTTAAGCGGTCCATGCCTTTCCTCCGGTGAACCATTGCCCTCCAGCTCACTTAGCGGCGCTGCCGGCGCCACATGCGGGAGTGCAGCCGCATGCGGTCCTTTGCATCGCCTTCTTCGTCTCGGATGGCGCGGCCAGTCAGCTTGATGAAGACGTCTTCCAGTGTCGGCCGGCGTAGGTTAATGCTCAACACGTCGACAGCGGGACCAGAACCGTCGGCCAGAACCTGGATCACCTGGGGGATGGCCCGATCTCCCTGCGGTACCTCCAGGATCAGTGCCTGGCCATCGTGGCGCACCTCCGTCGCCAGAGCCTCTTGAAGGCGAAGAGTGGCCAGTTCATCGTTGCTGGTGCGAAGCCGAATGACGTCGCCGCCCACCATCCCTTTCAGGGCCTCGGGTGTGTCCAGAGCCACGATCTTGCCGTGGTCGATGATGGCAATCCGATCGGCGTGCTCCGCCTCATCCATGTAGTGGGTAGTCAGGAAGATGGTCACACCTTCGCGCTCCCGCAGTGCCAGAACATACTCCCAGATGTGGCGGCGAGTCTGGGGGTCCAGGCCCAGTGTAGGCTCATCCAGGAACAGAACTCTGGGATGGTGCAAGAGGCCGCGCGCGATCTCCAACCGACGCTTCATGCCGCCGGAGAACGTCTGGACCAAACTATCGGCGCGGCCGGTCAAGTCGGCCAGCTCCAGCACCTCGGACGCGCGGCGCTGGAAGACGTCCCGCGGGACGTCGTACAGCAGGGCGTGGAAACGCAGGTTCTCCATCGCAGTGAGCTGGTCGTCCAGGCTGGGGTCCTGGAAAACCAGGCCGATGGACTGGCGCACCTCGTCCGGCTGGCGGGCGACGTCATAGCCGTTGACCGTGGCGGTGCCGGCGGTGGGGCGCAGCAGCGTGCACAGCATGTTGATGGTTGTCGTCTTACCGGCGCCGTTGGGGCCCAGAAAGCCGAAGATCTCCCCCTGATCCACTTCGAAGGAGACGCCACCCACGGCGACCAAATCGCCGAACTTACGCACCAGACCGTTGGATTCAATAGCTTTCATGATCAACCTCCGTCTTCAACCTCGGCGTCCTCCCAGGCCTCTTCGGCCATACTGTAGAGCTGGCGAACCCGCGCCGGATCGCCTCCGACACCGGCAATGTACCCGTCTGCCCAGCGGCCGGCCCGGCGTACAGCAGCCGGCGAGTAGCCGCCGATCAGCACTTCGGGCCTACCAGACTGCACCGTTCGCCTTTTCAATCCGAGCCGGCACTACCTTGTGGCAACCACGCGCGTGACGAGCTCATCAGCGCACGCCGACTTCGACCGAAGAGGAACACCGACGATCCCAGAGTCAGGAAGAAGAGAACGGAGCCAAGGACGTAGGGCCACTGATAGCCTATGATGTCGAAGATGAGGCCGCCTGCGATGGGGCCGAAGATACGGCCCAGGCTGTTGTAGGAGTTCACGGCACCGAGCATGGCTCCTTGCTCGTTCGCCGGGGTGCGCTTGGACACCAGCGAGTTGATGGCCGGCCGAAGGGCCGCGTTGCCTAAACCCATGGTCGCCATAACAACAATCATGCTGGGCATGTCGAAAGTCGCCAGGAGCAGGAGGAACCCCAGCGCGCTACTCAGGAGCCCTACCTGAATCATGCGCTCTTCGCCCCACTGGTTGATGAAACGTCCCACCAACAGGCCCTGAGTCAGCGCCATCACAACCCCCATGGCGACGAAGAGCACCCCCATCTCGGCCTCACCAAAGCCCAGATGCGCTTCGGAGAAGAGGGCAAAGGTCCCTTCCAGGTTAGCACTGGCAAAGCTGGCCAGAAAGGCCAGCATCATGATGAAACCCAGCGGTCCGCGTACGGCTATCCAGATCTCCAGCAGCCCGCTGCGTCGGGTCGCGTTCTGGTGAGCCTCCCATCGTGCTTGTTCACTCAGCGATTCTGGCAGGAAGGCGAAGGCAAATACGGCCACCGCCAGTGCCAGAGCCGCCGAGAAGAAGAACGGCATACTGGGGCTGATCTCACCTAGAAAGCCGCCGATGGCCGGCCCAAAGATCACCCCCATACCCATGGCAGCTCCCATGATCCCCATGCCACCACCCCGAGCCTGCTCGTCGGTGGTATCTGCGACGTAGGCCATGACCGTGGGTAATACGGCTGATGAGAGGATGCCACCGAGGATGCGCGCCGCGAAGAGCATCCACAGCGATGTCGCCAGACCGAATATCAGGAAGGAGAGGCTGAAGCCCAGCAGTCCAATGAGCATTACCGGCTTGCGTCCAAGTTTATCCGAGGTTTGACCCCAGATGGGTGCGAAGAAGAACTGGACGATGGAGTAGGTGGCGAAGAGGAGACCCAAATCGGTGGCCGAGGCGCCCATGCTCTCAGCGTAGAAGGGCAAGATGGGCATGATAACACCAAAGCCCACCATGACGATGAACATGGTCAGGAACAAGATTGCAATTGCTCGTCGGTTGGTCGTCTTCACAGTGATAACCTCAATACAAGGACAGGTCCCCGCCTTGGCAGGGACCCGGGCAAACTCAGAGTAATCAGTGATCAGTAACCAATTGTCAGTGATCAGTTATGCTGCTGCCGGCAGTCACAAAACATTTGGCAAACAAGAGCACACGCATCACGCATCACGCATCAAGTCTTGTGGCTGTTCGAACGCAGACTGGAGCAGCGCCAACCCTTCACACAGGCATTCTTTCTCAGCCGGAGAAAGGGGAGCCAGTGACTCAGCTACCCGTTGCCGGGCCTGCGCTGCCAAATCCTTCAACAGCTCTATACCCTGCTCCGAGAGCTCCAGATGAACCACACGGCGATCGGTTGGGTCGGGCCGGCGTAGCACAAGGCCTTTTGTCACCAGCCCATCGACTTGCCGGCTGATCGTCGGCTGGCTCACGCTCTGGCAGCGGGCCAGGTCACTAACGGAGCCCACACCCTTCTGGATAAGGTGCAGCAGGTGGAACTGCGCCATCGTCAGCCAGCGTCCACCATCCAATTGCTGGTGAACGCCGGCAGCGATGTGGCGCATAACAGCCGGCACCACCTCCAGTACGTGGCGCGCACAGGCCTGATCCAGATCAGTGACTTCCACTTTCATAGCCATGCTAACCATTGAGGATGCTAATTATATTTACGAATACCAATCTGTCAAATTGACCCCCGAACTACAATCCCCCACCTGGGCATTCATAGAGTAGTCATGTGAACAGGCCTTGAGCTCCCACTACTGTACGTCCATCCATCTTTGATGTACAATTGAGTTCTGCTGGAGTATGGACGGAATCTTTGTTGGCCGCGAGGCCGAAATCGGGCGACTCGAACGATTCTTGGACCAGGCGCTGGCCGGTCACGGCCAGGTCATCTTTGTGACGGGTGAGGCCGGCGCCGGTAAGACGGCGTTGGTGCGCGAATTTGCCCGGCGAGCCCAGGCCAAGCATCATGATATGTTGGTTGCCCTGGGCGAGGCAGACGCCCAGACCGGTATCGGCGACCCCTACCTGCCGTTCCGCGAAGTGTTGCGCCTCCTGACCGGCGATATGGAAGCGCAACTTGCCGAGGGTGCGATCAGCTCCGAGAACGCGGGCCGGCTGCGCGACTTCGTTGGCGTCTCTGCTCGCGTATTGCTCGACCTGGGGCCAGATCTGATCGAGTTCTTCGTTCCCGGTGTTGCCCTCGCGGCTCGCGTTGGCACCTTCGTCGCCGAGCGGGTGGGTTGGCTGGATCGACTGGAGAGGCAAGTCACGGTTGCTCAAGCTGCATCTGTCAACGGATCCAGCGGTGTTGAGCAAGAGCACATTTTCGAGCAGTATACTAACGTCTTGGAGTCGCTGGCAGATCATCGGCCTATTGTCCTGATCCTCGACGATCTCCAGTGGGCCGATGCGGCGTCCATCAGCCTGCTGTTCCGGCTGGGCCGGCGCGTCGGCGATAGCCGGATTCTGATAATCGGCACGTACCGACCAAACGACGTGGCGCTGGGCCGCCCTTCGATGCGCCCCGGAGGTGAGAGCGAAAGGCATCCACTACTGCCGGTCGTCAACGAATTGAGACGCTACAGTGGGAACATCGGGCTTGAGCTGGACGGGGGGCTGAGTTTATCAGACCGGGATCCAGAACAGCGCAGGCAGCGGGCATACGAATTCGTGTCCGCCTACGTCGATGCCGCTTACTCTCCGCACAGCCTGGACGAACACATCATCGGACTCATCGCGGAGCGGACGGGGGGACATCCGCTGTTTACCATCGAGCTTCTCAGAAGCCTCGAGGAGAGAGGATGGCTGACCTGCCAGCCGCCAGGCGTTCCCCCAGCTTCCGTGGCAACTCCGCACCGGGCCGATGTCGAAGGCGTCTGGATGTGTCCCCTCACCATCGAGCTGGATTCCCTTCCGCCCCGAATGGAAGCCGTGGTGGCAGAACGAATTGATCGTCTAGCAGATGAGCAGCGTCGGATCCTCACGGTGGCCAGTGTGGAAGGAGACGAGTTCACAGCGCAGGTGGTTGCCCAGGTTGAGGGTCTGAGCGACCTGGCACTCGTGCAGATCATCGAAGAAGAGTTGCAAAAACGTCACCAACTGGTTCAAGAGCTGGGTCTCAGACGGCTGAACGGGCGGGTGCTGTTCCTGTACCAGTTCCGGCACCGCCCCTTTCAGCAGTATCTCTACGATCAGCTTGGGGTCGGACAGCGGGTGCTGCTTCACAACGCCGTCGGTGAAGCGCTGGAGAACATTTACGGCGACAACATCCACAACCTGGAGGTCACCTTGGCGCATCATTTTCTGGCCGCTGGCAACGATGCGAAGGCGCTGAAGTACCTGGTGGCAGCCGGCGATCATGCGTGGGGCCACCATGCCAACCACGAGGCCCTGGCCCACTACACCAAGGCACTGGAAGTGGCCGGCCGGTTGGGTGACGCCGTCGATCCCGAAATGCTCGAGCGACTCCACATGCGGCGCGCGCAGGTACACGGCTGGCTTGGTCAAGTGGATGAGGCGGTGATCGACTACGAACATGCGCTGGAGATGGCCAGGGCGCGCGATGACGCCGCGTGCCAGGTGCATTGCTTGAACCGCATGGGGGCGCTCCTGGCCGGCCCGCGCGGGTTTAATGAGGGCGTCAAACATGCTCAGCAAGCGCTGGGGATTGCGCGTCAGGCAGATGACAGGCCAGGAATCATCGACAGCCTCAATCGTCTGGGTAACTTCCAGGCTAACCTGGGTGCTCTCGCCGACGCTGCAGCCGCACACGAGGAGGCACTGGCACTGGCTCGCGAGTTGGGGGATGAGCACCGCATTGCCGACAGCCTGGATGGATTGCGGCTGGCCCGGTTCGATAGTTCGATGGAAGAGGCGGCAGTGCTGAATGAAGTCATCGACTAGGTTCATGATGGTCAAGTATGCACACGGACGCGTCCTGGTGGCTGCCGGCGATGTTGAGCATGCCGAAACCGCGCTGAAGGAAGCGTTGGCGGTGGCCCAGCAGATCGGCAACGCGTTCTTCCAGATCGACATCCATCTGGCACTGGCGCAGCTCTATCGCAATCTGAACCGAGAAGATGATGCTGGAGAGCACGTTGGCCGAGTTCTGCAACTCAGTGAAGAGGTGGCTGCCACCATCGATGATCCTGCTATGCGCGACGCCTACCTGACCGCGCCACCCTTCGCAACAGCCCGAAGTCTGATGTCCTGAGCCCAGCCAGGGGTCCGAAGGAGGAACGCATGTCAACAGTTAAAGTGAAATGGATCGATGGTGAATTGTTCGTCGGGGTAGACAGCTACGGTCACTCGATTGTGACTGGCTCCTGGCCGGGGCAAGATCCGGAGTGGACAGCCTTGAAACCATCGGATTTGCTGTTGCTGGGTGTGATTGCCTGCTCCGGCTACGATGTCGTTACGATTCTGAAGAAGCAACGTGAGCAGCTCACCGATCTGGAAATCTCTTGCACCGGCGAGCAGATGCCTGACCCACCGTACGCCTTCAACAAGATCCATATTGACTATAAGCTGGCCGGCCGAGACCTGGACGAAAGCAAGGTTCGACGCGCCATTAAGTTGTCCGAGGAGAAATATTGTTCCGTCGTGGCCACCGTCCGTGGGGTTGCTGAGATCACCAGCAGTTATACGATCGAGGAGCGAGAATGAGAATCGCGGTGATGGAGACGGGCGGCGTTGGCGGCTACTTTGGCGGTAGTCTGGCCAGGGCCGGCCATGATGTCACCTTTGTGCACTCAGCGGCGTGGCGTCGGTGGCGCGGGCGCCTGTCGGTGAGCTCGTTAGGAGGTCATGACACGACCTGTCCCTCAATCGTGCTCCCCGACGGGACGACCGCGCCCCGTAGTACGACGGCGTCACGGATGGTGGCGTTGGATCCGATCGTGCAGTCGCGTTCAATGTACGCCCGGGGACCGATGACGCAGTCGGCGCCAATGGTAGTGCCCGGCTCGATGCGCAGAGGCGTGATGAGTTGGGTATTTGGTCCTACGGTGTACGGTGCCAGGTGTGGGCGCTGGTCGCCATCTAACAGGTAGTGTCGGTTGATTGCCAGCAGGTCGCTGGCATCGGTGAGGGTCAGCCGGCTGTCGGTGAGGAGACCGCGCACCTTGCCCCCGCGATCAATCAGCATCTGAATTGCATCCTGGAGTTCGTACTCACCGCGAGGCGATAG
>JBHIAO010000143.1:0-12074 GCA_046758565.1 Anaerolineae bacterium
ACTTCCACCGCCGGACCTGTTCCCAGACAACGTAGAAAGAGCACTTTCCGAGGTCGAGGTAGCGATCGGACCTGGCGCTGTAAGTCGATTGCGTATGTTTCTGGGGAAATGCATGGAGGCGGGCATCAAACCATCAACCAGCCCCAAACAGTGGATACCCTTCAAACGATATGGGTTGATTCAGTTTGATCACTGGGACGAGCCGAAACCCCACTCTCTCGCCATGTTCTATTTGCTGGTAGAAAGACAAACATATGGACTGCAATTCCCGGTGGCCTATTACTACGCAAACGTTGTTGGTTACGACGTAGATCGACTGACGGGAGAATTGACAGACCTGGGATTCCGACCGGTCGGCAAGGACCGGGAACCGCGAATTGACTTACGTATCCGCAATGACCAGACACTCTTCAACGCACTGTTTGAGTTGGTCGTGCGGACAGCGGGAGAGCTGGAGGAGACACTCCAGGAAACGTAGCGATGAACCGGCAAATTTTCGAATGAGGAGGATGGTGAGCAAAGGTGAAGAATTCAGTCGATCTCGAAGGTCTCACGGATGGGATGACGATTGCCGAGGTTTGCTATGCGCTGCTTGAGCGTGCCGGCGAGCCGATGCACTATCGAGATCTTACAGAACTCCTGTTACAAGTGAAACCGTTGAAGACGAAAACGCCGGCCGACTCCGTTTACGCGTCGATGCTGACAGATGCACGGCAGCGCTTTGAGCGCGTCGCGCCAGGCATGTGGGACATTGCCAAACGGCGCCGGCCCGAGGAAGAGACCGGAGAAGCGGCGAAGGGTAATATCACAGCCCGACCCCTGCAGGACGGTTTCATCAATATCAACAAGGACCTGCGTCGTATCATCCCGAGCGAACCCGAGAAGGCAACGATTACGCTGATCTCTGGCGACACGGCTAGCGAACACTTTCTCGACAACAAGTACGGTCGAATCTATGGTCTGACGGAATGGTATCGCGCCAACTACGCGCAGGTCGGCGACAAGGTTGTCTTCGAAACGGTAGACCGCGAGGCGCTGCGGTACAACATCTTCCTGGAAAGCCGAGGCGTCGAGGAAGAGGCCGAGGAAGAGGAAACCACCTACGATCGGGATTATGCAGAGCAACTCCACGAGAAACTGCTGAAGGCTCACCGCGAAACACAAGAGCCTGCTATTTTCGAAGAGTTAATTGCGGAAGCCTTCGACTTCCTGGGCTTGCAGGCGGAGATCGAGGGCGGTGCCGGCAGGACGGATGTATTGGTCCGAGCCTCCATCGGGCCGCATAGCTATCGGGCAATCGTTGATGGCAAGACAACCGCCGCCGGCAACGTCGGAAAAGCCCAGGTCAACTTTGAGACGCTGAAAAAGCATCGTGAGGGCAACAACGCCGAGCACTGCATGGTGGTCGGGCCAGGTTTCAGCAAGGGGGATCTGGAAACCTCTGCCAGGGAGAATAAGGTCACACTGATCAAGACAGCGACGCTCGCTGAAATCCTACAACTGCATGCTCGGACACCGTTCTCATTGGTAGCCCTGGAAGATCTCTTCACTGCACATGGTATTGCCGATGATGTCATTGCAGATACCTTCCGCAACCGGAGTCGAGCGATGCAGGAAGAACGCGCGAAGGGACTCCGAATCTTGCAGATTCTTCTCGATGAATACCAGTCTTTCGACAAAACGGTATCGGCCGACGTCATCGAGCACCTGATCAACACACGGCCGCGCTACAAACTGACTGAACCGGTCACCCGAGACGATGTAGCATTCTTTCTCCAAATGTTCTCTCGCGAGCCGTTCGGCTTTGTGCAACAGCTACCCGATGGCAAATACATTGTAACCATGAGCGAGCGCGTAATTGCCAACAAACTGGCTCTCCTGGCCCGATCTATTGAGAGCCTGGAGGATTCGGCAGCGTAGTGCGACTGCGCTCGGGGCCATCAGCGGTGTAGATCCGGTCTAGAACTTCCATCGCCTCATCTACGACTTTCGGAGCTTGAGCTTCTGTTGCAGCAACAACGGCACCGCTCTTGCCAACTTGCTCGCCGGTGACCTTCGACCCCGACGCCGGCCTGACGCTGCTGGTTCCCTACACACTCACAAGCTTATCTTCGTAGTGCGAAGACGAAAATTGCCACGGCCAGCCCGCTCATGGCGGCACCATAGAAGAAGGGTGCCGGCACGCCGACGGTTTGCCACAGCCAGCCGGCGACCAGGCTTGCTGGAAACAGTGCCAAACCTGTCAGCGTGTGATAGATGCCAAAAGCCGTGCCTCGCAGGTGGGCCGGCACCAGATCGGCGGCGTAAGCCCGCTGGACGCCGTCGGTCAGTCCGTAGTACAGGCCGTAGGCGGCGAACAACAGCCAGATCTGCCAGGCCGTGTTCGCGCCTGCAAATCCCAGGTAGACCAGCGCAAACACGCCATAGCCGCTGATGATCACCCCGCGCCGGCCCATCCGGTCTGACAGAGCGCCGGCCGGCGTCGAAGCCAGGGCATTCACGACGTTGAACACCAACCACAGCAGTGGAATCTGCACGCCGGGCACCCCGGTTGCATTGGCCCGCAGCAGCAGGAAGGCATCGCTGGAGTTGCCCAGAGTGAAGACCAACACTGCCAGCAGAAACAGGCGAAACGGCCGGTCGAAGGGTGCCAGGCTGAGCTTCAACCCCTGTCGCTGCGCCGGAGAAGCCTCGACGCGTCGCTCTCGCACCAGGAAGATGAGTAGCGCCACGGAGATGAGGCCGGGAATGAGTGTCAGGGCAAAGATCGGCCGGTAGTTCCCGCTGAACACGGGCAGGAGAGCGTACGCCAGCAGTGGTCCAGCGACGGCGCCGGCCGTGTCCATGGCGCGGTGCAGTCCGAAGGAGCGTCCTCGGGACTCAGCCGGCGATGAAGCAGCCAGCAGGGCATCCCGGGGGGCCGTGCGCACACCCTTGCCGACGCGATCGAGGAAACGTACCACCAGAACAAACGGCCATGCTGTGGCCAGGGCGATGATCGGCTTCACCAGCGCCGACAGGCTGTACCCGCCAACCGCCCACGCTTTGCGCCGGCCACTGCGATCACTCAGCCAGCCGGAGAACACTTTGAGCAAGCTGGCTGTGCTCTCGGCGATGCCCTCGATGAGACCGATAATCACCTTGTCGGCCCCCAGCACGTTGGCCAGGAACAGTGGCAAGAGCGGATAGATCATCTCGGAGCTGATGTCCTGGAACAGGCTCACCAGCCCTAACGCCACCACGTTCGTCTGCAGCCCCGCCCAGCCTGTGTGCCCTGTTCGGCCCGCCTGCCCTGTCCGGCCTGTCTGGCTCATCTGCCTTGTTCCGGTTATTCATGCTGCGTATCACCACCGGGCCCATGACGGGCGCGATGGCAACCTGCTGAGTGGGGCTGAAAGGAGTTCCCGGATGACAGTGCGATAGTGCTGATGGCCCGACACCGCATCGAAGAGCGCCTGGCGTAGGATGGGACGGTCTTTCGCCAGCGCCAGCGCCATGTCCACCCGACCAAGCCGGCTGCCATTGATGACGAGATGGCGCACCAGATGACCGTAGGGGATGTCGCTCAGGATTTCCTGGCAGTCTCGTACGTAGCTCCCCTCGAATGCCCTGGCCGAGATGCCGGCCGTCAGAATTGCTCGCGCGGCCCACAGACCGGTCAGGCAGGCTGAGTTGATTCCCTTGGCCTTGAAAGCCCGCACCAATCCAGCAGCATCGCCGATCGTGACGTAGCGATTGCCATAGAAGGCTTTGGCGACGGAAATAGGGAAACGCCCCTTGAAATAGCGGAAATCCTTGGGATTGAGGGGGCGCTCCCGATCGGCGAACGATAGGACTTTGTGTGCCGGCCCCTGCAGGAAGTAATCCATCCAGGCAGCCGTGACTCGGGCGCCGGCGATGTTCACCGTCAGGTGGTTACCCTTGGGTGAGACAGCGCCGAACTCGATATAGGGAGTTGCCGGCAGGAAGGCGTGAATACGGCCTGAGGGGATTCTATCCGGCGGCGCTGGCGCAATCTCCGGGTAGTCGTCGGGAGGGTGAATCTTCGTAACGATGCTATCCAGAAACCGCGGTGGGCGGTAGGACGAGGCCCGCGCCAGAGCGGCTGCTGTGCCCGTGTCCAGGCCAAACGCGCCTACCAGGACGTCGGCTCGGCGATTATCGCTCTCACTGTAGATGATGACGCCATCATCACCGATCTCCACGTCCGTTACGCGGCTATTGACGACGTGCGCGCCAGCCGCCTGGGCCTGCTCCAACAGGTACGCATCGAGGGTGACCCGCCTCAGGGCATAAGACGGCTCGTCCGAGGTGTCGGTGAGGGTCAGGCTGCGCCGTTCACCGTGCAACACGTAGCCGGTGATGCAGCGTTGTACAAGGTGCCACGGGAAGGGGACACCCAGGTCGTTTTCCAGAATCTGTCGGATGGGTGGCGAGATCACGCCCACGCACTGGTTGTAGTGTCGCTCGCCGGCGAAAGTCTTGCCCTCATACACCGTTACCCGGATTTCGCGGCCCAGGCTGTGCGCCAGCCGGCGCAAGGCAATCGCGCACGCCGCGCCACCCGGCCCGCCGCCGATGATGACCACGTGGCCGGCGTCTCGCAAAGGACCCATCCCGTCGACACTCCTCTGACGCGGCTCGGGTTGCCGCCCTGGATCGTTCATGGGCTGTGTCTGACCTCTTGTACCGGCCCGCCGCCAATGACCGCGACAGGGCTGCCGGCTCCCGGTCTTGGGAACGTGGGATCTTGATACATCTCGTAGCGCCCTCCGGGGTCTCGCCCTATATCAGTCAGTTCCAAGTATACCACAAGATCGTGGCGGGCGTTAGTTAGATTCCACGTTGGAAAGGTCAGTCAAAATCCTCACTGTCTGAGTCTTCTTGCATGCCGGCGTTACCCTGTGGTACAATCGCCGGCTGGAAACGTAAGCGCACGACACGAGAATGGGGTACACGTCACAATGCACGCGATGAGTCGCTATTCAGACATAACAGCCCGTCTGATTCACCAGGCTCAAATAGATTATCGGCAAGGCCGTGATCTGTCGAAAACGGACCCGGGCCGTGAGCCATGGGAGATCGTCGCCATCGCCGAAGACACCATCGAGGGCGATCGAATTGCTGTCCTGCCTGATGATGAGTTGGCCGACCTTGATCTTGAGACGCTGAGTGATTGGGGGTTGGCCATTCTTGCCGAGCGGTACCACGCGATGGGCCAGCATGTGCGTGCCTGGGAGATATGTGAGCGAATTCTGCAGCGGCCCGAGGCCGGCATCACCCTCTTGTACGAGGAAGTGTACTATCAGGTGGCTCAAAGGCATCTGTTTGACGGCGAGCACGAAAAAGGCTTTGACTACCTTCGTCACTGTCTGGTCCACAATATCGAGCACAACGGTGGTGAGGGTGTCGATGAATTCTTGCGAGATTATGCCAGATTTCACGTGCGGGCCGGCAATCTCGATCGAGGACTCCAGATATGGACCGCTGTTCTGCGACACGACCCGTCTGACGCCTGGACCTACAACCAGTTGGGGCTAAGCCTGCCCGACGCCGGCCTGGCCAATCTGGCGGAAGAGGCCATGGAGCGAGGGCTAGCGCTACTGGATGAATTCGGGGATGCCGAAGGCCTGCGCGACCAGTTTGGGGAGTTGCTTGAAAAGGCCCGGACAACGGAACAGCGTGGACGCGAAGCCGAGGCGAGTCCCGAGGTATTGGAGGCATTCCAGAAGGCGCTGCATCTGCCGTTCGATGCCAGGTCCGACGGCTCCATCGTTGACCTAGCCTATCAACTGATCCCCGATCTCGCCGATGCGCCCGTGAAGCGACGAATGACGCCGCCGCCGGTACCCAAACCAACCGCCTACGAGGGTGTTGGGCGCAACGATCCTTGCCCTTGTGGCAGCGGCAAGAAGTACAAACGTTGCTGTTGGCGCAAGGGGCGCCGGCTCTAGTGGGAATTCTCAAGATCCAGTAATCGTTGATGACGAGCGGAAGAAGATGATAGACCCAACCCAACCGGTTCTTGTGACGCTTGAACGAGAAGATCGGACAGTGCTCATCGAGTGGCAGGATGGCCACCAGAGTGTCTATTCGTGGGACGGCCTGAGGATCACGTGCCCGTGTGTCGAGTGTCGGGGTGGACATGCTGCCATGGCCCAACCCATGGACGTTGAACTGATGGTGAACCCACCGCCCCATCCGGCCCGCATCGAGCTGCTGCGCCAGGTCGGCAACTATGCCCTGGGCATCCGCTGGGACGACGGCCACGACACCGGCATCTACGTGTGGGAGATGCTTCGTGCTCTGTGTCCGTGTGATGGGTGTCGCGGTGGATAGGATGGGATGGGGGAAAGGAAAACGGGAAAAGGGAAGGTGGAAAGAGGAGAGAGGAGTGAGGCATGCCTACGTGCCGAACGGAGCCGCACCTGGGGGTGCTGGCTCTTCCAATTTGAAAATACTGAATCTCCTCATCGCCCTGCTGGTGTTCTTTGCCATGCCGGCCATTGTCCACGCCGGCGAACCACCCATGTCGGTCTACTACATCGGCCCCTCGGGTGCGGTCGAGCGGGCGCTGGAGCTGGCGCCGTCGCTGGAACTCACTGAAAGTGTGGGTGGGGCACAGGTAGTCGTCCTCAACGGCAGCCGGCTCAATGGAGCCCCCGTTGCCCAGATCGCCGATGCCGTGCGAGACGGCGCCGGCCTCCTCCTGATCGCAGGACCCGAGTTGTCTGATTCGAAGCTTGCGACGCTCCTGGGCCAGCCCGTCGAGACCCAGATGCGAGACGACGCCCAGACGCTGCAGGCTGTAGCGCCAACCGGGCCATCGTGGCTAGATCGGCTGCGCCGGCAGGACGATCCTGAGCTTCGTCGAGGGGCGGGTCTCGAGCAGCCGGTGGATCCGGTCTTGCGACAGGTCAACTGGCGATCAGCGCCTCAGATTCGAGAGCGGTTCACTATCGACCATGCCGGCCTTCAGGTGCTGGTCCAGACCTACCAGACCGACGAGCCGGTGCTGGTTCGGGCCACACTGGGGCGGGGGACCGTCTATCTGCTGACACCCTGGGTTTCGGCCGAGGCGAACCCGCAATTGCAGGAGTGGCCGTATTTCAACTATCTCATCTACAACCTGGTCACGCGAGCGACCGGCCAGCCCCCGGCGGATTTCGCAGACTATGCGGCGGCTCCAGTACCGCACGCCGGCGACCGGCTGGTGCTGCTCGGGCTGGTGTCGCTGATGCTGGGGACGACCGTCGCCCTTTTTCTGAGTGTTCGGCGGTACAGCCTGAAGCATCCCGAGGCCCTGGATCACCTGGTGGCTTCTGTGCCAGACCAGCCGCGGGCTGAGGACACCACGTGGGAGGATGTGGGTTTTCACCGTCCGCTGGCCGGCTTCCTGGTTCTTCTGGCCATGGGGTTGGTTCTGTTCATTCCCTTCATGATCTACAGCACGGTGCTGTTGCCGCGCTTTCTGCTGCCCTCAGCGCAGGCGCTGGGCGCCTGGTCCCTGATCATCAACTTCTTCAACACTTTCTGGATCCTGTTCGACATGGGCACCAGCGTGGCCTTCGTGAAGTACTTTTCGGAGCTACGCGTGGATCAACCGCACGAAGGTCTCAAGTTCATCCAGCTCTACATCTGGTGGCAGGCCATCACCGGCACCATCCAGCTCGGGCTCGTGGCGGTATTGGCGGCTTACGTCGTGCCGCAGACGGCGTACGCCTACCTGACCTGGTTCATCGTGCTCCACGCGCTGATCCAGTTCCCTGGCTTCCTGCGGATGTTCCAGTATGTCTTCCGGGCCTTTCAGCGCCTGGACTACGACCAGATCCTCAACATCCTGGCCCAGCCGGCCCCCGGTGGGACGGGGCCGGGCTCGATTGGGCTGATTCTCATCGTCTTGCAGGCGCTGGCGGTGTTGGCGGCGCGACGTCTGTTCGCCGGCAACCCCATCTTCGGCTCGGCTCTGGGCGGCGGCTTCGGCCTCGGGATCGGTCTGTACCTGACTGAACTCAGCATCTTCGCTGTCGGACTGTTGCTGTATCGCCGGCTGGGCTACCACCTGCGCGTGCTGTTCATGGCCCATTTCGACCGCCGGACCATCAGCCGGGCGCTGCGCTTCGGGTCGATGATCACGCTGGGGGGCGTTCTGGGCGCCATCGGCTGGTCAGTCCAGGTGCTGCTGATGGAGCGCTATCTGCTGAACTACACGGAAATCCAGGGCAACTGGAACGTGGCCTTCGGGCTGATCGTGGCCTTCAGCGCCGTGGCTGCGCTGTACCAGGGGTTGATGCCCGGCATCTCGGAGGCGTACAGCCACGGGCGTGAAGCCCTCACGCGGTATTATGTGGCCCAGGGTTTCAAGTACGGCGGGTGGTTCAGCGGGTTCATCGCCGGCGCGCTGCTGGCCGTGGCGGATCGCTTCATCCTGGGCTCCCTGGGCGACGAGTGGGTGCGGGCGGCGCAGATCGTGGGCATCCTGATCATCTGGGGCACCTTCCAGTTCCCGGCCTGGTTCTCGGACCAGTTCCAGCAGGGGGTGGGCAAGCCGTGGCTCTCAGCGCTGATGCTGTTCATCGAGCAGGCGTTGCGGGTGGTACTGATGCTGGCGTTGCTCCAGCGCTTTCAGTTGTGGGGGCTGATCCTGGCCTATCTGATCGCGCTGCCGACCAAGGATGTCCTGGCCTGGCTGGTGAACGCCCGGCTCATCCTGCGCCCGAGCATCTACTGGTGGCAGACGGTGGCGGCTCCGGTACTGGCCGCAGCGGTGAACTACGTGACGCTGCGCAGCATCGGTCTGGTCATCTGGCGTGAGGACTTGCCGACGAGCTTGCTGCTGTTCTTCATTGCGATCCTGCCCAGCTTGCCCTGGTACTGCTTCTGGAACGGTGTGTTCGGTGGATGGGACAGCCGGGGTCTGGCGGTGCTGCGCCGGGCGGTTCGCATCAGCAGTATTGCTCGTCCCATCGCCGTGTTGGTCTACCAAGCCAGTGCTCTGGGCGCTCGTGTCAGCCCGCTGCATGGTCGGTTCCCCATCACGCTCTATGCTGAAGCCCATCGCGAAGCCCGCGAATTGACGCGGGAGAAGGTGCCGCTGGGCGGTGAGAAGGAGGTGAGACGCGGGGTGCCGGCCGCTATGGGAGGAGCGTGATGCGTGAGGAATGATCACGAAGGAGACCACACCCGCGCCGCCCGAGGCCCAGGATTATTCAGACGTCCACGGTTTGTTGTTGACTATCAATATCAAAGACGGTATGGTCGGGGTCTCAAACCAGAGAGCGACCAGCGAGGGAATAGTAGCGACTATGTCGTACATCGTCGAGCTGGATCAAAGCGGAAAGTTGGAGCAAACCAACTGGGACACGGTTCTGGCCTTTTCTGACGGGGCTCAGAGCGCAATCCTCATCCCCCGTGGTATCAAGCGGGACGTCTTCGGCTTCCTTCGTCAACGCTATCCGGAGCGGGCGGGGCGGTTTCACATCCTTCAGCTCTTCGCCGTTGGGGCTTATCTTCTTTTACGCCCTCACCTCCACCGCCTGGAGCATGTTGCGATCGATCGCGAGTATTTTGGGCACGAAGGGTACATCAAGGGGATACTGCTCAACTACTTGCGGCGCGAAGAGCCTTCGCTGCCCTCCGACTTCATCAGCTTTCGCCTGGTCGGTGAGGGATCGCCGTCCGACAAACTGGCAAAGAGCGTCTTCCGGGGAGAGCAGGAACCCGAACGGGTAATCATTCTGGAGGAGATCGTTGAGGTACTCAAATAAAGAAGATCGGGGTTCCCTTACGGGACTTACGCCGAGGAGTCATCCGCCGCAGCGGAGCGCCATCGACCACCCGATCATCTGCTACAAGTATATAACAGACTGCCAGTGTTGTCAAGCCCAGTTGACACAGTTGACTTTTCTCCTCTACCAGTGCTGGGTTGGCGGCACTGAGAGATCGACGCGGCAATGAACTCAGACATCTTGTCCCGTTTCATTCCCGATTTGGTTGTAAGCACGGTCAGCGACATTCCTCTAGACCGAGTGGAGCAGGCCGGCATCCGTGGGTTTCTGTTCGATCTGGATAACACATTGTTGGCAC
The DNA here is from genome assembly GCA_046758565.1 of Anaerolineae bacterium. GTDB lineage: Bacteria > Chloroflexota > Anaerolineae > Epilineales > JAANWY01 > JBHIAO01. The sequence goes on from JBHIAO010000143.1 coordinate 10,087, forward strand.
ATTATGGCGAGGTTGTCGAGCCCGATGTGCTTGAATGGCTTGGCAATGCCGAGGCCCGTGGGTTCAGGTTGGCTATGGTCACCAACGCCGGCCCACAACGGGCGTTGCCGCTGGCCGATCGATTGGAGATGCCGTGCATCTACCGCGCCCGAAAGCCGCTGCGACGGGGGGTGCGCGCCGGCGTGAAGATGCTGGGTCTGCCGCCCGAGCAGGTCGCCATGGTGGGGGATCAGTTGTTCACGGATGTGTGGGCCGGCCGGCGGGTTGGGACCTACACCATCTGGGTGCGGCCAGAAGCCCCGGTTGAGCCCATCACGACCTCGTTCAAGCGGCCGTTGGAGTGGCTCGTGACGAGGCTTATCGGGATGCGGGATGCGTGATTCGCGGTGTGCGATGCGGGGAGGGTTGGGGCTGACATGCTGTAGTCTCCAGTGACGTATTGCTACTTCGTATTCCGTATTTCGCATGTGGGACGTCGACGCAACACGCTTCACCTTGTCCTGGCTCGACGATATCTTTCAGGAGGTTACAATGAACACAATCTCAATCTTCGCCGGCATCGCTGCGATTCTATTGATTGTTGAACTTCTGGTCGGTGTGATCGTCGCGGGCGCAGCGATCTACTTCCTGCGGCGCGGGTTGATTATCGGCCAGCAAAAAGCAGCGCCCTACGTTCAGCAGGCCACGGAGCAGATCCAGCGTGTCGAGGAGTTGACCAAAGAATACTCCGAGCTGATTGTCGGTTCGCAGGTGGAGGCCATCAGCACAGTGCGTGGTCTCCGCCAGGGGTTGCGGGCTCTTCTTCATGAAACCAGATCTGGCGGCGAAAACGCGACTTCCGGTGAAACGTGACGCGTGATGCGAAGGACAGCGTTTCTCAGGTCACGCACTACGCAATCCGCAGTACGCAATCCGATTACCACCCCAAGTCGCTCAGCGGCTGCCATCCTCCTGCTGTGGACGATAGCTGCCGTCCTCGCCGGTCAGATCCCGCCGGCCCCCGTGACCCTGGGACCCCAGCAGACTGTCCACACCACGAACCTCAAGATGGGCGTCCATGCCCGCCTGACCGACGAGGTGGAGCCGCGTAAGATCAAACGCACGCTGGAGATGGTGCGGCAGATGGGAGCGCCCTGGGTCGTGGAGTACTTCCCGTGGGGTTACATCGAGCCGGCGAAAGGGCAGTACGACTGGGAACATGCCGATCTCGTTGTCGACCATGCGGAGCGACAGGGGCTGTCTGTCATCGCTCGCATTGACTTCGTGCCGGCCTGGGCCCGACCGGAGGACACCACCTTTCGTTATCTGCCGCAGGATAGATTCGACGACTATGGCGACTTCATTTACGCGTTCGTCGACCACTTCCGCAATCGGATTCACGCCATCATCGTCTGGAACGAGCCCAATCTGAGCTTCGAGTGGGGCTTTCGGCCCGTGGACCCCGAGGCCTACGTCGATCTGCTGCAGGTGGCCTATCGGCGGGCCAGGCAGGCCGATCCTTCGGTGCGGGTGTTGGCCGCCGGCCTGGCCCCCACGCTGGCCCGCCCGGGCGACCCTCAGGCGATGAATGATCTGCGGTTCCTGCAGGCCATGTACGATGCCGGCGCTGCGCCGTACTTCGATGCGTTGGCCGCCCACGCCTACGGCTGGAAGTTCCCCCCCGACGACTCGCCGGCCCCCGACAGGATCAACTTCCGGCGCGTCGAGCTCCTTCGCCAGATCATGGTCGAACATGGCGATGCCGAGAAGCCGATCTACGTCACCGAGGCCGGCTGGAATGATCACCCGCGCTGGACCAAAGCGGTCCGGCCGGCCCAGCGAGCAGCCTACACCGTCCAGGCCTACGAGATCGCTCGGAACTGGGACTGGTGCGCTGCCGTGGCCATCTGGTCCTTCCGCCTGCCGTGGCCCCCCCACACCTTCCAGGACTACTTCACCCTCGTCGACGTCGACTTCGTCCCCAAACCCATCTACTGGGAAATCCAGAA
>JBHIAO010000144.1:0-12060 GCA_046758565.1 Anaerolineae bacterium
AGTGGGTGGATGTGAGCGCGTTTGCCGGCCAGGAGGTGAAGCTCACCTTCAAACTGAGCCAGCCATCCACCGGCCTGCAGACGGTGGTGTATCTGGACAACGTGGCGCTCGGACCTTCGACACGCCCCGAGGAGATACGGCGCGATGTCTTCTTGCCGTTACTGCTACGGAATTGGCCATGAGAGCAGGTTGGTAGAGTCTTACTCTACCCTTCGGACAGGTGGACCATCGTACACTACCGGGGGCCGGAACCTCATTGGCTTCTCACGAACCAGCTCTTCGTGCACATGAGCTGTGAGACCTGCTACGCGCCCCAAAATGAAAAGTGCTTTCCCTAGCGCGGGGGAAAAGCCCATGTCATATAAGGCTGCCGCCAGGGCGCCATCGACGTTAATGGGCAGATCACGGATCTGCTCGGAGGCGGCATGTTGCAATGCCAGAAAAAAGTTGATCCCATCGCCGGCCAAACCATTGCTCCTGGCGATATCGAAAATCGTATCGACTCGAGGATCAATCTTGTGAAAACGGTGGCCAAGACCAGGTATCCGTCTCCCTTCGGCGGTGGCGCGAGCGACTACTCGATTGGCGGCCTCTTCAAACGATAGAGATTCTTCCTCTGCCAATCTCAAACCGGCGTCAATCATTTCCATGCAGGCCTGGCCGGCACCGCCATGTGCATCGCCTATCGCCAGGATTCCCGCACCAACAGCCGCCTCGAAGGATTGCCGGTTCCCTGATGCAACGATACGAGCAGCAGCGGTAGAAGGTGATATTGGCCCGTGATCAGAGCTCGCAACTAAGATAGCGTTCAACAGACGCTTCTCGGTCTCTGTGGGAAGTCGCGCCTGGTGCAATAGGAAAATCACCTCTGTAAAATCCGCGCGATGCAGTAGCTCAGAGATTTCGTAGCCACGAATTCTGATGACACCATCCCCTGTGTCTGTGATAGCACTTCTCCAGGCATCCATTTGAGAGTCTCCCAGTCAGATGTTAAACAACACCAGCAGCTTGTAAACGTTCAAGTTCCTCACGAGACAAGCCTAGCTCATCACAATACACGGCTTCGTTGTCCGCACCGAGGGGGCGACCAGGCCACCGGATTCTCCCAGGAGTTGACAGAAGGTGTGGGAATACATTTTGCATCCGCAGGGTGTCCCATTCGTCCGTTACCTGAACGGTCAACTGACGTTCTTGCCAATGGGGGTCACGCTCAATGTCTGCGATACTTTGTACCTGTGCCGCAGTGATCTCGGTTTCTTCGATGATTCGCAAATTCTCTTCAAGGGTCCGGGAACAGATGGCCTCAACAACGTATTTGTCGAGCTCCTTCATATTCTCCACGCGTGCCTCGTTGGTGGCAAACTTGGGATCATCCAAGAGGTGACCTAACCCGTAAGCTTCCAGAAACTTCTGGGCCATCTTGGGTGTAGATGCGCTGACGGCCAACCAGGCCCCATCGCTCGTCTGATAAGAGCCACGTGGGGCTGCGTTATGGGATCTACTGCCCTGTCGGACCCGGATTGTCCCAAATGCATCATATTCTGCTGCCAGAGGTCCAAGGATGGAAAATAAACTTTCAAACAGGGCAACATCGATGGCCTGTCCTCCACCATCGTGGTGATCTCGGTGATAAAGCGCGAACATGGCGGCGTTGCATGCGAAGAGCGCCGTAACCATATCCGCCAGGGGAAAGGCGGGCACAATCGGCTCTCCGTCTTTCTCACCATTCATCATGGCAAAGCCACTTGCCGCCTCAACTAGCGTTCCAAAACCCGGTTTCTGGGCCTTGGGGCCAATCTGGCCCCAACCTGAGATGCTCACCAGGATCAGGCTCGGATTCCATTTATGCAGTACATCCCAACCCAGACCATAGCGTTCCAGTATGCCTGGAATGAAATTCTCAAGGAGCAAATCAGATTTCTGAACCAGTGTTTTTAGAAGGGCCTGGCCTTCAGGGGCCTTAATATTGAGCGTTATTAGACGCTTATTACGTCCATAGACTCGCCACCAAAATGACTGTCCATTTAGTTTCCATTTTCTTAGTGGGTCCCCTTGGCCTGGTTGTTCAACTTTTACAACATCGGCCCCAAAGTCACCCAGAAGCATACCCAGCATGCCGCCGGCGACCAGACGGGTGAGATCCAAGACGCGGACTCCATCGAGAGCTTGAGGCATTGCGGTTTCTCCTGCGGCCATGCTACACAATGAATCACTTTTTGTCAAACTCTTCGTGCAGCAAGAATGCAATTCACAATTGACAATTCGAATTAGCATTCATAAATAAAACTCCAGTCTTGGGCATCATCAGGGGGAAACAGACACTTCCTCGAAACGAGTGTGGCAGCTGGCGAAGTTTGACAGGCCAATCTGTCCATTCAGGTAGGGGCGATTCTCATCCACCCACTCCAGCCGTGGGCCATCTGTGATCCAGGCCGTCACGTGGTTGTCTTTCACCTTGAAATTGAGTTTATAGCTCTGCCCATGTTCCCAGGCAAAAGCAGCTCGGGCGACAGGTTGGTAACCACGTTTGTTTTTATAGAGCACCAGTTCATCGCCAGGGCTCAACCCTAGTGCATATGAACGCAAAGCCCCCTGGACACGAACCAAGACGTTGTGGTGCACCCCCAAGATGGGGGTCAGCCGCACGCACAACGTGTAATCCTGCCACTCAACATCGCCGGTATACGTCTCGTTCACACCAGGCCCACTGCCGTGGTAGGCGTCATCCCACAATCGCCAGTACCCCCTCAAAAAGGTCCATTGGCTGATCGCGCCCTGCTCATTGCGTTCTTTGGAAAAGTCAAAACTGAAGTTCGGGGTTCCATCCCAGTCCAAATAATCCAGGAAGATGGGGCCAGTCCAGGGTTCCCCCAGGTTGCGCAAGACGATGCCGGCTTCAGAGAGGCAGACCCCTCGCATGGCTGGGATCTTGTAACTGAGATCATGCCACTGACCGGGGATTAGAGGAACACCGGGCTCCTGGTGCTTTTCTTCGTGGTTGCTGTCCCACACATACAAACTGGCCCGGAGTTGGGTGGATGCATCCTGGGGAAGATAGACTCGCGCTCGCATATCCTGCCCGGGGTAGATCTTCGGAGAAAAGGTTGCTCCATAATAATTGGCGCTCAGTCTTTCCGGTCGGTAGTAAGTCTCCATAAAGAGGCGAATTTCCCCTTTCTTGTGCAACTTCCGAACAACGGCTTTCAGAGTGCCCGTTCCATCGACAACTTGCTGGCCAAGGATGAGAACCCTCCCTCTCGTCTTCGGATCCGCGCCCATGTGTCGGAAGCCGTGGGTGGACCCCGGGTATTCGAAATGCTGGCGGGGACGGCGAGGCTGAGGGGCTTCTCCAGCGATTTTTCGCCCCAGGTCAACCATCAAGTCAGCGCAAGACGGAATATTGCTCAAATTGCGCGTACCAATGATGCTGGCCGTGACCAGGATATCGTTCACCGGAGCCCGCCAGCGCTCCCCGATTCCTTCAAGTCCCACGGCCACCCCCATGATGGCTCCCACATTGCCAACATTGCAATCGGTATCCCACCCTGCCATATTTGTAATCTGGATACTGCGGGAAAAGTCTCCCTCCCCGTACAGCAGTCCCATCACCACGACGCCCGCGTTCGGGATGATGTGGACCGGACCTGGATAGCGATCATAACCGAAGTTCTCAAATATGAAGCGATACACCGCGTGCCAATCTTCAGGATGCTTGCGGTAGAATTCCAGCACAGCGCTGACCACTCGCGCGTATTCGCTATTCTCTGGAATAACCTCCAGAGCTGCTTGAATCAACCGCTCTGGGTTGCGCTCGCTGAAGGCTGTGCTGACCAAAGCCGCGATAAACATGCCGCCATATACCCCATTGCGATCGTGAGAAACGCTGGAGGCCTTAGCAGCATATTCTGCTGCCAGGGCCGGATTATTCGGGCATAAGAGCCCCCAAATATCACTGAAGATTTGCCCCCCAATCTGTTCAGCCAGCCCCTCGCCATTCAATTCAATGGAACCGGAGAGCGGTGCCGGTATACCGTATTTCAGGTTGACGTAGGCAGTATGTTCCGAGGAAACTCCATATCCTCCCCACCAGAGAGTCCCTCGTTGATCCGCCAGATAGTTCAACCATGTCTCTCCTATGTGGCCGGCGCTGACTTCCGGTCCATAATCTTGAACGGCCCGCAGAAGAATCACAGGCAAAGAAGTATCGTCGTCGGGTTTGAAGATCTTTCCTCCGGGGAGGGGGAAACAATCTTCTAGATCGCCCAGGTTGTCGCGGATTTCCTCGTACGTCCAGTTTTCTATAGGCGCGCCGAAGCGCACACCGATGCATTTCCCTAGCCAGCCGGCGTAGACTCGTTCGCCGTAGTCAGGTGGAATCCTATGGAGTGTAGTTTCCGGCATGTTGTTCCTCCTCTCGGTTTCTCGTCGGTGATGAGGGGCTGAATAACGACGTCGTCATGAATACGCTACCGCTAGCCTTTCAACCCAACCGATGCAATTCCCCCTATCAACTGCTTTTGGGCGAAGAAATAGACGATCAGGATGGGCAGGATCGAGACGAGCGTGGCCGCCATGAACAGATTCCACTCCACACCATAGCGCCCTCTGAACAGGGCCAACCCGAGCTGAATGGGGAACGAGTCGAAATTGTTGAGAAAGATGAGCGGTCGCAAAAACGAGTTCCACGTCCACAGAAAGGTGAAAACGACGATAATAGTTAGAGGCGGCTTACAGAGGGGCAATATCACGCGGTAGAGGATGGTCCACGTCCCGGCACCGTCAATGCGGGCAGCGTCGTCCAAATCGCGCGGAATTGTTTTCATGTATTGGACCATTAGAAAAATGAAAAAAGGATGGCCAAAGAAGGCCGGCAGGATCAAGGGCCAGTAGGTATCGATCATCCCCAGGCGACTGTACATGGCATAGAGTGGGATCAACTTGACATGCAAGGGGATCATCATGGTGCTTAGCACCACGATAAAAAGGACGTTCCTGCCCGGAAAACGCAGTCGGGCAAAACCATAGGCAACCAGCGGCACAGCCAGCAACTCCCCGACGATATTGGCGATGACCAGGAAGACGGTATTCAGCATAAAGCGTCCAAGGGGATAACGGGTGAAGGCTTCGCTAAAGTTTTCCCAGTGCGGGGTTTCCGGAATCCATTGCGGCGGCCAGGTAAAGATCTCCCAACGCGTTTTTAAGGCCGTTGAGAGCATCCAAAAAATAGGGATCAAGAAAAAGAAAGCCAGAGCGGTCATGAAGATATAGGCCATCCCATGTCCCAGCCACCGTCGCGCCCGGCGCGAGAGAAGCGGCCGTTTGATCCCTGGGTGTCGTTGCGGTCGGAGCGTCTCAAGCGCTACTTTCTGTGTCATCCTGTTGCCCCCGGTTCGGCCTCGTAAAAGACCCAGTGCTTCGAGGTGTAGTTGAGAATGACAGTCGCACTCAGAATGATGATTGTCAGGACCAGGGCCAGGGCTGAAGCGTAGCCCATGTTGAAGTTTTGGAAAGCTTCTTCGTAGAAATAGAGCAGATAGAAATAGGTCGCCTTCAACGGTCCCCCCTTGGTGATAACAAAGGCTTCGGTGAAGACCTTGAACGACTCGATCATCTGGATGATCAATTGGAAAAAGAGGGTCGGCGTCAATAGCGGGAGGGTGATGCGCCAGAAACGCTGCCAACGCCCGGCGCCATCTATCTCGGAGGCTTCGTAGAGATGGGGCGGGATATTTTGCAGGCCGGCCAGGTAGATGATCGCACTGCCGCCCACGCTCCACACGCTCATGATAGCTATAGAAGGGAGCGCCCAATTGGGGTCCCAGAACCAGCCTGGTCCCTCGATGCCAACCAGGTTCAGCAGGGTGTTAATGAGGCCGGTGTCGGGATGCAAGAGCCACAGCCACATCAAGGAGACCGCTACGCCAGAGATCACCGCCGGGATATAAAAGAGGGTACGATAAAGATTCATCCCCCGGACCTTGAGATTCAGCAACAATGCGAGCGCCAGCCCACACACAAGTTTGAGAGGCAGCGACAGGAGCACGAAGGTGCCAGTCACCTTGAGTGCCTGCCAGAAGAGGGGGTCCCGGGTGAACATCCGGACGTAATTGTCGAAGCCCACCCACGCTGGGGGTCGCGTAATGGACCACCGGGTGAAACCGAAATAAATCGAAGCCAGGATCGGCCCCAGGGTGAAGAACAGGAAACCGATGATCCACGGCGAGACAGCCAGGTATCCCTCTAGCGCCTCGCGCCGGGCTCTGGGCGTCATTGTCCGCCAATTGGCTAACATACGTTATCTCCTGGCAAAAGATGGAAGATAGAGGATAGAGGATAGCCAAGGGCTATCTTCCTTGCTATGCTATCCTCGATCCTCGATCTTCTGTCCTCTACAGTTCATGCGGTCGACCGGATTTGGTCCAGGTCAGCTACCCAGACGCTCGCGGCACTCGTCGAGTGCCTCCTGGGCGACCGGCACCAGTTCGTCGAGCGTAGACTGGATCTCATCCCGTTCGATCTCACCGAGCATGATCAGATCCCATACGTCGCTGACGGCTCGCGTCACGGTGCGCTCGCACAGATGCGCCCGCCGCCACTCGGCCACCTGATTCAACTCGAGGACCTTGAAGAAAGCCTGCACGTAGTCTTTGTCGGCGTCCTTGTGCTCGTTGAGTACTGATCTGATCGACGGGAACAGGTTCCCGTTCTCCATCAAGAAGCGCTGCCCCTCAGGCCCGACCCACCATTTTAAAAAGGCCCAGGCCTCTTGTGGGTGCTCGGTTCCCTTCCAAACCGAAGCGGTCAACGACCAGGCATTGACGTGTCGTTCACTGCCAGCCACGCCCGGTTCGGGCACAATGCCGAAGTTCGCACCGGCATTGATCGCATTGAGCATGTGGCCCTGGTTAAGCGTAGCCATGGCCAGCCGGCCGGCCAGGAAAAGGTCTACCGGGCCAGTGCCCTCGGTACCCAGTACTTCGATGTCGGCCGGCGTCGGAGTCGAGTCGGTGTTGACCAAGTCCCACAACCAGGTGTAGGCGGCTACGGACTCCGGGCTGTTCAGATAGCCATCAACTGTCATGCTGTCGTCGCTGTAGAGGCGGGCGCGATCGCCGTAGTTGAACCAGACGGCGCGGAAGGGACCGCGTGGCCGGTCACCCCCCCAGCGTTTCTGGCTCGGATCGCTTAGTTTCACGACGAGGTCCAGCCAATCCTCAGTGGTCCAGTCTTCGCTGGGGTAGGGCACACCCATTTCGTCGAAGACGTCTTTGTTGTACATCACAAAGTTGGCGCCCACGCCCAAGGGCAGGCCGACGACCACGTCACCCCACTTGGCACGGGTCTCCCAGAAGCCCGGGATGTACATGCTTGTGTCAAAGTTGTCAGCCTCGATGAAGGGTCTCAGATCCAACGCCTCCGGGAACCAGTTGTTGTTCCAAAAGAAAGCGACGTCGGGCGCACCCTCGCCGGCGCCGAGCGTGGTCGTCATTTTTTCGTCGAAACCGCTCTCGGGCAAGACGGTAAGGTTGACCTTGATGTTCGGATGCTCAGCTTCGAAGGCTTTAACCAGGTCGCGTTGAGCTTGTTCGGTGAACTCCTCCGAGGCGACCGTCCACCACTCGATGGTGACCGGTTCGCTGGCCGCTTCTTCTCCAACCACCTCGCCCGGTTCGACGCCGGCGGTTGGTGCCGGTGCCGGCACGCAGGCGGCAACCACCAACGACAGTACTGCCAGCATTATCAGCAACTTCACAAGCTTTTTGGCATTCATTGTATACTCCTCTTTCTGATTTAGTGATCAGTAATCAGTTGTCAGTGATCAGTTGTCTGGATAACTGACTACTGGTTACTAATCACTGATTACTGATAATTGGTTGCCTTGGAACATTGGTTTAACGTAACATTGATAAGCCACATCACCTCCTTGTCACCTTCTATCGGATCAAACTCGCCAGTTTCACAGCCAAAGTGGGGATGTCCTCGCCGGCCGCAAACTTTAAGCAGACGCCGCTGGGCCGCCTGACCGTTTCAATCCAGCGTTCGGGAATGACCGACACGCCCTGCCTAGCGCCAGACAGCGCGCCGATCACGGCGGCAATCGTATCCGCGTCGCGACCGAAATTGCCGGCCCAGAACATCCCTTCTCGAAAGTCACCGTCGCTCAAGCGGAAGAGGCCATATACCTGGGGGATCGCCTCGGGCGCAGCAGCGTGCTCTGGCGCCCACAACTGTGTATGCAGTGGTTCCCAGGCGTCTCGCATCGTCTCCGCCCGATCGCAAATGCCCATTGCGCGAGCCATTGCGCGTCCCAGCCAGCTATCGTCTGGGATGTGCTCCCTGCCGGCGGCGATGATCTCTTCGGTGGTGCCATCAACCATGGCAACAGCAATGCTGGCTGCCACAGCCTGGGCAGCCCAAACGCCATCCCCGTCATGACTTATCCGGGATTCGATCTCGGCCAATCTAGCCGCGCGTTCCGGCTGACCGGCGCAGACGATGCCGACAGGGGCTATGCGCATGGCGGCACCGTCATCGTTGTTGAGAACGTTGTCGATACCTGAATACGGGGGAAGGATTCCTCGCTTGATGTTTTCCACAGCACCAATCAAGGACCTTCCGGCTCGCTGGTGAATCCCACCTTGTTGAAGGATGTACTTCTTCCAGGACCGCACCACGACCTCAGAGGTCAAAACACCGTCGCAGTCCAACAAAGTGCGTGTAGTGAGCAAAGCAAACTCGGTGTCATCAGTGCTTCTAGCGTCGTCGTACAGGTTGGTGACAATACCATAGCGTTGACGGTGGGCATCATTTCGGCCGAGGTCTCCCAGTGCATCTCCAACCGCGAGGCCGATCATACACCCGCTTGCCTTGTCTCTACATAGGTTTCTCTGTCGCACCAGGCTTTCCCTGGCAATCATTTACTCTCCCGATTCGTTCTCTGTGCCCTGGTCTATCATCCTAGCCGCGCTGGGCGGTCTCCGACCGAGCCAGCGCCATTTTCATGCTTCATGGCGCCCAGAAGGGCATGTTCACTGTTGTATCACCCTGAATGGGAACGTTCCCATTTTGCTTGCCCAACAGCTATCAAAGGACACTCCACATTTTGAGAGATCGAGTAGAAAACGCTAGCTCAGTGGTGCAGTCGATCCCCGTATCCGCAAGCGGCAGGGAGAAGTGTGTCGTCGGGGTGTCTCCGGCGCCTTGCCTTCGATACGCTCCAGCAGAAAAGTCCCAGCCCGCCACCCCTGTTCGTATTTTCGCTTGGCAACCGTGGTTAGGGGAGGCGCGGTGACGGATGCGGCGTATATGTCATCCATTCCCACGATGGCGACGTCCTGAGGAACTTGCAGGCCCGCCTCGTGAATCGCTTGCAAGGCCCCAATGGCAAGAATATCGTTGGAGGCCATAACGGCTGTGGGCGGTCTGTCCAGGCTAAGCAACTCCTTCATGCTCTGGTGACCAAACTCCTGCCCGTAAGGGCACTTGACGATCAACTCGTCTTGTTCAGGCAGATCGTGTTGCTGGAGAAAATCCAGGTAACTAGTCAGGCGAGAGGAACGGGACGTACGGCGTGATAAACCACTGATAAGACCAATGCGCCTATGCCCCAGGCTGAATAGATGTTCCAATGCCAGGGTAGTTCCAGCGTAGCTGTCATTGGCCACCATGTCCACGTCTGGGTAGTCGGTGCCCAATCCCAGGATAACCGCCGGGATGTTGCCGGCGACCAGTTCGTCGTTGGTGACGGCGACCGGGCTGATGATGATGCCGTCGAAGCGGTTGCGCCGGGCCATGGCCAGGAACTCATGCTCGCGTCGCGCATCCCAGTCGCTGTTCGCCAGCACCACCGCATATCCCTCCGATTCCAGCACGTCTTGGACGCCCCTCGCGACCTCGGGCCAGAAGGGGTTGGTAATGTCGGGGATGACCAGGGCGACAATGTAGGTACAGTCGGTGCGCAAGCTGCCAGCTACCGCGTTTCGTTCGTAGCCTAACTCTTCGATGGCCGCCTCTACTCGGCGACGAGTTGCCTCGCGTACTGAAGAGCCATCGCCGCTAATGACACGCGAGACCGTGGTCTTGGACACGCCGGCGCGTTTGGCTACATCAATGATGGTAGGACGTCTCTTCAATCTACGTCTCCTGCGTCCGAAAATGGGAACGTTCCCATTATAACACGGTCTCCGCTACTTGTCAAATGCCGTGGGATAGCGGGCTTGCGCAGCGAATCCAATTCTGCCGCTCGAAGGCCCGTCCTCGGGCCGGCTCTGCAAGGCTGTGACAGGTCATGCCGGCCCGAAGACGGGCCTCGGAGCATTCGCTGCGCAAGCCGGATAGCAGGGGGAGCGCACCGGGCTCGTCGGCCACCTCGCGCGTGATGGTTTCTACCAGCCCCGGCTCCAGGCGCAGTCCTACGTGGGACGCCGGCCGTTCGATCACCTGCCGCAGTTCGTCCTCGTTCAGGGGGCCAACCAGCACGCTATCCTGCAGCCGGTCTGCCAGCTTGGGATAGTCGGCACAACGCCCAAAGAAGTCCGCACTGCTCGCGGATCTCGGTCTTTGTGGGAACCTGGCCGGCCTGGTGCCTTTCACGCAGGCGTCGGAGGAAGTCGGAGACGAAGTTTCAGATGTTATGCGTCTGCGGGTGTGGGGCCATAGTGATCTGTTGACCCCAGCACGTTGGACGATGGGACGAGATTGACGTAGAATCACAGCTACATGGGAGAGGTTGTTGCCCGAAGAGCTTACAGTAGGGAGGAGTTCGAAATGATCGTCGTTACTGGTGGGTCTGGGTACGTCGGTAGCCACATCGTAAAGCGGCTGGTCGAGATGGAAAAGCCCGTGCGGGTGCTTGTTCGCAGTCGTAAGTGGGCCGAGAAGGAGGGGCGGCTGAAGGGCCTCTCTATCGAATGGGTCGAGGGCGATGTAACGCGTCCAGAGACGCTCAGGCCGGCAGTTCAGGACGCGAGAGTGGTTATCCACACCGTTGCCATCGCCATTGAGAAGGGCGGGCGTAGTTACGAGGAGATTAACTATCAGGGCACGGTCAACGTCGTCGAAGCGGCCAAAACCGCCGGCGTCCGACGGTTGATCAACTTGTCCCAACTCGGTGCGGACTCAAAACTGCCGTACCGCTTTCTTGCGTCGAAGGGCAGAGCCCAGGAGTACGTTGCCGCGTCGGGCCTGGATTGGACTGCGTTCCGCCCCTCGGCGATCTGGGGACCCGAGGACGAGTTCGCCAACTCCTTTGCGCGGCTAGCCCCCCTCACCCCCATCATTTTCCCTATCGTCGACAGGGAGGCCAAGTTTGAACCCGTGTGGGTCGAAGACGTCGCGACATGCATCGTCAAGGCGCTGGATGATCCCGAGACCATCGGGAAAGAATACGAACTGGGGGGCCCGGAAGTGTTGACCCTCGAGGAGATCGAACGGAGGACGCTAGAGGCGATCGGTGCCCGCCGGCTGCTGATCCCCTTTCCCAGGCCCGCTTTGCGGATCGTGGTCACACTGATGGAAACGTTGCTGCCGGCACCGCCGGTCACGCGCAGCCTACTCGACTTGCTGGCCGTGAGCAATGTGACGACGGACAATGCCACGTACCAGTTTGTCGCAGACCCACGCCGGTTTACAGTGGAGAACATCGCGCCGTACATGCGGCAGTTTCGCGTGAGCCAGACCATCGCACAATTTCTGGGAAGATGAGATACCAACATCTCAGGTCAAGATTGTCACCGTGCACGCCGGGCCGGCCTACAGTCGCGAGCTGTGGGCGACGTCAGATGAGCAGGCGCTGCCGGCACTTCGAGAAGGTCTCCAACCGTTCCTCCGCCGGCTGAAAACCAGTCGCCGAAGAGCCTGCCCTGAGCCTGCCGGAGGGGCGATCCTTCGGCCAGGCTCAGAACAGGCTTCGCAAACATTGGTGCAATTTCAATTGCCGCCTGCCGGGGCTAGCCTGAGTAGTTACAACCCGAGATCGCACATGACCCACACCCACATCCTCCATCTCGTCGCTTCCTCCCACGGTGGCGGAGCGACCCACGTGCGTGACCTGGCACTTGG
>JBHIAO010000145.1:0-12031 GCA_046758565.1 Anaerolineae bacterium
CCACCTCAGGCTGTGGCCGGTCTCCTGACCGAGCCACCTCGCGCGATTGTAGCTTGTGATCGGTTTTGAACCAGGCATCACACCGACGGGCACGGTCTGGAGACCGGCCCGAGCGCTGATAGCTGAGTAGTTACTAGGCCGGTAGGAAGTCAGGTCAATAAACCTGCTCCTCCCGCAGCATATGCCAGAGATGACGCCGCAGGGCAATGAACTCGGGCGTGTCCATCACCGCCTCGTCCCTCGGGCGTGAGATGGGGACGTCGACAATCTCTTTGCAGCGCCCCGGACGGCGGGTCATGACCACAACCCGGTCAGAAAGGAGGAGCGCTTCCTCAAGGTCGTGGGTCACAAAGACGACGGTGTTGACGTCGGACTGCGCCCGCAGGATACGTAGCAGCTCCAGTTGCATAATGCGCTTGGTCTGTGCATCGAGCGCCCCGAAGGGCTCATCCATCAGCAGGATCTCGGGCTCGATGGCCAGCATACGGGCCAGGCCAACCCGCTGTTGCATGCCGCCAGAGAGTTGGTGGGGGAAGCTTGATTCGAAGCCCTCCAACCCCACCAACTGAATGAAATTCCGGGCGCGCTCCAGCCGCTCGGCGCGCTCCACCTTCTGCAGCTCCAACCCGAAGGCGATGTTGTCAATCACCGACCGCCACGGGTAGAGGCCGAAATCCTGAAAGACGAAGCCGCACTCCGGTCTGGGTTCGGTGACTGGCCGGCCGTTGATGAGCACCTGTCCCTCATCAGGTTGGATGAGCCCATGGATAATGCGCAGTAACGTGGTCTTGCCGCAGCCGCTAGGTCCCACGATGCCGACGAACTCTCTATCGTAGACGTGCAAGCTGATGTGCTCCAGGGCCTTAACCTGGACTTCGGGACCCTGGCGACCAGGTAGAAGTCGCCGGACGAAGTTATCCTCCACCTTCTCCGTCCGGTAGATTTTGGACACGCCCTCGACGGCGATCTTGACGGCGTTCTCAGACATGATCAGTCCCCAGCTCGGCGACCATCCCTTTGCGCCACGGGGCGATAGTCTCCTCAAACCGCCGCACGATTCCGGTGAACACAACCCCCAGCAGCATCAGAAAGAGAATGACCGCCAGCACCATGCCGAGGTTTAGCGAGGCGCTGTAGATCTGGATAAGAAACCCCAGGCCCCGGGTCCCAGCCAGGAGCAACTCAGCCACCACCATGCCCTGCACCGCGCGGCCCACCCCCAACCGCAGGGCGGTGACGATGAACGGGATCTCGTAAGGGATGATGACCTTCCAGAAAATCTGTCGGTCAGTGGCGCGGAAGGCGCGGGCCACCTCGATGAGGTTGACGGGGATGTTCTTGGCACCCTGGTAACAGGTGATCACGATTTGCGGGACCGTGAAGATGAGGATGAAGATCACCCGCGAGCTCAGCTCGAAGCCGAACCACAAGACCAGCAGGGGCACAATGGCCGACATGGGCATGACGTACAGGGCCGAGAAGTAATGCTCAAAAGCTTGCGCCAGGGAGCGCCGGACGCCCATGAGGACTCCGACCGGGATGCCGATCACCACTGACAGCGCACCGCCGATGGCGAGCGCCGAGAGGCTGAGTGCCAGCGCCGACGGCAGGCGCCCGGAGACCACAAGATCGATAAAGTTACCTGCCACCAAAAACGGGCTGGGCACGGTCAGATCGGACCCGAAGAGGCTGGCGACCCACCAGCCCAGGAACACGACCGCTAACGAAATCAGCCGGACCCTCATGACGTCTCCCTCCAGGGGGCCACAGCGATCTCGAAGTGCCGCACCAGCGCGGTGCCAACGAC
This sequence comes from Anaerolineae bacterium, assembly GCA_046758565.1. Taxonomy (GTDB): domain Bacteria; phylum Chloroflexota; class Anaerolineae; order Epilineales; family JAANWY01; genus JBHIAO01. The sequence goes on from JBHIAO010000145.1 coordinate 1,808, forward strand.
CCCCATCAACATCAGTACCAGCAGCACCGCGACCAGCGAGGCGGTTTTGAAGTTGTGCGAGTAGAAGCTCATGAGGTCTCCCAGCCCGGTAGTGGAAACGACCAGTTCGGCCAGGACCATCCCTTTGATAGCGCGGCCGAGCCCCAGCCGCATGGCGGTGATGATGAACGGGATCTCGTGCGGAATGATGACCTTCCAGAAAATCTCTCGGTCGGTGGCACCAAATGCCCGCGCCACTTCCACAAAGGTGCGCGGCGTGTTCTTCGCTCCCTGGTAGCAGGTGATGATGATCTCCGGGACCGAGAAGATGAAGACAGTGGCCACCCGCGGGGCCAGATCGATGCCAAACCAGAAGATCAAAAGCGGGGTGAGGGCCGACACCGGCGCCACGTACAGCCCGTTCACGTACAGGTCAAAAGCGTGCTCCACAGTCCGTTGCGCCCCCATGAGCACGCCCAGCACAATGCCGATCGAGAGGGCCAGCATCCCCCCGATGAGGAGCGACAGGATGCTGAGGCGCAGCGCTGTCCACAGCTCACCGGAGACCACAGAGATCTCCCATAGGCTCCGGAGCACCGCGTCAGGGCCTGGCAAAAAGTAGTCGGGTTGGGTGAGGCTCCCCAGCCACCAGAGGACCACCAGCCCCACCAGTGACAGTACCCGCGGACTCAGCAGCCACGTAAGGCTGCCAGGCAGGCGTACCGTCCACGGAGCCGGCTGTCGAATTTCGGTCTGGGTCAACTTCGGCGCTCCTGCATCGATCTTCCCTAACTACGTCCCAACCTGCAGCGGCGAAGCCAGCTTGCGGATCGTGGCGATCACCGAGAGGGCAGTGAGCACCCCTGAGCGCGGGTTGTCCGTCGGCACGTTCTCGATGTGCATTGTAAACCGTCCGAACTCACCAGTGATCTCCACGTCATGCGTGTTGCGGTCAATGGTGGGGTCGGCGATGATACGGATGCGGGTCCGGTCGGCCCCGATCCCAGCCAGGCTCACCGCCGCGGAGACGTTCACATTCGCCGGGAACCCCCGGCACGCCTCCCGGGCGCTTCCCTCGAATACGACCTGTGGCTCCGTCAGGTTCAACACGTCGATCCCATGGGCCTCGAGATAGGGAGCACCTGCCAGCCCTTTCGGTGGCTTCCGCGTCGTCATCACCACCGCGTCTACCCGTCCTGCCGAAGCCGAGGTGATAGCGTCCAGGCCACCGATCGCCCCGGAGGCGATGTGAATGGTGGCGCCGTATTGGCGGGCCAACTCGGCGTACTCCTGCTCGTGCCCAAGGAGGGCACCGACGCTCAACACGAGGAGCGATTTGCCGCCTTCCAGAGTCGTGCGGGCAATCTCGGGGAAGGCCGAGGCCGGCGCCGCCTCTACGATGAGGTCCGACAGCGCCACCGCCTCCCGGAGCGGCACCACGGGAGGCGGCGTCCGGAGGAGATCGCCGGCGCGGGCACGGGCTTTCTCCAGATTCCCGCTGGTGATGGCGGCGAGCGTCACGCCCAGCTCGCCGCCATCAATGGCCATCGCGACTCGCTGCCCCACGGCACCGAAGCCCGCCAGGCCCACCCGTTCGATGCTAACCAAGCGGGCCATTACTGCCCGGCCAGGGCAGCTTCAAGGATGGAGGGGTCCACCGCATCCTCGTACGGCACGACCTGGTCCGGCTCGAGTTGACCGACCGCCACCAGGAAGTCCGTCATAGCGTTGTAGTAGGCCGGATCCAGCCCACCGTCCTGCGGGTAGAGCCCGACACGCTTAAACAGCTCGTAGTCGCCGACGAGCGCCCCCTCGTCAAGAGGTTCCGCCTCCGGGATGCCCTCTTTCATTGGGGCCATCTCCGCTGGATCTCCCGCGTAGAACTCCTCGTAGGTCTCCAGCATGGCTTTCACGAAGGTGGTGGCCAACTCCTTGTTGGCTCGGAAGCGCTCGCTCATGGCGAGCCCTTCCCATAGCATCGGGTCGAGCACGTCCCACAGGCCGCCATAGATCTTGAACTCCCCGTTGCTGCGCTCCTCGAGCTGGGCCGCAACATTCCTGAAAAGCACAGCCGCGTCCAGGCTGCCGGCCTCCATAGCGGCGGCGCGGTTGTCCGAACCCGGCAGGTAGACCATCTCGTAGTCTTCCCCGGGCTCCAGGCCCGCTTGCTCGCGAAGCATGACCTCCGCGACCGCTACCGACAGCGAGGTGCGCGACTGGGTGCCGACCTTCTTGCCGCGCAACTGCTCCAGGTCGGTCACGTCGGCGCGGGTGGTCAGGACGAAGGTGTTCTGCATCTCGATGCCCACGACGAACTTCATCTTGAGGCCCTGGCTCACGGCGCGGTTGAGACCCACGGTCGAGAGCAGGGCCACATCGACCCGGTCGCGATCCAGGGCCGCCTCGACGGCTTCGTCGGTGGATAGCGTGACGTACTCCAGGATGATGCCCCGGTCGGCGAGGCGATCCCTGCCGAGGGTGAAAATGGGTACGAGGTACGGGTCGAGCAGCGTGGAGCCAGAGCCAAACCAAATCGTCGTCTCTGGCCGCAGAGTCGGAGTCACCACAACGACCCGCTCCTCCACCTGCGGGATGGGCTGAGCGCAGGCGACCAGGATCATGCTGATCGCTACGCCCAGTGCAAAGATTGTCCACAAAGACCTTTTCATTACTTCACCTCCTCTTGAACATTACAGAGCCCGACGGCAATCATCAGGGTCGTGGCTCTTCACTGTAGAACCGCTTCCAGACGTTCCCGTCCAGGAAGCCAGCCGGCACCTCCTCCGGAACCGCATCCATCCTCAGCCTGACGTGACCCTCTGGGTTGCGCCAGGCGTGGCACGGCTTGCCCAGTGCCACGAAGATCGTGGATCCCTCTGGCACCTGACGATCGATCTCTATGACAGCCGCTCCCAAGCTTGTCTCCTCCCGGTAGTCATGGCCGTGGCGACAAATGGAGTTGGGACCAGGGCCGTTGACATGATCCCGCGAGAACTCCATAAACTTCTCTGCTGTCAGTCCTCCTTCGTTCTCCTGCAACAGTTGCATGCACCGCTGATAGCGGCAGACGCTGGAGACATCCTCCGGTTGATTCGTGTACTCCAGCAATTGGAAGCGATTGGCTCGCGCCGCTGGCCGATCACGCACCACCTCCATGGCCTGGTGGGTATAGGACCCCTCAATGATGACCGCCTCCCGGCTATCAGCGAACTCGATGTTGCCCGGCGTGCTGGTCGGATTGGCCAGGAGAAGACCGGAGATGAGACTCGCAGCCGCTGCCGCAGTATCCTTCTCCAACCCCTGGCGCATGAGCTGCGTGCGGTCGCTGGCACGCACCTTGCTGATGTCAACCTTGCGTTCGCGCAGCTCGATCGTGCGGGCAATGTTGCTGCCAGTGGCGACACCTTTGTCGTTTAACCCCATCTTGATCCCGGTCCGACCCGCCGCCGACACGCCGATAATGCGGTTGCCCTCGTCGGGAATGATGACTTGCACAACGTAGACCTCTTTGTGGCGGTCGAAGTTAGGGCCGACCATCGCGTCGCTCCCCACCTGATCACTGTTCTTCATAAACAAGGTGTTGCCGTTGTGCCCCGCATCGCCGACGGCCATCATCACCGTGCACTCGTCGGGGAAGACCCAGCCGCCGTACAGATTGTAGGCCAGCACATCCTCAAACGCCAGCCGGCTCCCCTCAGCGATGCCGGCGATCTCGTTAACCAAGCCCGTGGACAGCAACCCCATCTCCTCGGCAGCCTTGCCCAACACCCACTCACGGGCGTGACCGGCCGCCGTCAGAGCGCGCCAGAAGGCGACCACGTTGGCACGTACGAATGGCGCTGCCCCCGCGCTGGCTGTATAGCCGATCTGATAATGGTTGCCCTTTCCAACAGTCAGTGTTGCTATCATTGCTTTGTTACTCCTAGAGTAAGCATTCAGTAGCTAGTGCACCTGGGCGGAAACAAACCTACCATTATGACCACCGCCCGAACCTGTCATTGCGAGCGGAGCGAAGCAATCTCCACCTGCCAAGTAGGGGATTGCTTCGTCCCTTCGCTCCTCGCAATGACATGGAACGGTAGGTGGACTTGCGCCGCCGTACACTAGTAGTCAGTGACCAAGTCATCAGCCATCAGATCCTGACTACTGTTCACTGCTCACTGGTTACTGATCACTGATCACTGCCTACTAGTAGTCAGTGACCAAGTCATCAGCCATCAGATCCTGACTACTGTTCACTGATTACTGGTTACTGATCACTGATCACTGATCACTGCCTACTGGTACTAGCTCACCTTGGGTCGAATGAGCTTGCCGCCTGGCTGCTTGGCCACGAGCTCCCCGTCCTTCATCACCACCTGGCCTCGCACAATCGTCGCCACCGGCACACCCTTTAGCTTCCAGCCGTGCCAGGGCGTCACGTGGTTCTTGCTGTGGAGTTTGTGGCGATCGACTGTGATCTCTTTATTCAGGTCAATCACGGTGATGTCCCCATCGGAGCCGACCTGTAGAGCCCCTTTCTGAGGGTAGATGTCCCACGCTCGGGCCGCGTTCTCGGAGCAGATCTTCACGAAGTGATTCAGCGACATGCCCCGCTTGTGGACCCCCTCGGACAACATGGCAGCCATAACGGTTTCTACACCCAGGAAGCCTGAGATGGCCTCCCAGATGTTGTCGTTCATCTTCTCCTCTTCGGTGTGAGGAGAATGATCGGTGGCGATGAAATCCACCCGGCCATTGAGGATCCCCTCCCACAGTGCCTGACCATGCTCGGCCGAGCGGACCGGCGGGTTCATACGCAGCACCGGCCCCAGTTCTTTCATGTCGTCCTCGGACAGGAACATGTAGTGTGGACCGGTTTCGGTTGTCATGTCCCAGCCGCGAGCCTTGTAGTCGGCGATCATCTCCATGCCGTCCTTGGAGCTCAAGTGGAAGATGTGCGTCTTGGCCCCAGTGTATTTGGAGAACAGGGCTACGCGCTGAATGGATTCCGCCTCGCAGATGGCCGGCCGGGATTCCACGTGGGCCAGCGGGTCAGTTCGGCCCGCGGCCTGAAGCTGGCGAATGCGGTGCTGGAGGATCTGGTCATTTTCGGCGTGGAAGCCAATGCGCAGGCCGGTGTCGGCCACCAGGCCCATCGCCTCCACCAGCACCCCATCGTCCGGCGCAGGAATGTTGCCAATCGTCGTACCCAGAAAGACTTTGTAGCCGACCACGCCGGCGTCAGCCATGGGCTCGATCTGGTCCAGGTTGTCCTGCACGATCACGCCGACCAGGACGATGTCGATGTAGGACTTCTGCTCGATCAGCTCCTCCCGCATCCGCACAACCTCGCCGGTGCTGGTTGTCGGCATGGTGTTGGGCATGTCAAGCACGCAGGTGACGCCGCCCATGGCGGCCGCTGTCGAGCCAGTGGTGAAATCTTCCTTGTAGGTCAGGCCTGGCTCACGAAAGTGAACGTGGGGGTCAATCAGGCCAGGCGTGATGATGTTGCCGCCGGCGTCAAACACCTCTCTGGCGTCAGGCAATTCGCTGTCCCGTCCGACGGCAACGATGATACCGTCGGCGATGGCAACGCCGCCTTCAAATGTGTCCGTCGCTGTGACGACCGTTCCGTTCCGTACAACCAGATCAACAGTCATTGCATCTCCTCATTTCACTGTGTGATACTCTAGCAGTTTGATTATTGCTCTTTCATCTCCAATCTCCAATCTCTAATCTCCGAGTATGTGTCCCCACTTCTCGCGCGTCTCTCTCGCGTAATTTGGCTCGACGATGATCTCGGGGAAACTGTCGCGGCGCTCCCAGGGGATGCAGGCATCTATGATAGCGCGCGAATTGACAGGCGTCTCGCCGTACGGCACCACCGGGTCGATCTGGCTGCTCCAGGCGCGCCGGATGATCTCGATGTCCTGGGCCGGATCGGAACGGGTCAGCACTGCCCACAGTACGTCGTCCATGTTGGTAATGTCAATGTCATTGTCTACGACAACCACGTAGCGCCCGTTGTAAGCCCCGGCCCCACACTGGGAGGCGATGTGAGCCACCTGCCGCACGTGCCCCGGATACCGTTGTACCATTTTGACGATCGTCAACAGCCGGTTGCCGGCCACAGGAGGGCACCATACGCCAGTCACGCCCGACACACCTGCCGCCTCGATCTGTTGCTGAATCAGAACCGAACGCACGGGGGCCAGTAACTGGTTGTCTTCGTGAGGTGGCTTACCCTGGGGACAACCCAGAATAATCGGATCGTTCCGGTGGTAGACTGCAACTGTCTCGATCACCGGCGTCGTCTTGGTACCGCGGGAGTAGTAGCCGTGCCACTCGCCGTATGGTCCTTCCTCGTGCTCCTCGCCGGGCGCCATGAAACCTTCGAAGGCGATCTCGGCCTCAGCCGGGATGGGCAGGCCCGTCAGCGGTCCCTTGATGACCCGAACCGGCTGACCTTTCACACCGCCGGCCCAGGCGAGCTCACTCAGGCCATAGGGCAGGCCATCGATGCAAGCCGAAAGGAAGAGCAACGGATCACAACCGACGACCGCCACGATGGGGCACTTCTCCCCCCGGTCCCAATACTTCTGCAGGATCAGCCGCCCGTGCTTGCCTGGCGAGATCAGGATCCCCAACCGCCGCCGATCGAAGATCTGATTGCGGTAGGTGCCCAGGTTAACCCATCCCGTATCCGGGTCTTTCATGATGTTGACGCTGGCCGTGCCGATGAAGCGTCCGCCATCTTTGGGATGCCAGACTGGGGCCGGGAAGGCTTCGACGTCTACCTGATCACCGGTGATCACATTCTCCATCACCGGGCCATCGAGAACGACCTCAGGTGAAATAGGCTCGAGATTGTTCAGTATGTCGCGCCATCGGTCGAGCAGCCCGTCGTGCGTGGCTGCCTCGGGTGGCATGCCAAATGTGACCGCCTGGCGGCGGCGGGTGCCGTTGCAATTGACGATCACGCGCCGGCCAGCCGGGTAGCCGGGAATGCGGTCAAAGACGACAGCCGGCGAACCCTCGGTGTGATCCAGCATCTCCGTCACGCGGCCGATGTCCTCTTGCCAGGTGGCCCCCTCGACGACTTTCAACTCGCCCAGGGCCTCCACTTCATCCATCCACTCGCGCAGGTCCCGCCAACTCACATCACGCCTCGCCTGTATTGATCCGCTCTTGTGCCAGCTTGACCGAATCGAGGATCTTGACGTAGCTCCCGCAGCGGCACAGATTGCCGGCCAGGTATTCCTTGATCTCCGCTTCACTCGCGTTGGGGTTCTCATCAAGCAAGGCCTTGGTGGACAAAATGAAGCCCGGCGTACAGAAAGAGCACTGGAACCCAGTGCAGTCTATGTAGGCCTGCTGAATGGGATGCAATGCGCCATCGTGTACCATCCCTTCAACTGTTAAGATCGACCTACCCTCAGCCTGGGCGGCCAGCATCAGGCATCCACACATAGGCTGGCCATCGACGAGTACGGTGCACGCCCCACACATCCCGACACCACAGCCCTCACGTGCGCCATACAGCTTGAGTTGGTCGCGTAGGACACGTAACAACGTGTGGTGTGTCTGCGCCTCCAACGTATGGTCGTGGCCGTTAACCCGCAGTGAGATGGTTCGTTTCATTTATTGACTCCGCAGCTTCTTTAGCCATCTGGTGTACCAGGGCGGAAATAAACCCACCATTATGACCACCGCCCGAACCTGTCATTGCGAGCGGAGCGAAGCAATCTCCACCTGCCAAGTAGGGGATTGCTTCGTCCCTTCGCTCCTCGCAATGACATGGAACGGTAGGTGGACTTCCGCCCACGTGTACTAGCCATCTAGCCATCTGGCCAACTAAAGGCTATCCAGCTATCTAGCCAACTAACCGTTCAGCCTGCGCCTTCTCGCGCAGGGCCTGTCCCTTCGATAAACTCAGGACGTCGCCTGAACCCAGTCGAAGGGCTTTGAGGACTTTCTCGGGAGTAATAGGCAGATCCTGAATCCGGATACCTACGGCATTATATACCGCATTGCCGATGGCCGGCGCCACCGGCGGCAACGCCGTCTCGCCGATGCCATGCACCTCGGCATTGGGATCGTCATGCTCAATCAAAGCGACGCCGAGATCGTCTGGAGCGTCCAGGAACGACGGAAGCATGTAGTCGGCCAGGGTACCATTGACCAGTTGGCCATGGTCAAAGACCATCTCTTCTAGCAGTGCCTTGCCCTGACCAAAGAACAGATTGCCTTCCGTCTGTAGCTCAGCGTTGACCGGGTTCACCGTCCGACCAGTGTAGAGGCTCGTTTGCAGCCGCAACACGTCTACCTTGCCCGTCCCGATGTCCACCTCCACCTCGACGGCGGCCGATGCCTGGTGCCAGTGCACAGAGGCGATACCCTGGCCAGTCTCTGGATCGATCCCGCCCTCGGTGGTGAACGTCCCACGGCCATCAACCTCCCCCAACCTCGCCTGGCTGATCACTTCTGCGAAAGACAGCCCTGACTCAGGAGAGCCCTTGACCTGCACCCGTCCGCCGACAATTTCCAGATCATCGGCGGACGCCTCGAGCAACTCACTGGCTGTCTCGCGCAACTGCTGCTTGGCATCCTCGGCGGCCATCATCACCGCCGTGCCCATGGAGAACGTAGAACGACTCGAGCTGGTCGTCAGATCGTAGGGTGTTATGTCTGTATCAGGATCGACGATCTTGATCTGTTCAATTGGCAGGTCGAATGCGTCGCTCACGATCTGGGCGAGAATCGTCCTGGAACCCTGCCCCATCTCGACCGTGCTGGTCAAGACGGTACAGCTCCCGTCTGGGTTGATCCGCGCCAGTGCTTTTGAAGTCGACGGAGTAATCGTCCCCTTGATGATGCACGCAACACCCTTACCACGCCGCCTGGTTCCATCCACCGACTCACTCGGCTGATCCCAGCCGATCCACTTCGCCGACTCGTGGGTGAGGCGAGCGAACATCGGATCGTGTACCACCTCGCCCGTGGCATAGGTGTCGCCCTCACCGATGAAGTTTTTCATGCGGAACTCCACCGAGTCCATTCCAAGCCGTTCAGCGATCATATCCATTTGCGACTCATAGGCCCAGGCGACCTGCCCGACGCCGTAGCCACGGAACGCACCTGCTGGCGGTAAATTGGTATAAACGGCGTAGGAATCTACTTTAACGTGGGGTATACGGTAGGGGCCAGGAGACGCGTAGCCCCCGTTCTTGATCAAACGCGGGCTGATGTCGGCGTAGGCGCCGGCATTCCAGTAGGCCCTCACCTCACGCGCTACGATGGTGCCATCGCGCTTGACGCCGGTCTTCATTGTGATTTTCGAGGCGTGTTTGGTGATCGACACGAAGTCCTCCGCCCGAGTGAGGGTGATCTTGACCGGCCGGCCAGCCTTCCACGCCAGCATCGCGGTGAGGGGCTCAATCTTGGGGTAGGTCTTCGCCCCGTAGCCACCACCCAGCGTCGGGACAATGACGCGCACCTGACTCTGCGGCACCCTGAAAGTCTCGGCCAGTTGTGCCCGCACGATGTACGGCGTCTGGGTCGATGACCAGACTGTCACGTTCTTCGCCCCGTCAACCTGGGCAATGCAGACGTGTGGTTCCAGGTTGACGTGCTGGTAGGCCGGCGTGGAGAAGGTATCCTCGAAGATCAAGTCGGCCTCGGCGAAACCGATATCCACATCACCTTTGCGCAACTGGAAGTGATTACAGATGTTAGTGCCGTCCTGCGCACGCAGGATGATGTCAGCGAAGCTTTCCTCGCGGCGCATGATGGTCTCATGAACCAGTGGCGCATCGGGCCGGATAGCCTCTTCCAAGTCGAAAACTGCCGCTAGTTCTTCGTAGTCAACCTGGATAAGGTCCAGCGCTTCCTCAGCCACGTCCTCATCCACCGCTGCCACTGCCACCACCGGATCGCCAACAAAACGCACCTTGTTGATAGCGACGACGCCCTGATCTCGGTAGACCGGGCCGAACCGCGCCCGAACATCAGGATGATCGAGGATGTCCGAGCCCTTCAGAACCGCCACGACGCCGGGTAAGCGCTCGGCCTCGGAGGTATCAACCCCCAGGACGCGGGCATGCGGATAGGGGCTGCGCAGCACCTTGCCATGGAGCATCCCCGGAACTTCCAGGTTCAGAACATACTCAATATGGCCAGTGACACGTTCACGACCATCGATGTAAGGAACCGATTGACCGGTCTTCACCCCTCTACTCCCACTGCTTGCTCTATCGCGCGGCG
>JBHIAO010000146.1:0-12017 GCA_046758565.1 Anaerolineae bacterium
GGCGGTTCCAGGCGGGGTTTGGGATGCGGACCGCGGTTGCCTTTGCGCTCCGGCTACACCCAACGCCCAAAGACCTGCAAGCCTGTCCTGAGCTTGCCGAAGGGATGGCTTGCGCGTAGTGAGGTAACTGGTCGCTGGTCAGCACCGGCAGACAACCAGCCACCAGACAGGCCTTGAATCGACTCAGAACCCCCACCGCCTGCTCTGTCTCGCGCTCCCCGATGAGGATGGCCAGCACCAGCTTGTTGACCGGGTCGAAGACCACCCACACCCAGAGCCTGTCCTGAGCGAAGCCGATTGTTCAAGAGCTATTGGCGCCGTCGGGACATCTCCGACGGCTAAACTTGCCATGATGATCAAAAGTAGCGATAATATCACCGGCCATCCTTTCAGCCTCATGATTCACCTCCATCACAGTGATCTGGGGCTGAAAGGATGCCATGTTTTTTCTCAATTGTCCAGGGACACTACCCGAGAGTTGACGTGCCCAAGGTTGTTTTTCCCGAGCCCGTCGTGCCGACCACATGAATGCGCCGGCCGCAATTGCCTGTCTCCTTGCCATAGAGAATCGAGTGTCTCATGGGCTACGTGAACGCGCTAATGCCCGTCGTCGCGCGACCAATGATCAGTTTCTGGATCTGCGTGGTCCCCTCGTAGAGAGTCGCCACCTTTGCATCGCGCAGGTACCGCTCGACAGGATACTCGTCCGAATAGCCATAGCCACCGTGTACCTGGATCGCGTTCAGTGCTGCCCTCACCGCGGCCTCTGAAGCGTACCATTTGGCCAGCGACGTCTCACGGGTGTTAGCCACACCCTTGTTCTTGAGGTGGCCGGCCCGGTACACCAGCAACCGGGCTGCTTCGCAATCCAATACCATGTCGGCAATGAGCTCCTGCACCAGTTGGAAGCCGGCGATGGGCTGCCCAAAGGCTTCCCGCTCCTGGGCATACTTGACGCTGGTATCAATACAGCCCTGGATGATTCCCACGCATCCAGAAGCGACACCGTAGCGGCCCTGGTCCAACGCGTACATAGCAATCTTGAACCCCTGGCCGACCTCACCCAGCAAGTTCTCAGCCGGCACACGAACGTCTTCCAGGATCAGCTCGGCTGTGTTCGAGGATCGCAGACCAAGTTTGTTGTGGATGTCCTGGGTCGAAAAGCCTGGCGTGTCCGTTTCAACCAGGAAGGCGGCGAGGCCCCTGTGCTTGAGCTCCGGGTCTGTCTGGGCAAACACTATGGCCAGGCTGGCAATACCGCCGCTGGAGATCCACATCTTGCGGCCATTGAGGACCCATTCGTTGCCGTCTTTCGCAGCCCGGGTCTGCTGATTTGCGGCGTCGGAGCCGGCCTGCGGTTCCGTAAGGCCGAAGCAGCCAATCCATTCGCCGCTAGCGAGTTTGGGGAGATACTTCTGCTTTTGCTCTTCGGTGCCAAATTGCAGAATCGGCAACTCGGTCAGAGAGATCTGAACCGACAGCGTCGTCCGCACCGAAGAATCGGCCCGGCCGATTTCTTCGAAGATGATCGCCTCACTGATATAGTCCAGACCCATACCGTCGTACTTCGCCGGCAAGGTGGGGGCCAGGAAGCCGAGCTGTGCCATCTCGCGGATGATCTCCCACGGGAAGATTTCCTGCCGATCACGCTCTCGAGCGCCGGGCATGATCTCGTTATCAGCGAACTCCTTCGCCGTTTTCTTCACCATCTCCTGTTCAGGTGTCAAGTCGAAGTTCATCGTCTGCTTCTCCTTATCCAGTAATCAGTGATCAGTGATCAGTATTCAGTATTCAGTGATTAGTCAACATGCCACTGTGGGGCACCATGAAGCATGAAAAGGCTGGATGGCTGGATGGTTGGATGGCTCACATGGCACTAACCATCCAGCCATCTAGCCAACTAGCCATCTATTTTCAGAGTAGATTCTAACCACTGATCACTGGTCACTGGTTACTGATGACTGATCACTGCTCAAGATGCGCTCCTGCACTTCCCACATCTTTTCGCGGTCGGCCTCGTGCTGGTCCTCATAGCCGAGAAGATGTAGGGTGCCATGCACAACGAGCCGGCTGAGTTCCCGCTCGACGGGCTCGTTGTATTCGTCAGCTTGGACCACAGCACGCTCGAAGGACACGACCACATCGCCCAGATAGCGCCGGCCGGCGCCCGGACCTGGGTCCGGAAGTGCAGCCCCTTCAATCTGTGAAAAGGCCAGTACGTCTGTTGGCACGTCGATTCCCAGGTACTCACGGTTCAGGGCTCTGATCGTTGCGTCATCGGTGACGACCACGGTGAGAGCGGCCGTCTCGTTGGGCGCGACAGTAGCAAGTGTTCGTGCAGCCCACCGCCCAATTTCGCCAGAGTCCACCGCATCAGCACACGACTCGTCGACGCGCACGTCGACCTCGGCCGAGTGATTCTTCATCCTCCTCTGCACCTCTCCACCCTTGCTCAGAAAACAGCGGTCAGCGGCCAGTAGCGGGCGGTCGTACATCACACCTCAACAGCCGCTTCGCGCTCAGTCGTGGCAGACGCCGGGCGAGTCTCCTCTGGATACTTGATCCGTGGATGATAGATCCCCTTCAAAATACGTACAAAAGCGTCGCGAATCTGGTCAAGGTCTCGGAGAGTCAGATCGCACGCATCAAGCTGGCCTTCCGTGAGGGCACGATTGATCGTACCTCGCACCAGCTCATCAATCTCGCTCTTTGTAGCCGGGCGATTCGCCCGCGCGGTTGCCTCGACACCGTCCGCCAGCATGAGTATCGCTGCCTCTGGCGTCTGGGGCGGTGGTCCCGGATACCGGAACGCCTGCTCATTGACCGTATCCTTACCACGCTCGTCGCATGCCTGGCGGTAGAAATAGGTGACGCAGGTCGTTCCATGGTGTTGGGCGATGAAGTCGCGTAGTACTGCCGGCAGGCCGTACTCGTCCGCCAGTTCCAGCCCGTCGGTCACGTGGCTGATGATGATCTGCGCGCTAGTATCAGGGTCCAGACGGTCGTGGACATTGGCTCCTTCAACCTGATTCTCGACGAAGAAATACGGACGAAGCATCTTGCCGATGTCATGGTAGTACGCACCGACACGTACCAGCAGTGCATCGGCGTCAACCCGCTGCGCCGCACGCTCCGCTAAGTTACCAACCAACAAGCTGTGGTGATAGGTACCAGGTGCCTTCAGTTGGAGCTGGTGAAGCAGTGGATGCGTGGGACGTGCCAGCTCCATGAGCTGGAGAGAGGTCGTAATCCCGAACAAAGCGCCGAGGGCATAGAAGCCGGCGATAGCCAGAGTCGTCGAGAGACCCGCGTTGGCAACTGCTAGGCCGGCTTGAATCATGAGTGATCGCGCCGAAGGATCGATGCCCTGGAATTCGAACGCCGTCACAACGGCAATGTTCGCCAGGGCAACGTAAAGTCCCGCCCACAAGAAGGCGTTCAGCCGCTCAACGCGCCAAATGGACAGGGCAGCGACGATCCCCCCGATCAGCGCATATATTGTAAGTTCCAGGCTAGCGCCACCCAGGAATCCAGCTGCGATGCTAAGCAAGAATGTGACACTCAGCGAGAATTGCGGGCCTGCGAGAGCTGAGAGCAACATGGCCGCCCCGGCTACCGGGAACAAGTAGGCAACAGGGGTGTGCCCAGGGACCATAAACTCAGCCGCGACGGCAAATGCCAGTGTGACGACTACCAGCAGAATCAGCCGGCGCTGATTTGTCCACAGGTCCAACGAAAGCCGGCGCAGATAGAGACCCGCGACCACGGCAAGGATGACTACCAACAGTACCACACCACCAATGTCATCCCACCCCACCTGCTGCTTGAGCAGTCCCATCTTCTGCAAGGCCTCGAGTTGCTCGATTTTGACCCGCTCACCTTCTCGGATAATGACCTCGTCCTTCTCATAGCTGTGCGTCTGGATCGGCACTGCCTCGCGAGCGGCGGCTCGCTCCGATTCGGTTCGCTCTTCGTTGTACAAGCTGTTCGGTTTGATGAAGCTGGCCGCCAGTGCGCTGACAATCGCGGCCTCGGTTTCCGGTAGGTTCGGGTCAACGGCGTTCGGGATTCGGCGTCGGACTTCGATAACGTCCAGGCCCTCACGGATGGGTTGCCGAAGCACCTGGCTCAGCACCGCCAGAGAGTGTGTGCTGACGACCTGCCATGACTGATCGTCCAATGCCATCGTATCACTGACAACATCCGCCGGCAACTGGAGCTCGGGCACTTGGCTGATCCACAGAGTCTTCTGCTCCAGCGACCCGTACGGGTCGTAACGGATGGTGGAAATGTAGTCCAAGACACTGGCTAGCCGACGGATCTGCTGTTGGGTCACCTTGGGATCAGCCGGCTCATAGACCCTTGACACAGCACTGGCCGCTTGCTGACGGGCCCGCTCCGTGCGGATCTCACTATCGTACGTTACCTGACGAGGTGCACGAATAGTGCGCGGGCTGACCTCACCGATTTCCAGGTTGACACCACGTGACAGGAGTGGCAGTGCGAGGATGACACTCACGCCGGCGATTAGAGCAAGACCCAGCAGGCCCGAAGTGAAGAGGTTCACCCAACTCCGCGAATCTGCCGAACCCTCTTGCTCGCGGACCCGCCCCCCATTGTTGCGTGCCGCGGCACTCATGCGTTTTCTCCCTTGGAGACCGGAGATTGGAGACTGGAGATTGGAGATTGGTATCCCTAATCTCTAATCTCCAGTCTCCGATACTACTGGCTCAATAGCCGACGCACAACTTGACCGACCAGGCGCCCATCGGCCCGCTCCCCGAGCTCGGCCATCAAGGGGCGCATCACATCACCCATCTGCGCCATAGTTGTGGCCCCAACTTCTTCAATCTTGGCTCGGGCGGCCGCTTCGATCTCTTCCTCGGTCAGTTGACGCGGCAGATACGCCATGAGAATCGCTAGTTCAGCCCGCTCCTTGGCGACCAAATCTTCACGGCCGGCTTTCTCGAACTCGGCGATGGCATCGCGGCGTTGCTTGGCCTGTTGAGCAACCACCCGTTGGATGTCCCCCTCCGTGAGTTCCGTTGCGCCCTCTTCCTTTTCCGCATTCACGATGGCTGCCCGAACCATGCGAATAGTCGACTTGCGGACGTCGTCTCCTGCCCGCATGGCTTCTTTCAGGTCGGCCATCAACTGCTCACGTAAACCCATCGTTACCTCCCAACAACGAGGAATTATACTGGTGGCATCGGCCAGGTCAAGTGCGGTCCATGCGAACACTTATGTCGACAAAGACGGCGGCCCCGCCAGCGGCCGGGTCGTCGTCCGCGCTTTCTCCTCCTTTGAAAGCGCGAACACTATACTATCTACATTTGCCAGCGCCTGACAGGGCTTTGACAGAGGCAGCAAACTGTGCTAGAATCTCGATGTCTTGAGGCGGATTCGTCTAGAGGCCTAGGATACTGCCCTCTCAAGGCAGAGACACGGGTTCGAATCCCGTATCCGCTACCAGAAGGCACCTTCAGATGAAGGTGCCTTCTTCCGTACTTGAGAATTCCTGCCGAAACTAGACAACGAACAGTGGAATGAAACGAAGGGGTGAAGCGGTGCCTGAGTTCCAACTCGTATCGGATTTCCAGCCGACGGGCGATCAGCCTGAGGCGATTGAGCAACTGGCCCGTGGACTTGAAGAGGGGTATCAGCACCAGACGCTGCTGGGTGTCACTGGTTCGGGCAAGACGTACGTCATCGCCAAGGTCATTGAACGTGTCCAGCGCCCTACCCTCGTCATTGCTCACAACAAGACCCTTGCGGCGCAGCTTTATGCGGAGTTCCGCGAGTTTTTCCCACGCAACGCTGTCGAGTATTTCGTCAGCTACTACGATTACTATCAACCAGAGGCCTATGTCCCTCAACATGACCTTTACATCGAGAAGGATGCATCGATCAACGACGAGATCGACCGTCTCCGGCTGGCGGCGACAAGCGCGTTGTTCAGCCGGCGTGACACGATCATCGTAGCATCTGTGTCATGCATTTACGGCCTGGGGTCCCCAGAGGACTACGGCAAGGTGGTTGTCAACCTCCGTCATGGCGAGGTGCGAAATCGGAATAAGCTGCTGCGCCACCTGGTGGAGATTCACTACGATCGCAATGACTACGAGCTCAAGCGAGGCACCTTCCGTGTCCGGGGCGATACAGTGGAGTTGATGCCGGCTTACGCTGAAACGGCCTACCGGATTGAGTTTTGGGGTGATGAGATCGACCGGATCACCGAGGTCGATCCGCTGACGGGTGAGATACTGCTGGCGCACACCGCGTTGGACATCTATCCTGCCAAGCACTTCATCACGCCGGCGGAGAAGCTGAACGTGGCCATCGAGGACATCGAAGCAGAGCTTGAGGAGCAACTGGCGAAGCTCCGGGAACAAGACAAGCTGCTGGAGGCCCAGCGACTGGAACAGAGAACGCAATACGACCTGGAGATGCTGCGCGAGATCGGCTATTGCGCCGGCGTCGAGAACTACTCTCGGCACCTGGCGCGCCGACAGCCGGGCGAGCCACCCTGGACGTTGCTCGACTACTTCCCCGACGATTTCCTCATGATTATCGACGAGTCGCACATGACCGTACCCCAACTGCGAGGGATGTACCACGGTGATCGTACGCGCAAGGAGACGCTGGTCGAGTACGGCTTTCGGCTTCCTTCAGCGCTGGATAACCGGCCGCTGCGTTTCGAAGAATTCGAGCAGCACATGCACCAGGCCATCTACACCTCGGCGACACCTGGGCCGTATGAGCTGGAGCATTCGCAGCAGGTGGTGGAGCAGATTATCCGGCCCACTGGGCTGGTGGATCCGGAAGTGATCGTGAAGCCCACGCACGGTCAAATTGACGATTTGCTGGCGCAGATCAACGAGCGGGTTAGCCGGGGCGAGCGGGTGTTGGTGACGACCCTGACCAAGCGCATGGCTGAGGACCTGGCCAATTTCCTGGCTGAGCATGGCATCAAAGTGCATTATTTGCACTCGGAGATTCAGACTCTGGAACGCGTTGAGATTCTGCGCGACCTGCGCTTTGGCATCTACGACGTGGTAGTTGGAATCAACTTGCTGCGAGAAGGGCTCGATCTACCTGAAGTCTCGCTGGTGGCCATTCTGGATGCGGACAAAGAAGGGTTCCTGCGCAGCGAGCAGGCGCTGATTCAGACCATGGGACGGGCGGCGCGCCACGTGAACGGTACGGTCATCATGTATGCCGACGAGATGACTGGCTCCATGCAGCGGGCCATGGACGAGACGGAGCGCCGACGCCACAAGCAAGTTGACTACAACGAGGCCCACGGAATTGAGCCGCGATCCATTGTCAAAGAGGTGAAAGATCTCACCGATCGGGTGCGGCGGGTGGCCGAGGAGCGGGCGGAGTACCACGTGGCGGCAGAGTTGCCCAAAGACGAACTATCACGGCTGATCAGGGACATCGAGAAGCAAATGAAAGCTGCAGCCGCCGAGTTGGAGTTCGAGAAGGCAGCTTTGCTCCGGGATCAACTCTTCGAATTGCGGAAGGCCATCCGAGACCGCGACGAGCGAGCAGACCTGCCGGCGTGGGAGCGCATTCGGCAAGAGAGTTGACAATTCGGGGAACTTTGCCTATGATAGCCGTTGCATTGCATCACCGACCACAGCTCAGCACATCGTGGAGGAGTACATCTTGGCGACAAATGAGCACCCCGATGGGATTTTACTGGATCTCATTCGATACGTGCTGAACATTACATCGATCATGGGCGGCCTCGCGTTGGTTGGCGTCCTGCTGTTCATTCTGGTAACACGGGCGAAACCGGAGCCTGCGGTTCAGGAAGGCGAGGGTCAGGTCGCGCAGGCACAGACCAGGCCCACCGCAACCGTGCTGGCGCCGGCCACCGAAGCGCCAGCACCAGCCACCCAAGCGCCGGCGTCAGTGGCTGCTGACCCGGAACTCATTGCCATGGGTGAGGAACTGTTTAAGGGTCAGGGGGCGTGCATAGCATGTCACACTATCGAAGGTGTCGAAGGTGCCATCGGCGCAGTTGCCCCCAATCTGACTAACATCGGCGTGACGGCCGAGGAGCGGGCTGTGGATGCCGGCGTTGCCGACGCAGAAGCGTACATTCGGGAGTCGATTGTCGATCCCAACGCCTACATTGTACCAGAATGTCCGAACGGACCGTGTGTGGCCGGCATTATGCCAACAACGTTCGGGCAGACGCTGTCTGATGAGCAGATCGACGCCCTGGTACAATTTCTGCTGGAGCAGAAGGGCAGCTAGCAGCGTGGCCCGCGATTGAACGCTGTTCGTCACGTCAGAGGCCCTCCGCATAGGGGGCCTTTTCTTTATTCTGACATGTAGGTACCGCGGTAGGTTGGTAGCGGGCGAGCGGTAGAGTTTGTTGCCCGCGATGGGCCAGGTTGATGGCCTGTTTGCCTACGCAGAATCAGATAGCCGGCGAGCAGTGCCGGTACCATCCATATGCGCCAGTGATCGCCCGAAGGCAAGATGGGCAAAAGGGCTAAACCGCTAATGGCAACGTAGACCACGACGGCTAGACTGATCGTCAAACGTTGGCGACTGTGAATGAGCCAGACGGTCGCCTGTAGCAGCGCCGGCAGCAGCACCACCTGATCATGCGTCCACGTGAGAGGAGCCGTGATCATCGACGCCATGAGCAAGACAGGCATCTGCTCGGGCCATACCCACGTGCGCCGGTGTCGCCGCCAGTAGAACAGAAACCAGAGGACACCGAGTATGGCCGGCAAGAACGGCAGCCAGGCCTTTTCCCAGCCAAATATCACACGTAGAAGCGTGCCAAGCGTGGGAGTCATCCAGTAGAATGGAGCGTGGTCAGTCGTTCCATGCAGAAACTGATTGATTACAGAGGGATTGATGAACAGTGAGATTGCCGTTGACCCCAGGCCGGCCAACCCGCCGCCAAGCAGTATAGACCACTGCCGCCGATCCAGCACCCACAGAAGCAAAGCTACCCAGAACAGATAAAACCGGTGGGGCTTGATGGCAATCAGTAGCACAACAGCGCCAGCCAGCCACCACTGCCGCCGCCTTTCAAAATGAAGGAAGCCTACCACACCTGCTAAGACCAGCGGACCCATCTGGCCCAGATACAGCGCAGAAAGGGTGGGGAAGAAGGTGAAACCAACAACCTGGGCCAACCAGCGGCGTCGGGTCGATCCCCCGTAGAGGCGCCAGGCCCACTCTACGGACAGCAGTACCAGTGCGAGGTTAAGCCACAGCCACAGCACTCGGCTGACAGGATAATCCAAGAGCCCGAAGGGCACCGTCACAAGCAGCGTCCAGGGTGGATTCCAGAACATCATGGGTATGCCATAGGTCGAGCCCACTGATTTCTGCAGAGCATATAACTGCTCCGCCGAGTAGGGGTTGTTGCCGGTCAACAGCAGACGGCCGGCCGACCAGAACGCCACGAAATCGTACAGTGGCAGTACGGCTGTCACTCGATCGACCAGAACAGTGGTTAGCCAGCCGAGAGTGCCTACTAGAACGATTAACAGAAACCACTTCAATGGTCTCATTCGTACAGTATGCATAGGCTATCTGTCTTTCGGCTAAGTCAGGCTCTGCCAGGTCGCATCTGCCTTGGCAAACTGGGGCCAGTGGTGATCAGGCAGGGGCAGATCGAGCAGCCACCGATAGGCCAGGTAGATTACGAGCAAGAGCACTGGTACGCTGATCTGTACGGCAAAGGGCAAGACTTGCAGTTGCGCCAATGTCAGCATCCAACTCAGGAGCCCGACCAGCCAGACCCACGCGAAAAGAGTTTTCCACGCTTCTCTGAACTGTGGCACCTCCCGCCAAAGCAGAACAGCCGGGATGAGTAATAGCGTCCAATCGTAGATCATCGCATGCGGGGTAACCCACAGCGTAAAGCAGATGGCTCCGGCAAAAAGCAGTGCATCTTGCCGGCGATACCGGCGCCAAAACAGTAAGAAACCCAGCACCCCCAACGCAGCCAGTAGTAATGTGAGGCCATCGGCCCAGGCAGGATGTTGCGGCAACAATAGTCGCCAGAAGCCCCGCACAGTATGCAGATACCAGAGCGGAAAGTCATGCCAGTCTGGCAGATTAGGCAGAATCGTGCGCGCAAATTCCAGGTAGGCCCAACTGGCCGCCGGCAATTTCCAGAATGAGAGGCAGGCCAGAATACTGCTGCCCAGGATCAGGCCCAACAGAGCCGGCAGTTGCCGGCGCCATTCCAACAGCCACAGCAATCCGACCCCGATTGTCAGTTGTGGTTTGTACATCAAGAGGCTGCACGCCATGCCGGCAGCCCACAGGCGCTCCTTGCGCCACAGCCAGTAGATCAGGCTGAGCAATACGAGGCTCAGCCATGCATTTTGGCCAAAGCTGAAAGTTGCAAAGACAGGATACCAGGTCAAAGACCAACCGAAAGCCCACCGTGGATCTTGTGTACCCAGCAGATGTATACTGATCCATAGCCCCAACAATCCAAGCAGGCTCCAGGCAACGAAACTCACGCGATACGGCAATGCAGCAAATGGCACATAGAGCCAGGCCAGAAAAGGCGGCGTGATAAAGGCGTGGTAGCTACGCAGTTGCGGACCGATCAGTTCTCGTTGTAGCTGGCTTTGATAGTCGAACTCGTACAGGCGTGGACTCTCACCCAGGCGCAGGGTGTAACCGGCTGTGTAGAACTGTAGATAATCAGCGCCGATCACATGGCCGGCCAAATCCACATTGCCAGGCCCCAGCACCATGCTCACCAGCCAGGCGATCCACACAGCGCCGCCGGCAATCCAGGCGTAGGCCAGACGCTTCCGATTCAAGAGACGCTGCAGTGGAAGAGCCGTGTGCACCTAGCAGCGTCCTTCGTAACTGTAAACCCTTCGCTCAGAGACCCAAATCTGTCGGAGCTGCATCACGAGCACTCCAATGGGAATAAAGGCCAGGTAAGCTACCCCGGATAGGTATGCGAGCGGTGGTAGTATGAACACCCCGAAATAGGTAGCAACAGCAATATGCAACAAGTAGGTAGAATTAGATCGATCAGTCGGCAACAAAAGAAACACGGGAAACAGAACGAGCAGATCATGTAGCAGCGCGTAAGGGGTTGCCAACAGAGGATAGAGCAACGCAAGCACCAGGGCCGGCTTTCGACCCGATGGGGGAGCATTTCGTCGACGATATGCGAACCAGACGAAACCCACGCTGATTGCCAAGGTCAGTATCTGGATAAATGCCTGGATCACAGAAGAAGCAGCCTGCGGTAACAACGTAGCCAATAGCCCATACGGTGTCACCATAAGGAAACCGGGGAATCCCTCAACGTAAGGCAGTCGTAGAACCTGGTCACTGATAGTCAAGTAGGATTGATAGGGGTCGAAGCCCTTGGAGAAAAGAACAATACCGGCCCATACACCCGAAATGCCTGCGAAACTCACCAGTGCCTGATATTTGCGCCAAACAACCCAAAGAATCAAGAAACCCAGAGCAAACTGTGGTTTGTACAGGAGAAAGCCAGCCAACGCTCCAGCGGTATACCACCGACCAGATAAGGTGGAAACAGTAATCCCCG
Organism: Anaerolineae bacterium; assembly: GCA_046758565.1. GTDB lineage: Bacteria > Chloroflexota > Anaerolineae > Epilineales > JAANWY01 > JBHIAO01. The sequence goes on from JBHIAO010000146.1 coordinate 11,570, forward strand.
TCACCAGGAGCAGCGTTAGTCCGTGGTTTTGCCCTACCTGCAATCCCTCAACGAAGGCAAAAGACGATATAAGGATAATAAACGCCTGGAAGCGGCTTAACCCAGCTCGAACCAGCCAGGACGGTGCTAAAAACCGAGTACCTAGATGCACTGCCAGAGCAATAAAGAGAAGAGAAACAAGTGTCCACGCAACCAACGCCCTTGTCAACGGCAGAAAGGTTAATGCACTGTAGGCCCAGGCAACATAGGGTGGGCTTATGTACGGGTTTACTCCGCGTAGCACTGTCGGGTGAATCAACGCCTGCTGAATATTACCCTGAGTCGTGAAATCATAGAGATGCGTGATGTCCGTTCGGTACAGCAAACCCGCAGCGTACAGGGTAACAAAATCACTTCCAATGATCTGTCCCAGTCCGCCTCGCCAACCCTGGCGTAGCAGCAAGTTTGC
>JBHIAO010000147.1:0-11994 GCA_046758565.1 Anaerolineae bacterium
CGGCCGGCTTTCGGTACTCCACGACGCTGGACAACTGGGCCATCGACCTGCTGGGATGCCGCGTGGTGCCCCTCAATTTTGGGGACCGGGCTGTGCCTAGCCTTGCCTTTCCGGCGATGCCGCGCTATAATTAGTACAACAACTGAACATATTCGATAGAGGTGCCCGTAGGCCCGGATGCCAGGGCTTAAACGCGAAGCCGGTGAAAGTCCGGCGCTGTCCCGCAACTGTAACCTGGCAGATAGCGGATAGCATATAGCAGGGAGCGGATGTTCCACCGAGGTTCTGCTATCAGCCATCAGCTATCGGCTATCGGCCAGGAAGCCAGGTCGCCCGCCTCTATTGTGCTCTGCACAACCTCGCGGAAGGGGGTGGGAGTCTAGGCAGAGAGCCCAGAATTCAACCCCCTTGTCGAAGTGGCAAGGGGGTTCCGTTTTTTCCCCGACCCAGCGACGAGGTCGGGTTTTTGTTTCCAACAACGTCAACCAAGGAGAAATGCAACCATGAAATACCATGGTCTACTGCTTGCCATGCTAACAACACTATTAGTTGGCACCGTGACGGCCTGCGTTCCTCCGGCCGCGGCTCCGATGTTTACTCCAGAGCCATCAACTGCTACGCTCGGACCATCCACGGCTACATTGGCCGACTTCCCCGTCACACTCAGCGACGACCTGGGCCGAGAGGTGACCGTCGCTGCTCTTCCGCAGCGCGTCATCTCCTTGGCGCCCTCCAACACTGAGATCCTCTTCGCGCTGGGTGCCGGCGACCAGGTAGTAGGCGTCACGGAGTTCTGCAACTATCCACCCGAAGCCCAGAACCGGGAGAAGATTGGGGGGTTCTCAGCCAAGACCATCAGCCTGGAGAAGATTGTCTCTCTTGAGCCAGACCTGGTGTTCTCCGCCGGGCAACCCCAACAACCGGTGATCGAAGCCCTGGAACAAGCTGGAATCCCCGTCTTCGCGCTGGATCCAGAAGGACTCGAGGGTGTTTATGAGAACATCGAGACGGCGGGACAGCTCACCGGCCATGAAGCCGAGGCGGCCGAGGTGGTGGCAGAAATGAAAGACCGCGTGGCCGCCGTGACGGAAAAGACCCAGGCCATCCCAGAGGCCGAGCGCCCGACGGTCTTCTACGAAGTCTGGCACGAGCCCCTGATGACCGCCGGCCCTACAACCTTTATCGGTGAACTGATCGAGTTGGCCGGCGGGAAGAACATCTTCGCCGATGTGAATGAAGAATATCCCCAGGTCAGTGCTGAGACAATCATACAGCGCGATCCAGACGTGATCCTCGGTCCCGATAGCCACGGCGAGGAACTGACAGCGGACAAGATCGAAGCTCGGCCGGGTTGGGGAGATATCCACGCGGTGCAGGAGGGCCGCATCTACCTGGTGAACGGCGATATCGTGTCCCGGCCTGGTCCGCGCCTGGCTGACACTTTGGAAGACATAGCCCGAGCCCTGCACCCCGATCTGTTCCGGTAATCAGGCAGTGCCCTGAGTTTATCGAAGGGAGAAACCGTGGTCCGAACGAGTTATTTCGCTGCGCTGCTGGGATTGAGTGGCCTGCTGGCCATCGCCCTGGTACTGAGTCTAGGGCTAGGAGCCGTACCCCTGACCCCAGGCCAGGTGCTGGGTGTCCTGGCTGCTCACACTCCCTGGGGTAGCCCAGTCGACAAAATAGATGCAACGATTGTGTGGGACCTGCGCTTGGCTCGGGCTCTGCTGGCAGCTCTCATCGGAGCTGGGCTGGCAGCAGCCGGCGCGGCCTTCCAGGGTCTCTTCCGCAATCCTCTCGCCGAACCATTCGTGGTGGGCGCCTCGGGCGGTGCGGCTCTGGGAGCCACTCTGGCCATCACCGTCGGCCTGCGCTGGAGCGGTGGCGGCTTCGGATCAGTGCCCCTGGCGGCCTTCGTTGGAGCGCTGCTGGCGGTGTCTGTGGTTTACACTGTGGCCGAGGCCGGTGGCCATGCGCCGGCGGTGGCCCTGCTACTGGCCGGCGCTGCCCTGAGCACTATCCTCTCAGCGGCGGTATCGCTCCTCATGCTGCTCAATGACCGCGCTTTGATAGAGGTTTTCACCTGGTTGATGGGAGGGCTGGGCGGACGAAGTTGGCCGCATCTCCGAGCTAGCATGCCCTACCTACTGGCTGGTCTGGGGGCACTGTGGCTTCTGGCCCGCCCGCTGGATGCCCTGGCCGCCGGTGAGGAGACGGCCCAGAGCCTGGGGCTGTCGCTACCCCGCGCTCGAGGGGCCGTGGTGGCCGCCGCCAGTCTGACCACGGCGGCAGCAGTGGCGGTGGGAGGCATCATTGGCTTCGTGGGCCTCATCGCGCCCCACGCGGCCCGGCTCCTCTTCGGTGCTGATCACCACCGACTTATCCCGACCAGCGCACTGCTGGGCGCCCTACTCTTGCTCCTGGCCGACGATCTGGCACGCACGCTCATGGCTCCGGTGGAACTCCCGGTGGGCATCGTTACAGCCTTGCTGGGTGGACCATTCTTCCTCTATCTGTTGAAGACTCGCCAGCGCGAACTAGGAGGTTGAGGATGAAGACGCTGGAAGCACAAGATATCACCTGCGCTTATGATGGCCGGCATGTGCTAGAAGAGCTGCGCTTGGCCGCTCACCCCGGAGAGATACTGGCCCTTATCGGCCCTAACGGGGTGGGCAAGACCACGCTGCTGCGGGCCATGGCCCGCCTGCTGCGCCCCCGCCGGGGAACGGTGCTGCTGGGTAACAAGGACCTGTGGCGCATGGCCCCGCGGCGCGTCGCACGCCAGCTCGGTCTGGCCCCCCAGGCCAGCAGCGCAAACTGGCCTCTCACTGTGGAGCGGGCGGTGGCTCTCGGGCGCGCCCCTCATCGGGGCTGGCTCCTGCCGCTATCGGCCGACGACCGCGTCGCCATCGAGCGGGCACTCCAGCAAACGGGACTCACCCCACTGCGCGAGCGGCGCGTGACGGAGCTGTCGGGGGGTGAGCAACGGCGAGTTGTCCTGGCGCGCGTCCTGGCACAAGAGCCCGAAGTGCTGCTTCTGGACGAGCCGACCGCCCACCTGGACCTGAAGTACCAGACCGAAATTCTCGAACTGGTGCGCCGGCTGGCACACTGGGGCAAACTGGCCGTCGTCATCAGCTTACATGACCTGAACCTGGCGGCTCTGTACGCCGACCGGCTGGCCCTGCTGAGCGAGGGACAGTTGCTGACCGTAGGCAGTCCTGCTGAAGTACTCACCCCGGAACGACTGACCCGGGTTTACGGCGTACCAGTGGTTGTTACCCGTCACCCAATCTCCGGCACACCCCTGGTCATGCCGGTAGCCAACGGGACGCCAGCTCCACAGGAGAACATCTGAATTGTGAATTGTGAATTGTGAATGGTGGACAGTTATGAATGAAGAGAAACGCAAAGCTGCCCGGCTCGAGCGCATCAAAAAAGGATTGGTCGTCGTCAACACGGGACACGGCAAGGGCAAGACCACGGCTGCCCTGGGGATCCTTCTGCGGGCCTGGGGCCGAGGGATGCACCTGTGCGTGATCCAGTTCCTCAAGCACGAAGCCGGCGGTTGGGGCGAGATAAGGGCGGCCCAAAAGTTGGGGATCGAGTGGCACAAGATGGGCGACGGCTTCACCTGGCTCTCCAAAGACATGGATGAGACCATCGCCAAGGCACGCCACGCCTGGGAGGTCGCCCAGGAGAAAATCGTCAGCGGAGATTACGACCTGATTATCCTGGATGAGTTCACCTACCCACTGAAATATGGCTGGCTGGACACGGAGGAAGTAGTCACTTGGCTACGAGACAATAAACCACCGATGTTGCACCTTGTGATTACCGGTCGCGATGCCCCACCAGAACTTACCGATTTCGCCGACCTGGTTACCGAGATGCGCAAAGTCAAGCATCCCTTCGATCAGGGTATCCGAGCACAGCCGGGTATTGAATTTTAGAGAGGCGAATTGCGGATGACGAGACGGTTGGTGATAGCAGGAACTCAAAGGAGAATCAACCGGTGCTTCCTACTGATCTGAATCGCATCGTCTCTCTGGAACCCAGTGTCACCGCCATCCTGTTCGCCCTGGGCCAACAGGCGCGATTGGCGGCCGTCAGCGAGTGGTGCGACCGGCTGGTGGACGTTGGCGACAGACCACGCCTGCCTTCGACCTGGTCCGCGAAGCCGGAGGACATCGTGGCCCTCTCACCCGACCTGGTCATCGCCTCAGTCCCCTATCGCGCCGAGGCCATCACAGACCTCTTGCAGGCCAAGCTGAATGTGTTGTGCCTGCGTCCTCAACATCTGGCAGATACCTACGCCCATATCGCCTGGCTGGGCCGGCTGACCGACGCGGTCGAGGAAGCTGAGCAGGTGATCAGCCAAATGCAGGCTGACTTCGAGGCGATCCGGCGGCAGGTGGCCGGTCTGCACCGCCCCCGTGTGTATGTGGAGATGTGGCCCAAACCACCCATGAGCAGCCCCGACTGGGTGGGCGAGTTGGTCGAGATCGCCGGCGGCGAGTTCGTGCCGGCTAAGCCAGGAAGAGCCGTCACGGACGACGAAATCCGCGAGGCCGATCCCGAGATCATCGCGGTGGCCTGGGCCGGCGTGACCGATCCTCCTTTGCAGCGGGTGATCCAGCGTTCCGGCTGGGATCAAGTGAGTGCTGTGCTTGAGGGACGGGTCATGGCTGTGGATGAGATCTACCTCAACGCCCCGGGGTCGAATCTGGTGCACGGTGCACGCCTGCTGGCAGATGCGATTCATCCGGAGGTGTTTTCTGAGTTAGCGGTTGGAGATTAGAGATTGGAGACTAGAGATTCCCATCAAGTAATCGAAGGAAGTCACATGACACTTGATAACCTAATCGCTCAGATCACTGAACTAGATACGTCAGCCATGGCCAAAGCCCGGGCCCGGCAGGACATGTTGACCAAGCCGCGGGGAAGCCTGGGCCGGCTGGAAACCCTCTCGGTTCAACTGGCCGGCATTACCGGGCAGCCCCTGCCCGAAATCCAGCACAAGGTAATCGTCACCATGGCCGGCGACCACGGCGTCGTCGTTGAGGGCGTCAGTGCCTACCCCCAGGAGGTCACACCACAGATGGTGCTCAACTTCCTGCGCGGCGGTGCGGCCATCAACGTCCTGGCTCGACACGTGGGGGCGCGGGTCGTAATAGTAGACATGGGCGTGGCTGCTGAGATGGAGGCCCATCCCAATCTTGTGGATAAGAAAGTCGCGCTGGGCACCGGCAACATCGTCCGCGGTCCGGCCATGAGGCGTGAACAGGCCGTCCAGGCCTTGATGGCCGGCGCCGAGGTGGTGGAAGCCGAGCTTGCTCGAGGACTGGACATCCTCGGCACGGGCGACATGGGCATCGGCAACACGACCCCGTCAGCCGCCATCGCCGTGGCTCTGACCGGCCGCTCTCCGGCCGACGTCGTGGGCCGGGGCACCGGCGTGGACGACGCCGGCCTCGCCCACAAGATCGCGGCTGTCGAAAAGTCTCTCGCCGTCAACCAACCGGATCCCGCCGACGCTCTGGATGTTTTGGCTAAAGTCGGCGGCTTTGAGATCGCCGGCCTGGCCGGAGCTACGCTAGCTGCCGCAGCCCATCGCCGGCCCGTCGTGGTGGATGGTTTCATATCCACAGCCGCAGCCATGATCGCCGTCGGCCTGGCTCCACGGGTTCAGCCCTACCTCATTGCTGCCCACCGCTCCCAGGAGCGCGGCCACCGGATAATGCTGGACTGGCTAGACCTGGAACCGCTGTTGGACCTGGCCCTGCGCTTGGGCGAAGGGACCGGCGCTGCATTGGGCATCTCTCTGGCCGAAGCAGCCTGCAGAATCCTGGCCGAGATGGCCACCTTCGCAGAAGCAAGGGTTTCCGAGAAGGAGACGCAATGACATTAGAGCTCAGAGAGGTGGAGAAAAGGAGCGAGAGAAAAGGGCGGCAGAAGGACGATTCAACAGCGTCCCCCGCCCCTGTGCTCGTCCGCTTCCTTGCTCCTCCAATAGCTGCGCTGCAGTTCCTGACCATTGTGCCGCCCCTGGTGCGCCGGCCGTTCACATCGGTGGAATTGGGCCGAGCGGTAGGCTATTTTCCCCTCGCTGGGGTGCTGCTGGGAGGACTTCTGGCCGGCCTGAATACAGGCCTTAGACACATTTTCCCAGCGGAAGTGGTGGCAGCCCTGGCGCTGTCCACCTGGGTGATCTTCACCGGAGCGCTGCATTTCGATGGTTTCTTGGACGCCTGCGATGGCCTCTTCGGTGGTCAAGACCCCGAGATGCGGCTGCGCATCCTGCGCGACGAACGGGTAGGCGCCTACGCAGTGGCCGGCGGTGTCCTGCTCCTGCTCACGAAGTACGTGGCTCTTGCCCCCGCTCCTAACCCTGTCGCGGCGCTCATTTTGGCCCCGATGCTCGGACGCTGGGGGATGGCGCTGGCCGTCATCGCGTTCCCGTACGCCCGAGTGGAAGGTCTGGGGCGGGCTATGAAAGACCATGCGGGGTGGACACAGGCTATCGTGGCGACAGGTATCGCCCTGGTCACGGCCTGGTTCGCCAGCCGCTGGATGGGATTGGCCCTTCTGGTGATGGCCGGCAGCGTGACCTGGCTCGCCGCCCGTTTCGCGTTGGGCCGGCTCCCTGGCCTCACCGGCGACATCTACGGCGCCATCTGTGAGCTGGTGGAGACGGCCGTCCTGCTGGTGCTGGTGGCTGGAGGCAGCCTGTGATTGAGCTCGATTTCCCCGGCGCAACCGCAAAGATCACGCCGCATGTGCTGGTCCTGCGCAGCGAACACCCGCTGCACGTGCTGTCCTCGGCGGTAGTGAACGGTGGCCTGACACGAACGCGCTACATCATCAACCACCACGTGGACAAAAGCTACGGTCACTCCGATCCGGTCAACGACCTGCGGAACTTCGCCAGCGGCAACGGCGTGGACGAGCCGTTCGTGGGCCTCATGACAGCGGTACGCTTGCATCGGGCGCGTGCCGTCACCCACCGTGCCGGCGATTTGACAGTAGCGGTGGTGGTGACAGCCGGCCTGAGCAATGCTACGGCCGCAGGCCTGAGCCGGCCAGCTACCCTCACTTCTGGCACGATCAACCTCACCCTGCTGATCGATGCACGCCTGACACCGGCCGCCATGGTCAACGCTGTCGTCACAGCCACCGAGGCCAAGACCCACGTGCTGCTGGCCCGGGGTGTGCGCACCCCCGAAGGTCAGCCGGCGACGGGCACGTCGACGGATGCGGTCGTCGTCGCGTGCACCGAACGGGGCGAGCCGCTGCCCTACGCCGGCCCGGCGACCCGCGTCGGCTGGCTCATCGGCCAGTGCGTACGTCACGTGCTCGAGGAAGCGTTAGAATGAAAGCTCAGCGCAAGAAGGCGCTGTGTCTGGCCCTGCTTCTCGACTTGACCCTGGGAGATCCGCCCAATCGCTACCACCCAGTCGCCTGGATGGGCATAATCATCGCGGCGGCTCGGCGCCGTGCTCCGCGCCGCACAGAGCTAGCTTCGCTAGCCTACGGAGCCCTGCTGGCAGTGGGTGGCACTGCGACCGCAGCCGGCGTAGGACGCCTGCTGGAACGGGCCATCGCCCGCCTGACTGATCCCTGGAACTGGCTAACTGAGGCCGTACTGCTCAAGATGACCTTCTCCTTGCGGGGCCTGGCAACTGCTGCAAGAGAGGTTGAGCTGGCTCTAGAGACCGGAGATTTGCCTGAGGCACGCCGTCTGGTCGGATGGCACCTGGTGAGTCGGGATACCATCTACTTGAACGCGTCGCAGGTGGCGGCGGCAACCGTCGAGTCGGTGGCTGAGAACACATCCGACGGGATCGTGGGGCCGCTACTGTACTACGCCGTGGGCGGGCTGCCGGCGGCTCTGGCTTATCGCTTCATCAACACGGCCGACGCCATGCTGGGTTACCGGAGTCCAAGTCACGAGTGGCTCGGCAAAGTGCCAGCCCACGTCGATGACCTGGCCAACCTGTTGCCGGCCCGGCTGACGGCCGGGCTTCTGATTCTGGCTGCCGTCCTCGCAGACGAAGATGCCGGCGGGGCCTGGCGCATCTGGCGACGGGATGCCTGGAAGACAGCCAGCCCCAACGCCGGCCATCCCATGAGTGCCATGGCCGGCGCCCTGGACATCGAGTTGGAGAAAGTCGGCCACTATCGGTTGGGGGCCGGGCAGCGACTGCCTGAGCCGGAGGATATCCAGCGAGCGGTGCGACTGGCCCAGATTGTCACGGCATTGGCTGCCGGTGTGTTGGTCAAACTCTTGACTCCGCTGAAAAACACGGGTCAGGGACCCGGGCTGTCCTATCCTTCGATTAGACGCAGGTCAGGTTCTGTGGTGAGCGCGGGTCCCCTGACCCGATACCTGGAACCCTCATTGTGCCTGGAGCTGTTTTTTTCGGCAGAGTCAGAATTGCTTCTGGCAGTGAAATGACGTAGAATTTGGGTTGAAGGTGGGATATGGTTGTGTTACGTGAATCACCATGGTATCAGGAAATCCTTACGGGCATCATTCTACCGCCTGAGTTCATCGCTACTTGGGCACACGCCCATCCTCAAACTTTGTTCGTCGTGGACGAAGCGTATCTGAGGTTCGCCCCCGGCCTTCGCTCGACTTTGACCGTGGATGAGGAGAACATCCTGGTGTTGCGCTCCATGACCAAGGACTATGCCCTGGCCGGCCTGCGCCTGGGTTACGCCGTAGGCCATGAGGCCGTGATCGCAGCCCTGGCCCGAGTGCGCCCGCCCTGGAACGTGAACGCCCTGGCCCAGGCCGCCGGCGTGGCCGCTCTCTCCGACGAGGCTCATCTACAACGCTCGCTGTCCAGACTGGCCGAGGCCAAACAGGCTCTTGTAGCAGGTCTGTCAGAACTGGGATTGGTGCCGCTGCCCTCGGCGGTGCACTTCTTCCAGGTGCCCGTCGGCGATGGGGCCGCTTTCCGGCGGGTGCTGCTCTCGCATGGGATTCTGGTGCGGGATTGTGCATCCTTCGGCCTGCCGGCCTACGTGCGCATCGCCACTCGCCGGCCCGAAGAAAACGCCCACCTGCTAAACGCACTACGCAGTACGCAATACGCAATACACCCCCTCAGGAGGTGACCCATTTCCCAAACGAACCCCTTCCTCCGCCTGATCCTTGTCCGCCACGGTGAAACCGCCTGGAACGCCCAGCGCCGCTTTCAAGGACAGAGCGACACATCTCTCAGCAACGTGGGCAGGCGCCAGGTGGCGGCGCTGGCCAGACGTCTCGCCGGCGAAGAGATCCACGCCGTCTATGCCAGCGACCTACAGCGGGCGCGGGAGACAGCCACGATCATCGCAGCGCACCACAAGCTACCGGTGCGCGCTGATCCTCGCCTGCGGGAGATAGACTTCGGCGCCTGGGAGGGATTAACCTACGACGAGATTCGTCAGCACTACCATCAGGCTTTAGCCGCCTGGCAAGCCGATCCGATGAGTGTTGGGCCTCCTGGCGGAGAGGCCATGGAGGATGTAGTTACACGCGTGCACGCAGCGCTCGACGCTATCGCTCGTGCCCATCAAGACCAAACGGTGTTGCTCGTGGCTCACGGTGGATCGCTGCAGACACTACTCTGCCTGGCTCTGGATATGGTCCCCCGGGCCCGCTGGCAGTTCCGCCTGAGCTCCGCCTCCCTATCGGAGCTAAACCTTTACGAAGAGGGAGCCATCTTGACACTATTAAACGACACGCATCACTTGGCGGAGGTGGAGGATGAAGGGTGAAGTGCTCATGGTGCAGGGGACGAGTTCTTCGGCCGGCAAGAGTCTACTCGTGACGGCGCTCTGTCGCATCTTCGCCCGCCGAAGGGTGCAGGTGGCGCCTTTCAAAGCTCAGAACATGTCCAACAATGCTGCCGTCTGCCCCGATGGCGCTGAGATCGGGCGCGCGCAGGCCGTGCAGGCGGTAGCCGCCGGCATCGAGCCCACAGCCAACATAAACCCCATCCTCCTCAAACCCGAAGCCGACGCCCGCTCCCAGGTGGTCGTCATGGGCCGGCCTTGGCGCACTCTGCCGGCAAGGACGTATTACCAGCACAAAGGCGAACTATGGTCCGTGATCACCGAAGCACTGGATCGGCTGCGAGCTGTCTATGAGCTCGTGATCATCGAAGGAGCGGGCAGCCCGGCCGAGCTCAACCTACATGCGGGTGACATCGTCAACATGGCTGTGGCACGCTATGCTCAGGCGCCGGTACTCCTGGTGGGCGATATTGATCGGGGCGGCATCTTCGCCCAATTGCTGGGTACCCTGTGGTTGCTGGAGTCTGAGGCGCGAGACCGGGTGCAGGGTCTGGTGGTCAACAAATTTCGCGGCGACTCGTCGCTCTTCGCTGACGGGGTTCGCATTTTGGAGGACCGAGGTGGCGTGCCAGTACTCGGCGTGATCCCATTCCTGCACGATCTCGCCATTCCCGAAGAGGATGCAGTCGCACTCGAGACAGCGGTCGATGGCCGGCGAACGGGGGTCGGAATTGACATCACGGTTATCCAGGTGCCGCGCATCGCTAACTTCGACGATTTCGACCCACTCGCTCGCACGCCGGGGGTGCAGGTGCGCTACGTGTCGTCGCCGCAGGCGCTGGGCCGGCCCCACGCCGTCATCCTGCCAGGCACCAAGAGCACCATCGCCGACCTGACCTGGTTGTGGGAGCGCGGACTGGTCCAAGCCATCCAACAACTGGCCCAGGACGGTACGGCGGTAGTAGGCGTCTGTGGTGGCTACCAGATGTTAGGCCGCGTCGTTCGCGATCCGGATCACGTAGAATCCCTGATGGACGAGGCTCCGGGCCTGGGCCTGCTGCCGGTGGAGACAGTCTTTCGAGGCGAGAAAGTCACCCGTCGGGCACGGGCACGAGTGCTGGGCGGACCGGGATGGTTGGCTGCGGTGGCTGGTCAGACAGTGGCCGGCTATGAAATCCACATGGGCCGGACGATGGGAGGCGAACCCTGGCTGGAAATCGTGGAACGAAGCGGCGATCCAGCCGCGGTCCGAGACGGGGCGGTGACCGCGGACGGTCGGGTGTGGGGCTGCTACCTGCACGGACTGTTCGAGAACGAGGTGCTGCGCCGGGCGTGGCTGACCGATCTTGAGCCGGCAGGCTGTCTGAGCATGAGAGATCCCCTGCCCCCGTCAGCGCCCCTCTTCCCGCGGTCCCGGGCTCCACAGCATGTCAGCCCATTTGAGCGTCTAGCCGATGCCGTGGAAACCGCCCTGGACATGGAGCAACTGGAGGCAATTGTATGGGGCGACTAGTCTTGATCCTGGGCGGGGCACGTAGCGGCAAGAGCGCTTCTGCTCAGCAACTGGCACAGGAACTTGGCGGGGATCGGGTGCTCTTCGTGGCCACAGCCGCCGCCGGCGACGAGGAGATGGAACGCCGTATCGAGAAACACCGGCGGGAGCGGCCGGCGACGTGGCGGACCCTGGAAGTGCAGCGGGACGTGGGACCGGCTATTCTGGAGCATGCCCGCGAGGCTAAGGTAATCCTCCTGGACTGTGTGACTGTGTTGGTCTCCAACCTTTTGACGGGTCTAGAAGATTCTTTCACACAGGAGGTGGAGGACAAGGTGACGGCCGAGGTTGACGCACTGGTGGCTTGCGCTGAACAACTGGCTGGGCACCTTATCGTAGTATCCAACGAGGTGGGCATGGGCCTCGTACCGGCCTATCCACTAGGCCGGACGTATCGGGATCTTCTGGGTCAAGCCAATAAGACCTTGGCTCAGAAGGCCGATGAGGTCTACTTGCTGGTCGCAGGCATCCCCCTCACTCTCAAAGGGCCCTAGTCCGACGTGTGACAGTTGACGCTGCTCCAAAAACGGCTACAATGGTACTCGCCATATGGCATTGCCATGTGCGTACACAACACCTTTCTGGCGGGCGGTGTCCCTCGGTCCATCTACGCGGCTCGAGCCAGGCTTGCCGCAGGATTGAGGGTAGAGGATAGA
>JBHIAO010000148.1:0-11945 GCA_046758565.1 Anaerolineae bacterium
CCGAGCTCCCGTACAACGTCCAGAAGAGCACTGTGCTGGAGCGCATTGCCAAAGAGGTCAAAGACGGGCGCATCGGCGGCATCACCGATCTGCGGGACGAGAGCGACTTCTACAAGGGCATGCGCGTCGTCGTCGAGGTATCGCGAACGGCGAAGCCCCACGACGTGATGGCTGATCTTCTGAAGTATTCACAGCTCCAGGAGACGTTCGGGTGCAACAACCTGGCGCTGGTCCCGGACGCCGAGCGGGGTGGCGTCCGCCCACAGCGGCTCTCGCTGCGCGAGATGCTGGTTCACTTCGTCGACTTCCGGCTGGAGGTGATCGAACGCCGGACGCGCTACGAGTTGGCACGACGGGAACAGCGGCTGCACATCGTAGAAGGTCTGCTGAAAGCGCTGGCGAATATCGACGAGGTAGTGGACATTATCAAGCGCAGCCGCCGGCCCGAAACAGCGCGCACCAACCTGATGCGCAAGCTGAGCCTGACCAAAATTCAGGCTCAGGCGATCCTGGACATGCCCCTGCGCCGGCTGACCTCTCTGGAGACCAACAAGCTGCAGGACGAGGAGAAAGAACTGAAGGCCCGCATCCGCTACCTGAAGAGCCTGCTGCGCAGCCAGAAGAAGCGGCTGGAAGTGGTCATCGAAGAGACCGAGACGCTGAAAGAGCAATTCGCCACACCGCGCCGAACGGTGATTCTCGATTCCGAAGATGCCGTGGCCGGCGCGCAGGTGGTCACCGAGTCCGATCTCCGCATGCCCGAGGGTCCACAAGTGGTGCTCGTCACAACAGCCGGCATCGAACGGCGCGATCGCAGCGGCTTCCGCTACGCCCCTTCCACCGGCATCACGAGTCGCGCCACCACCAGCCAGTTGATTCAGGTGCACGCCAATCCCACCGACGAGGTCATTCTGATCTCCAGCAAGGGGCGAGCGTGGCGGAACCAGGTCGGGTTTGTGCCGGAGAAGGCCGGCTTCACCCAGATGGGCCTGCGGAAAGGCGAGCGCGTGGTCGGTGTTGCGGTACTCCCGAGCGAGGGCGCCTACCTGGTGGCCGGCACACGTGCCGGCCGGATCAAGCGCACCAGGGTGGAGGATATCTCCTTGACCAACGGCAACTGGGCCGCGGTAGTCGGGCTACCCGACGAGGGCGACGAGGTGCTCTTCGCTGATATAGCGGGGGACGGCGCTGAAGTGGTCTTCGCTACCGAGAGCGGTCAGGTGCTCCGAGCCAGCGCCGACGAGGTCAATCCCCAGGCCAGTGGCACTGCGCGGGGCGTGGCCGGCATCGGTCTAAAGAAGGGCGACCGGCTCATCACCGGTGCCGTAGTCCCGGCCGACGAGGTCAGCAAGACCTGGGTGTTTGTCATCAGTGAGAAGGGCTACGTCAAGCGCGTTCCCCTGAAAGAGTACTCCAAACAGGGACGCGGCACGCAAGGTGTTCGCACGCTAACCATTACGGCCGCCACGGGAAAGGTGGCTGCGGTAGCCGTTGGAACCCTGGACGACGGGCTAGACGTGATCTTCGAGGACGGCAAGCGACAACACATGCCGGCGAAGAAGGCCCCCGCTGAGAACCGTTACAACCGGGGCAAGAAGCTAATCAAACTGAACAAGGCGGACGGACCGGTAGCCCTGGCAGTTGTGATATAGACGTATATTGCGTACTGCGTATTGCGTAAATCACAAGCTTCCCGCGTTACGCAGTACGCAACCTTACGCAGTATGCAGTACGCAATAGAAAAGTACCCCCGGCAGGACTCGAACCTGCAACCGACAGCTTAGAAGGCTGTTGCTCTGTCCGCTTGAGCTACGGGGGCATGGCAACATCCAGGTTAATCATAGCCAGCTAAGCCGAATCTGTCAAGATAATCCTTACCGGTGATAACCCATAAGTCATTGGTCAAGTAGCAAAAGGCTCTGCCTTTGGGTACAATTCGACAACGGTCCGGCCGCGGACCTTGCCGAGGATACTTGCCTGCGCTGACAGATCAGAGAACTCACTACTAGATGCTACTCTCCAGGATCGTCCGTGCCTTCCACATGACCACTATCCGCAGCCGGTTGCTTGCCGCTTTTGCCTTGACGGTGCCGCTGCCTGCCATTGCCTATATCACCCTTTCGAGCGCCGTAGGGTATCGCAGCGGACGACAGCAGGTGATCGATCAACTTGAATCGGTGGCGACGATCAAGGAGGCTGAGCTTAACACCTGGGTGAGCAGCCTGCAATCGGATTTGGACAGTGCACTGATCGGAGAGGAGATGGTACTGTACGTGCGCCAGATTCTGTCGCCTTCACCGGACCCCATGGATTACCAGGTCGCCTACACCCAGCTACACGACCGCTTTGGACAGATGGTGGAACAGTCTCAGCGCCTTGAAGGACTGTTCCTGATGAATCTCCAGAGACGCGTGGTTCTGTCCACCGATCCGAGACAGGAGGGTGCATTTGGCGCCCCTGGAAGCCATGTTTACTTCCGCGAGGGGCTGAAGGGGGAATACCTGCACCCGCCTTCCTATTCCCTGTCAGTCGGCGGAATCGCGGTCGTCGCTGTTCGCCCCATCCTTGACGACCAGGGACAGGTGTTGGGAATCCTGGCAGGTCGTGCAGGTCAGAGATCTTTGAGCGAGATAATGCTCGAGCGAACGGGGCTGGGGAAGACCGGGGAAACCTACCTGGTCACTCGCAGTCATATCATGTTGACCGAGCCACGATTTCGCAAGGAGCGGTGGAGCAACGTCTACTATGTGTTTAGTGAAGGTGCAGATGCAGCGGTGATATATCATGCCAGTGGTTCCGGATCCTACAACAACTACCTGGGTGTGCGCGTGATCGGGGTCTACCACTGGTTGCCAGAACTACAGGCAGCACTGCTGGCTGAACAGGCCGAGTCTGAGGCCATGAGCGCAGTGTACACCACCTTGCGCCTCAACATAGCTGTCACACTTGTGGCTATGCTGATCGCCTCCCTCATCTCGGTTGTTCTCGCCCAGAGTATTGCTGTCCCACTGGCCGATCTGGTGGAGACGGCTGCGCGGGTGGCCGGCGGCGATTTGGAGTATGTGGCTGCAGTGGAAGTAGTAGGCGAAGCCGCAGACGGGTTTGAGGCTGTGCTCGAAGCCCGCTCCAGGCAACCCGACGTCATCCTGATGGACCTAGTGGAAATACGTCTCTCGCGAAGCCGCTTGGCCTCGATACGCGCCTGAAGGCGCTACTCGACCGGCGCTCCCGCCTTAAGTTGACGCGTATGGTAGCCCCGTACAGCGCGTTGTCGCTGCGCCCTGCCCCCTTCGCTAGTTGAACAGAGGTGCCATGCAACAGTACCTGGCGAGGCGTCTTCTGGTTGGTGTGCTCGTCATCTTCGTGGTATCGGTGGCGGCGTTTGCCTCCATGCAGCTCGTCCCTGCCGATGCGGTGGACATCATGCTGGGCCTGCGTAGTACGCCTGAGGCTGCAGCAGCCCTTAGGCACAAGCTAGGCCTTGATCTGCCGCCAACACAGCGGTACCTTAGATGGCTCGGCCGCCTGCTGCGTGGTGACCTGGGCGAATCCCTGCTAACGGAAGAACCTGTCGCGCATACTATACGCCAACGCCTGCCCGTCACGATGGAGTTGGCCTTCCTGGCAACGCTGATTGCGACGGCACTTGGGATGCCTGCGGGTGTCATAGCTGCCGTCAGGCAGTACTCGACAGTTGACCAGGTGACGACTGCTGTCTCCCTCCTTGGGCTCTCAATACCACACTTCTGGCTGGCCACATTGCTCATGCTGGGATTCTCCATGGCCTGGCACTTGCTGCCGCCAGGAGGCCTGTTGCCAGGCGCTTTGGAGGATCCTGGGGGCAACCTGAAACGGATGGTCATGCCCGCTCTGTCGATGGGGCTACCCTCGGCCGCGATCTACTTCCGTATGACCCGTTCTTCCATGCTGGAGGTGATTCATTCGGACTATATGACGACCGCCTACGCCAAGGGCCTCACCGAACGCAGGGCCGTTCTGGTTCATGCCATGAAGAACGCCCTCCTCCCCGTGGTAACGGTGGCTGGTCTGGAGATCACGTCGATGTTGGGCGGTTCCTTCATCATCGAGTCGATCTTCTCGCTGCCCGGTTTGGGCCGAGCTACGGTGCAAGCGATCCTCCAGCGGGACTACACCGTGCTCCAAGGATCTGTACTGGTCTATTCGTTGGTGGTAGTCATCGTCAACATCGGAATAGACTTGGTCTACGCCTGGTTGGATCCGCGGATACGCTACGAGTGAAGGGAGAGTCGCTGTGAATTCCTCCGACGTCACTCCCATAAGCGTTTAAGACCGAATCTCCCGGGCCATGGACATCCTCTTTGCCTTTCCGGCACTCCTCTTGACGCTGGTCATAATCGCCATCATGGGGCCAGGCGTCGATAAGGCAATGATAGCTCTCGGGCTGGTCTACACACCCGCCTTTGGCCGGGTGTGCAGGGGGTCCGTGCTCGCGGAGCGCGGGAAAGCGTACGTGGAGGCTGCGCGGATGGTTGGCGCCAGTGACGCCAGGATCATCCGCAAACATATCCTACCCAACGTGCTCGCGCCGCTTATCGTAAATGCCAGCCTGACCATGTCCTTCGCAGTCCTGATCGAGGCTAGCCTCAGCTACCTGGGGTTGGGGGCACAGCCACCAATGCCCTCCTGGGGGATGATGCTTGGCCGGGGGAGGGCTGTGATGCAGTACTCACCCTGGCTGTCGATCTGGCCGGGGCTAGCGATTATGTCAGTCGTGTTTGCCTTTAACGTGTTTGGCGACGGGCTGCGCGATGCTCTCGACCCTCGGCTGACAGGCAAATAGCCCAGGCTTTGCAGCCTCACTGGCGACTCAGAATGCAACGGCATTCTGGAGAGGAGACATCGTGACTCCGGCTGATCTTTGCTATACCCCGGCCGTCGATCTGCGGCGGCTCATCCTGAATAGGGACATCCTCAAACAGATACAGGAGGTCCATGCATGTCCAAATCCCGAGAGCTTTACGAACGGGCGCTTTCGGTGATGCCGGGCGGCAACAGCCGCCTGACCGTCTTTTCTCATCCCCATCCGACATACGCCGCCTATGGTACAGGCTGCACCCTTGTAGACGTGGACGGGCGCTCCTATCTTGATTTCATCAACAACTATACCGTCTTGGTTCACGGCCACGCCCATCCGGCAATCGTTGCGGCCATCACGGGCCGGCTCGCCAAAGGTAGTGCCTTCTCTCTGCCAACCGAGGCCGAAGTCGAACTCGCTACGCTGCTCACCAGACGCTTGCCGGCAGTGGAACACATCCGCTTCACCAACTCCGGCACCGAGGCGGTCATGATGGCAATCAAGGCAGCTCGGGCCTACACCGGTCGCCCGAGAATCGCCAAGTTCGAGGGTGCCTACCACGGCACTTACGACGGCGCCGAAGTCAGTCAGAATTCTCGACCGGAGGAGTGGGGCCCCGTGGAATCACCGCGGTCTATCCCTCTGGCTGCCGGCACTCCGCCCGGCATACTGGCAGATGTCGTGGTCTTGCCCTTCCAGAACCGGGCTATCTGCCAGCAGTTGATCGAACGTCATGCCCGCGAACTGGCAGCGATCCTGGTAGACCCCGTCCCACACCGCATGGGCCTGATCCCGGCCCCTCCGGCTTTCCTCTCGTTCTTGCGGGAAATCTCCCGGGCGTACGACATCCTGTTGATCAGCGACGAAGTTCTGTCACTGCGCATTGGTTATCATGGTGCCCATGGCACGCTGGGCTTCCAGCCTGACCTGATTACTGCCGGCAAGATCGTTGGTGGCGGGCTACCAGTGGGAGCTGTCGGCGGATCAGCAGCCGTGATGTCCGTCTTCGATCCGCGCCAGGCAAGAGTTCCTGTGCCGCATGGTGGAACCTTTAATGGCAACCCTCTGACGATGGCTGCGGGCAGTACAGCGATGGAAATGCTCACAGAGGACGCTGTCGCTCGCTTGAACAACCTGGGGCAGCAGTTGCGCATGAAAGCCAACGCCATATTTGCATCCCAGGGCGTTCCCGGTCAGGTTACGGGTGCGGGATCACTGTTTCTGCTGCATCCACACGACCGACCACTTACCGACTACCGCAGTGCCGTGCCGACGACGGAGGAGAATCGGCGACGCGAGCGGGTCTGCCATTACCTGCAGAAACATGGCATCCTGATATCCCCTACCGGTCTCGGTTGTCTCTCCACACCCATGACCGAGGTCGAAGTTGAAGCCTTTACTGGCGTATTGGAGGCGGCCGTTAAAGCAGAGGCGTCCCTGGCCGGCTAGCCAGTCTCGACAATTCAAAACTTAAAGCCTCAATCTCTGTTATCCCCTGGAACGCATCACCGCGCCGGCGCTGGGGATCCACGCCGACGACAGCTCGCTGATCCCTCTAGCTCACGGCGAGTGCACAGCCCGGACCATCCCCAGGGCAGAGCTGTGGGTGACGGAAAAGGCCGGCCACTCACGGAGCCATGATTCTCGCGGACAACGCAAATGTTGCGCAGTAACGCCGTAAGACTTGCAACCTGCAACGTTTCCAATCTTTAGCTTGTACACCTGACTGGTTGCTTGCGGTCAACCTCTGCACTATAATCCAGCCAACTGCGTGAAGGGGGAAGTGCATGGCCGAAGCCACGGCAGACGATTTGGTAGTGCTCATATCGGCGGACAAGAAGCGGTTCTTTGTGAGCCTGTCGCCTGGTGCGGTGCTTCACACCCACAAAGGTCAGGTATTTCACGATGATATCATTGGCCGGCCTCTGGGACGTGTGGTAAGGTCTCACATCGATCACGCATTTCTGGTACTGTCCCCGTCTATTCATGACTTGGCGATGAATGTGCGGCGGGCGACGCAGATTGTCTACCCCAAGGACATTGGCTACATCCTCGTCAAGATGAACATCGTGCCGGGTACGCGTGTGATCGAAGCCGGCACGGGAAGCGGAGCACTGACCACCGCCCTGGCCCGGTACGTGTCTCCAGGGGGACGCGTCTATTCATATGAGATACGGGAAGACATGATTCGACTGGCGACCAAGAATCTGGCGCTCGCCGGCCTGGACGGTGCTGTGGACTTCAAGTTGCGTGATATCGGGCAGGGCTTTGATGAAGATGACGTAGACGCCGTGTTCCTTGATGTTCGGGTGCCGTGGGACTACCTGCCACAGGCAGCGACGGCGCTGCGTGATGGAGGGTTCTTCGGTGCCATCGTGCCGACGGCAAACCAGGTGATTGACCTGTTGGCCGGCCTGAAAGCAGGCCCGTGGGCTGATCTCGAAGTCAGTGAACTCTTGCTACGTGTTTACAAGACGATTCCGGGCCGGCTGCGGCCTGAGGATCGACTGACGCCCCATACCGGGTACTTGATTTTCGCGCGCAAAACTGTCGAGTAAGGGAGATGATCACCGATGATCGCGTTTGTGTTGAGCGGCGGGGGAAATCGCGGAGCTCTGCAGGTTGGGGCAGTACAAGCCTTGCTGTCCCGGGGCATCGTGCCCGACATTCTCGTCGGCACCTCGGTCGGGGCGCTTAACGCTGCGTACCTGGCCCACAATCCCAGCCTGGCAACAGCTCAGAAGTTAGAGCGCCTATGGGGCGAGGTGACAAACGATGATATCTATCCCGGTGGCCCAATAGCGATTCTGTGGCGGCTCCTGAGGGTGCGGACCAGTTTGTTTCCCAACGACAGCCTCTACCAGTTTCTTTGCCGGCACATGCCGCCTGGCATCGGAACGTTTGCCGATCTGACCTCTACGGAACTCTACATCGTTGCCACCGAACTGGAGACCGGTCAGATGCACGTGTTTGGTGAGCGTTCCACCGACCGTGTGGTCGATGCGATCATGGCCAGCACAGCATTACCGCCGCTTCATCCGCCCTGGTGTGTGGAGGGTGAATGCTACGTCGATGGAGGGGCCGTGTCTGATCTCCCGCTCCGCGTTGCGGTGGAGAAGGAAGCGCGAACCATTTATGCGTTGCACTTGCCGGCGCCTCTCGACCCCTTCCCACTTCCTCATTCGCTGGCCGACGTTGCCAACCGGGCCTTTTCCGCACTCATGCAACAGCAGGTGACGCTGGACTTCGAGAAAGCGGCCCGCGCACGGGGAGTCACGTTACATCATATCAAGCTGTGCCCACCCAGCCATCTGGCGTTGTCAGTCCGAGATTTCAGTCAATCAGCAAAGCTAATTTCCATCGGTCGGGAGCAAACCGAACGATATTTGGAGACGCAGCGTACGCGGCCTGTCAGCCGCCGCGAACGGCTCGCGCACATGGTTCGAAAAACCGCCGCCCAGGCGCGCACTGCGATCCATCGGACAATCGCACAAACCCACGCGGCTGTCAACCGTATGAGCCTGCAAGTGCACGAACAGGTGTCGTTGGACAGCCGCAGACAACCAAAGGCTGACGGCAGCTCATTCAAAGGTGGTTCTGCGGTTGGCGGTCAGTCGTCAGCGGTCGCGAGCGAAGTGAGCCTTACGATAAACGGAAGATAGCGGCGGGAGACGGTGGCCGAAACGGCTGACAGCTCGGTTGCGGATGGCGTTACCGACGGCGTTGGCGTGGCCGTTGCCACAAGCGTGGGCATCGGGGTTGCCGTAGCTGTGAGTTCGGGCGGTGGTGGGGGAGAGGTCGGTGCCGGCGAGCGGCGGATGGCGTGAAAGTACCCGCCGTGTGCGAAGCATGTCACAATTGGTGGCGTGAGCGTGCACGGATTGTGAACGGTCTCAGAGCCGGCAAACTCACCGGTAATCATCAGGCCATCCGGACTCAAATACAGCCGGCTGTAGTAGAAGTCATACCTGTTGAAACCGTCACTCTCGATTCCCTCCAGGTAGATGCTGTAACCCTCGATTGTCCCTCGCAATCCTCTGTCGATTCTCAGCTCGTGCCCGCTCTGAATGATTCGCCACGTCGTGCCCTGGATCACGGGCTCGCTGCATCGTGGGCAGCGGCGAAACCAACTGCGTGTGACAGCCCAGGTTCCACTGACGTCGGGCACGGCTGGCGCCGTTGGGGGCGGTGGGGGGCTGGGGAGGGGCGTTGACGTTGTGATGGGTGTCGTCGGCTCACCCTGGGCCGCCCCCGGTGCACTGGCACCGCTGCCGGCCAGGGTCAGCAGCACTGCGGCAATTAGCGTGATATGTGCTTTCATCTGTCCTCTCCGACCGAGCACCTGTCGTCTCGGTCAGACGCGTGACGCGTGATCCGTGAAATTGCCTTGCACGCATCACGCATCACGCATCACGCCTCACGTTTCTCGTTGCGCAGGCGCCAGCGGTAGGCAGCATAGCCCCCCAGTCCCGCCAATCCTGTACCTACGAGGACAAGCGTAGCCGCCTCTGGTATTTCAGCCGGCGGGGAGACGTTACCGGGCGTGGGCGTCACCGGAACTGGGGTGTTGGTGATCGACGGTGCCACTCCTGGCGTGCTGGTGGGCTCCGGCGTGTTGGTAGGCGGTGGCGTCTTCGTGGGTGTGGGGCCTGGCTGAGCGTTCTGGAGCAAGCTCAGGCCGGCATCGGCTGTGCCGATCCACAGATCACCGTTGGATCCCAGGGCCAGAGTTGTAATATCGTTGCCCGCCAGCCCGGAGGTGGCCATTGTTGCCGCCGTCCAGGTACCGTTGATGCGTGCGCGCAACCCACCTCGGGTTGGCAGATCACCACGTCCGCCCTGTCCTATGCCGGCCCACAAAGTTCCGTTGGGCGCCAGCAGCAACGATGAGATAAACCCCTGTTCTGGAAAGGGGATTTTCGACCACTGATCACCCTCCCGGTGAGCAATGAGTGCGTCAACGAATGGCCATTCTTCAGAGAGATATCCCTGGGTGTCGTATGTACCGGCCCAGGGGTTTCCGTCATTGTCGACGACAATGGCACGAAAGTCACCGGTGACATTGTCGTCGTTCCACGTCGGGACGTCGTTGGCTGAAGTGAAGCTGGTCCAACCGCCGTTTTCAAAGACGGCCAGGCCGCCACCCGTGATTCCGCCGACCAGGTATGGCCCCATCGCCACCCAGACCCGATCATGCTCGCGGTCAAATGCGACGTCTGTCACCAGGTTCGATGGCAGCCCATCGTCGACGGTGTAGACTGTCCAGGCCACATCCGGATCGTCTATGGCTGGGTCGTAGATGGCCAGGCCGGCGCCGGAATTGTCGCGCAGATCCCCCGTGCCGATCCACACCAGGCCGTCGGCGTCGGTCTCGATCTTCAGGACCTCGTTAACAGGTAGGGCGGAGTTGTCCTTGTTGTAGATAGTCCACACTCCGTCGCGGTAGACGTTGACGCCACCGCCTGCCCAGGCGCCCTCCTTCACATATTGCTGGGTGCCGATCCAAACGGCGCCATCTTTGTCAATCGCCACGGTGCTGACGATGTTCGAGGCGAGGTCACCGTCCTCCATGGTGAAGTGGTGCCATGCTCCGGCCTCATCTCGCATGCTGACGCCGCTGCCGCGGGTGGTGACCCATAAGGCACCACTGTTAGTCACAGCGACATCCGTGATTTGATTGCTGACCAGGTGGGAGTCAGCCATGCGGTGGACTTGCCAGGCATTCTCCACCGGTCGGTATTGGGTCAGACCGCCGCCCTGACATCCGGTCTTGTCCTTGCACCATGGCCCGGTGCCTATCCAGACGCGGCCCTGGTCGTCGGCGAGAACGCTCCAGAGAACTTTTGAGGAGAGACCATCATCATCGTCGTAGACGGTCCAGGTGCCCCCCTCCAGTTTGTTGAGCGCCCCGACAGGGGTGCTCTCGGACTTGTATGTGGTTGCCCACACGCGATTGCTGCTATCCAAGACAACGTCGCGAACGGCGTTGGATTCCAATCCATCATGCGTTCTGTATGTTCGCCATGACTCGTTTGCAGGATCGTACACCACCAGCCCCGATGGGGTGGCGAACCACACATGTCCATCGGGCGCGGTCGCGACGGCGTTGATGCGGTTGTCAGTGAGATTCGAGTTCTCTTTCGTGAACGGTTT
The DNA here is from genome assembly GCA_046758565.1 of Anaerolineae bacterium. Taxonomy (GTDB): domain Bacteria; phylum Chloroflexota; class Anaerolineae; order Epilineales; family JAANWY01; genus JBHIAO01. Next base: position 10,991 of record JBHIAO010000148.1, read on the forward strand.
CCACTGGCCATCGGATAGGAGCGCAACCCCGCCGCCCTCATCTACCCAATGGGCCGCTGTGGTGTTCGTTTCTTCGACGAACACTTTGTAAGGCTTGGTCCCAACCCAGACCTCGCTGCCGACGAACGCAATATCCGCGATGTTATTGGATGGCAAGCCGTCGACGACAGTGTACGAAAAGCAGTCGCCATTTAGCTCGCACACGCTCAGACCACCACCGACCCATTCACTGCCAGTCCAGGTCTGAGATGTGCCAACCCACAGTCTGCCGTCCGTACCATATGCCACGGCTGTGGCGTTGTTCGACGCCAGGCCGTCGGCTGTCGTGTAAGTAGTCCACCGCTTGGGTTCGACGATCTCTAGCTGGCTGACCCCCTTATTGGTAGCGAACCACACGAAGTCATAGTTGTTGGAGGCAACAGCACGGATATCGTTGCTGGCAATGCTCGTTTGTGGGGCCAGGTACTGCGTACGGCTACCGCCGTCGAATTCCCAGCTTACGACACCACCGTTGTGGGTGCCGGCCCACACGTGGGTGAGGGTCACGGCAAGGCCGCGGATATCATCACCGTTGGCCAGGGTTGTCCATTGACCCTTGATGCCGACGTCGGCGCTCACGGGCTGCGGTGCGAACGCAAAGGGACCCAGTACGAGCAACAGGATAGCGATCAGGCTGGCAACAATTGCCGAGGCTCGTTGCATTATCCTCAAACTCCTTGCGGGGCGAATTATCGTGAGTCTGCGATGCGAATTCAGGGTTGTAGTATACTCTGTTATCTTATTTCGGTCAAAAGCGACGCCGTGAAACGTAAAACGTGAAACTTAACGCAGCCTTTGGCCGCAACCAAACTGCGTAAAACGTGAAACGTAAAACGTGAGGATTTCCGGCGTGATCTCATCACGTTTCACGTTTTACGTTTTACGGCATCACTTTTTCGATTTTGCCTCGTAAATG
>JBHIAO010000149.1:0-11897 GCA_046758565.1 Anaerolineae bacterium
ATGCCCTGGAGTGGGTGGGCCTGCCCGAGGCTCAGTACAACCTGGCCCAGGCCGCCATCTACCTGGCCACCGCCCCCAAGAGCAACTCGACAGGAGCCTACTTCAAAGCTCTGGGAGATGTGGAACGCGAGGGCAAAGTCGAGGTGCCCGATCACCTCAAAGACGCCAGCCGAGACGGCAAGGCCCTGGGCCACGGCGCGGGCTACAAGTATCCCCATGATTACGCCGGGCACCACGTTCCCCAACAGTATCTGCCCGATGAACTCGCGGGCCGCCGCTACTATCAGCCTGGCGATCAGGGATACGAGAAGTTGATAAAAGAGCGGTTGGCGAAGTGGAGAGGGAAGGACAGGGATTAGAGAAAGAGGCAAATTCAGTAGATCCCAATAACACTTCTCTACCCGTTCCCGTACAGAGAAAAGGCAGCACAAAACTAGGCCAAAACAAAGCTTGACGTACAAAAGCCCCAGGGCCTTGGCGCTCCGGGGCTCTTTTTCTTTTGAAAGCTAAAACGGTGCTTGTCGCCGGAGGACCTCCGCCGGCCGACGCCCCCTGCGGTTCCGCTCCGATGGCTACGACTTTGGTCCCCCCATGGGGCCACGCTCCTCACACCGCCTTACTCATTGCCCGCAAGTTGGAGCAGGGATGAGCGGTTGAGCCAATTGCCAGCGAGCAAACGTGTCACCACCACCCTCTCTCAGGCACTCCACCGCTCGGCGGCCCTGGGTGGATCTTCGCTCGATCGCCTTCACTGGACCTGCCTGCCGTCGGTCGCCAGCCGCCTTTGCTGACCAGTCGAGGCCAAGCAAAAGCAGCTACCAAAGAGCCCCTCACCTTGTACCTGGCGAAGGGCTCAGAAGCGCCCAGGACGACCTGATTGGCCACTATCCACTTTGGTAAGCAAGTGCTTGCAGATCCAGCAGATAGCTCACCCCGTTCCGCCGCGATCTAGAGCTTCTCTGGCCTTGCAAGCCGGTTCTCCATGGTCCCCTCATGTTGAATCGTGAGTTGCTCCTTAAAGCGTGCCAACATGGGGGAATCTATACCAGGTGCTTTGAGGAGTTCATAAACCGTGGCGTACGGCTGCCTATCCACAATGGTACGAGCCAGTACAGGGCCAGTGCCCGGGAGAGCCTCCAACTGCGCCACGTGCACTGGAAGGAGTGTACGACCGAGACGCACTCACATTCTGAGGCTGGCAAGAGCAGGGGACCCTCCCCCCGGGGAGAGTCATTCAAGGCCGGAACCTGGATCCTGCTCCGGCCACAGTCCTGGAAGCTCCGAAAGCTTCTGCCATGGGCATGTCCGTTGGGAGAGATGTGGTGTTGGGCCGGCTCGCCCGCGAGTTCAAGGGTGCGACACAGTTCATAGAGGGCGTTGCGCAGGCTGCCCTTGGCCTGTCGCTCAAGGGTATCGCCCCAGAAGAAGGTGGCCAGCTTCTCCCGGGTGTGGGGTTGGCGCGTGGTGATCAGATAATGGCCATGCCAGTACTGCTGGTCAGTCCACCTGGTCTGACCGCGTGTGATGATCGGTAAGCTGACTCTGAACGAACCCGATGGGTCTGCCTCGGTCAGCGTTACGAAAGCATTCGGCTTGAAGGTTTTGAGCGTAACGGGGAGTCTCTACTCGGCCTGGTCAGCGCAGTGAAAGATAATGCCCATACCGCCGGCAAGGGTTTTGATGGCTTCATAACTTGCGCCACTGCGCCACAAACCGGATCGCCTCCTCATGGGATTAGAAGCGAATGAGTTTGCCGTCGAAGTTGTCTGAGAGTACATTGGCCAACTCTTTGGCGAGGTTCTCATCGCCGATGACCATATCAGGCAGCTGCCCTGCCTCCCCCATCGTTATCACCGCCTCTACCACTTCGAGGCCAGGGACAATGGTCAATTCAAGGCCTAGATCAGCATTTTCCTGCAGCATCTCCGCCAACAGCCCTGCCGTTTGGCTAAGCGAATCCCCCACGACTGCGGACAGTTGGCTGCCCCCTAGACCTAGCTCGGCTACAATCCCCTTGGCCTTTTCCGGGTCGAAGGGTCGGGTGATGTCCACCTGATAGTCGGGTGGTAATGCTACCCGGAGAGCTTCACGGTCAATTGCAAGGCTGCTCGCGTTACGTGCTCCGTGGATGCTCAAGACCTCACTTGCGTTGTTGGGAATAAGGCCGATCCCGACTGCCTCACGTGGCTTCTCAACCAGCCAGAACCACATCTCGAAGTCACCGCCACGCCGGCCGTCGCCACTGGGTAGGTGCAGATCGGTGTTCGTGCTACTGTCCCGCCGGATTCCAAATGCCTCTCCATCCAGGTACAACTCCGGGTTCTCCCTTGCCCAGATGAAGTTGCCCTTAAGAGTCAGATGGGCCAGTATCTGATCCACGGACAACCGCTTAAACAAATGTGTCTGTAGCCAGGTTTTTGTATCTTTATCAGGTACCCAGAAAATGTCTTGGTCTCTCGCGCTCACCTGGGCAGCCAACTTGAGCGGCTGGTAGCCGATAAGGTTATCGAAACTCCAGAACCCCGCGTCTGCTGAGGTAAGGGGATAGGGAAGGTCCAAGGTCACGAAGCACGCCGGCTTGCTCGTTACCGATTCTGGAGCGATAACTTGATCGCACACCACCTGGATGCCTTTTGCCAACGCACCCACCGGCACCCGGCTGTCGTTCTTCAGAGCGGTTCCGTCGCTCAGTTCCACCTTTTCGATGTGGATACCCGGCTCCTCGTCGACGCCCAGTTTGCAGAGCTGGTCGATGGCCTCCTGGACTGTGCCCACCCCGGCTTCCTGGAGCCTGGGGCACTCGCCGGGATCATAGGCCACCTCGCGGGCTACGCTGAGGTTGGCGCTGAAGCGGATGGGTAGATGTTCAGCCTTCTCCAGAAATGCTTCAACTTGTTGACTTTGGTTCTCCTCGTCTAGTTGCCACTCGCAAATGGCCAAACCGGTCTCATCGGTCTCCGCCCTGACAAGCTCACCACTTTCACCATTCGCCTTCAAGATACCCTTGCCTGGCTCAACAATTTGAAATACGACCACCTCGCCCTTTACCGGCCATTGCCCATTGGCCACGCGGACCTGGAGTGGTCGAGGAAGCTTGTCGCCGGGCTGGGCCTCCTGGCCATCGCCACTGACGTAGTGGAGCGCAGCGTTTCGGCACAATTGATCCAGCGCATCTTGGACTGTGTCCGGCTTGGCCGGATTGATGCATTGTTCCGAATCGTAATGTACCTGCTTGGCCACGCTGAGATTGGCGTTGAAGCGAATGGGTGTGAGGAAGGGCGTGCCATCGCCATCTACCATCGGCTTGCCGTCAATCTCCAGCAGGGTGGCTTCCACCTGCTGGCTCAATGTGCTGTTGTCCAGGCGCCAGCAGCACGCTGCAATCCCATCAAGGTCAGTCTCCACCTCGATGGACTCCGTCCCGCCACTGGTAAACGTCGAACAAGAAGGTGCCGCGGATTCTTGCAAGTGCCCGCTCCCATCAACCACCTGAAATGCAACCTTGGCGCCTGCTACAGGTGTCTGGCCGTTGACCACGCCGACTTGTAGCGGTTTAGGCAAGGGATCGCCCGGCATGGCTTCCTGGCCGTCGCCACTGATGTAGAAGAAGCGCACCATCTCCGTCAACGGCGGGAACAGCTTGCGGCAATCGTGAATCCGCTCCCAGATGGTTCCGTCAAAGCTGAGCACCGCCAGGCGGCAGTAGTGGTGATGGATGCCGTGAGGAGATTGGGGCAGGGCCACGTTGCCGGCACGCGGCCACTCGATGTCACGGGTAGCAGTACGCGCCGGAATCAGCCAGTAGTCGCCAGTGCGGTAAGTGCCTGGCTCGAATGCGACTTCGATGCCGTTTTCCAGCTCGATCCAGTTGTCGGTCTCTGTTAGGTTGACGATGATCTCGCCTGTATCGCTCGGCATATCCCAGCGGCGCACTTTCCGGGTTGGCGCGAAGTCATTGATATCCACCGTTGCTGCACCCGGATTGATGGTCAGAACTTTGCCATCCACCTTGGTGATTTGCACCAAAAGGCCTGGCTGGCCATGCAACTCCCGTGTGTCATCCGTCAGTTCAATCCAGTCATCCGGCGCAAAGCCCAGCACCTCATCTCGCCCGGCACTGCTGACAGTGAGTTTGTTGGCGTCCTGGCTGTCTTGCTTGTCCCACCTGGCAACAACCGAACCGTTCTCCCGCGACCATTTGATGGTGATTCTAGTGTCCGAGACAACGCGATGCACTTCAACCCGGTACAGTTGGTTTTCCAGCCCCCGATAGCCGGCGCGGGCAGGCACCACACAGGGATCGGTCTCGGTTGTCTCTGGCTCGGCGCGGGCGCGCAACTGGCCGCTGCTGTGCGCAGTCGCCTCCTGCCACGCTGCCAGCTCGCTGGCGCAGTTGAGTGGCCCGTTGTCCGCATCACCGGCGTGCAGCAGCTTCACCTGCCAAACTGTCCTGGTGCGAGTGGTAGTGTCCGGCCCGCCCAGAGCAACTTCGCGGATGGAGTCATCCTCTAACGCGGTGAGATGACGCTGCCAAACGTCCAGGTAGGCCAGGTAGAGACCCGAGGTCAGATCCTCTGCATCCAGCACCGGATCAGGGTCCGGGTAGTCCGGCTGGGTGCTGTAGGTTGTAACGAGGCGCACCCTCGCTTCGCCTTCTCCCTCCGGCTCGGTCAGCGTCTCTTCGAAGGTCAGGATCTGTTCCTCAGGCTCGACAACAGCGATGCGAGCCAACTGCGGCTCCGACCCTGCACCAGAGACCTCGACCCAGTCGCCCCCCGCAAACTGGTGACCGTTCACGTGAAGGGTATCCACCCGCACCTGGTCGGGTGCCAGAAACTCGACGACCGGCACCGACATCTCCTCCAACTGGCACAGGATGCCGTCCACGTAGATGCGGCCTGGAGCAATCGTGAGATCGCCGCCATCGGGCGTCACGCCGATCTCAAAACCTGCATTGTCTTGTGGCGCGCCACAAGGCCCAATCACATCCTTGGCCTCTGTCTGATTGAGGTGTGCCTGGATATCAACATACTCGTTGAAATCCGCGTCAAGCAGCACACGCCCTTGCTGCATGCGCACGCCGCTGTAATGCTTTACTGACTTAAATGTGACGCGAGTGAAGTCGCCTTTCATGGTTCTCTCCTTGCTTTTTACTTATGTAACATAAAAGATGCCCGCTTCCAGGCCGAAGCGCAGGTATTCCTCCAGGCTGGCGCGCAAGTTCGCATCCCGCTGGGGCTGTTTGAGATGACTGAAGGCGCCCATCTCGGAGCCATCCTCAGCGCCTGTGCGAATCTCTTGTGCACACGTGGGGCTGAGTTGAGCGTAGTCCGGATCGCCGTAGCGCTCAGAAGTGAAGGTGGGCGTCAGGCGGGCAAGCACCGCTGCCCGTTGCGCATCCGTCAAGTCATCGGCAGAGGATTTCCCCGCCTTTTGGGCATAGTCGGCCAGGGCCAGGTCAGGCTGGCAGCGGTAACGGCGGGGTACCTGGGAGCCTTCGGGCACGAAGCTGAAGCGGGTACAGCCAGCCTGGCGTCGCTGTGCCGTGACCGTCCCGGTGAAGATCGTTTCTGAGGCCAGGGTCAGCTCGCGCACATACGTGGTGCCAAAGATGGTGACCCGCTCCAGGCTGGTCTTCGGGCCGGGTTGCTGGCCGATGCCACTGGCGCCAATCGCCGGGCGATCCTCATACAGCCCTAACTCCAGGAACGTCGTCTGGTCGTCGTCAGTTGCACCGAACAGTACCATCGTCTCTTCGGTACCTGGCAGCACGACGAGTTGATCGGCCACACTGCCAACGATGGCATTCTGAAAAGCCGGGTCGGTGTGAGCCGCGCGGATGGCTGTGTGCAGTTGAGCCCTTGCCTGTGCCACCGAAGCCGGCACGGGGGCGAGAGTGACAGGATGAGGCTCCTCGTCACCCATAGTCACATTGAGCGCCGGCGCTGGCGAACTCGGTGTGGGGAATGGCGACAGTGGGGGCGACATGAGAGCCTGAACCGCGCGCTCCGAGCCGTCGGTCAGTCTGAGTTCCGCACTGGTGGGATCATCTCCAACTGGAGTGATCTCCACGGTGGCAGGAGTGCTCGGCAGGACAATCAGCCGGTTGGCAGCCGTGACCACTCGCGCTGCGGTGAACGCCGGGCTGCTATGGGCAGCCTGGATGGCTGCCTGGAGCTGGTCTCGGGCCTGCCCCAGAGTCGTTGGTTTCTCAGCAAACGTGGCGATGTGCGGTCCTTCGTCACCGATCTGCACATTCACAGCCGGTGTGCCCGAACTGAGTGGCGGGAATGGGGACAAGTTGCCTGATACCAAAGTTGAAAGACTCCTGGCTGGGCCACCTCTGAGCGGTGAGTGAACAATGCTATCCTGTATAGTGAGGCTGGTGATCTCGTCTGGCAAGTGCAGTGGCCCCACAATGCTATCTCGGATCTCCAACTGGAGGTCAGCGTTTGGGAGCGCCACCACAACGCTGGGCTGACCCGGTCGCCGGGGCTGGGAGTCTGCATCCAGTCCTCGTCCTGGAACGAGTGTGCAGTGGAGGAGGTACAGCCCGTCCAGACTATCTGCCTCGACCCGAATCCCACCCTCAATCCACAGGCCGTTGAGTGTCAACATCGCTCCGGCACCATCTCCACCCATGACTACAAGGTCGGCCAGGTCAGCCGAGCCGTCGAGCAGCCGCAACGTGGGGCGTTTTCCATCAGCGGCCTGAATCACCAGGGTTCGCTTGCTGGTCATTTCAATCGAGATTGTTTCCGCATAGGTGCCATTGTCGGTGATGGTGATGATGGCGTCGCTACTGCCGCTTGCCTGCCAGTCCGCCAACGCGTCGGTCAAATTGCCGTAGTCGGCTTTCGTATCCTGCTGATCCACCGTCTTTGTCCAGGTTTTCAAACTGGCTGGTTCCATTAATGTCTGGCGCCGGCCATAGGGACCGCCGCCAATATCGCTGCTGAACCCGTATGCGTAGCTAACTTGCACCTGGTCGGGCAGTGTCAACCCGTCGAGGATTGCCAACCGGCCTAATGCTGGATCTACTGCGACTTTGGTGTCAAATGTTGTCGAATCGGGTTTGATGAAAGTCTCGCTGGCAGCGGGTTGCCACCCCGCCTCATCCCAACCACTGAGATCGCAAATAACAATCTCTTCTGGGCGTAACGCTTCTTCCTGATCGTCGAAGAAGACCTGTAGCACTGGCTGCTTGCCAAAGTAACGGGTAACAGGCGTACCTATTCCAGTGACCAGTGTCTCTCGATAGGCTTCCAATTCATTGTAGAGGGCACGGCGTCGCAAGTGGCCGGGTACATTGATCTCTTCGGCCAGGTGGGTGATCTCGGTCTCGGTCTGGGGCCGGTTGAAAAGCGGAATAACGTTGCCCAGGGAGCTGAACGTGTAGCGGCCGTCATCCGGTTCGCTGACCGGGCGCGGCGTGCTTCGTATGACAAAGTAACTCTGCAATCGCCACAGGAAAAGGCCGATATTGGGAATGTTGTATTTGCCCCGGCTGCTGGCGATGCGGCGCACTTCGGCGGTGTGGGCAGCGCGCTCGAAGGGGCCACCCAGCAGCTCGAGTTGACTGGAATCGCGCAGGTCGGGGGTAGCCACGCTGTGCAAGCGCACGTGGTTGACGTGCTGGGTGGTGATCAGGCGTTCGAAGAACTCCACTGCTCGCGCCGGCCAGCCGGTCACATCGCGGGCCAGTTGCTCCAGGACGGGCGCCGTACCCTTGCGCCGCCGATAGCGCAGGGTATTGGCGACGTAAGCGCGCTGGCTGAAAACGCCGGCGCTTTCCACCGAGTGCAGATTGCGCACACCCAACAGATCTCCAATATAAGGCACCACCCATTCGGCGCAGGTTTCGATGAACAAGTCATCGTACAGGCCCTCGATGTCGCGCTCGATCCGCACCACTTCGCTTTCGAGCACGGCCATCAGGGTGCGTAGGGCCTCGTCCTGGCTGGCATCGCGGATGCGATAGATGGCCGGCAATAGGTTGTACAGGCGCTCCTGGGTTGACCCGCTCACGCTATTTTCTCCATCTTTTTTCTTGCCACGAATTACACGAATTTTCACTAATTTTCTTTAATTCGTGAAATTCGTGAAATTCGTGGCGAGAATTACTTCAGACTTGTTTGATCAGCGGCAGATTTCATGGTCAAATCAATGCCAGATTCGTTGATGAGCAGCAGTTGGGCTGGCAGGATGTCACCGTTCTCCCGGCGGGCGCTCTGTGCTGGCAGGACCGAGGCTGGCTTCACCTGGGTAAACGTTCGTACTCGTTCTGCCACCTGAAGGCCGTCAGACACAATTGCCAGCTCATCCAAATCAACAGCGACCACGCCCGCCACCTGGTGGATGACACTGATGATCTCGGCTGCGGTCACCGGTTGGCCGAACGACCGCTGGCCGAATGAAAAGGCTGCCAGCAGCGCATCTTCGATCTTCGCCCGGACATCATCCGCCAGGTAACTGGCATCATACAGGACGCTAGCTTTCAGATTGAACGCCAACGGCTCGAAGCTATCTATCAGCACCTCCGCCGTGGGGTCGCGGGCGGCGTTGATGGCATCGCTCAGATTCTCATACGTGGTTGAAGTTGCGGCAACTTCATCGCCGTTGTCGTCGGCAATGGTGATGTGTACCAGATAGGTCTCGCCATTCCACAAATTGACGGCCTGGGCCTTGCCGATCCCGGAGAAAGCACGGGCAAAATCCTCGAAGTCCCGCAACGATACAATGCGATCCAGGGTGAGGACAGTCAGAGGTGCATTGGTGCGGGCGTTCTCCAGTTTCTCTGGGTCAGCAGCGCCGCTGGCGGTCAGGGGATTGGTGACGCCGCGCACGCCAAAGGGCCGAGTCTTCAACAGCGTGAGGCTGCCTGCGTCCACCTCGCCACCGCTCCCAATGCCGGCCCGGTAGGTAGTCTTGACGTTTTCCTGACCGGTGGGCAAGCGGGCACCGCTCTTGCCATCGCCGAAGATCATCGTGGCTTTGGCGTCGTTGTCAATGCGCACGATGTAGTTTTGGTCGGTAGCCTCTTTTCCATAGAGCGAAGACACTTCCTCCCACAGCACACGGTTGACCCGTAATTCCAATGTGCTCTTGGCGCCGCTGGCTGTGGCCGCCGACACGTAGGTGAGCGGCGACTTCTTGAGAGTGAACTGCTGGTGGGTCTGAGCGCCATCGCCGCTGCCCAGTACCTCTTCGGTGACAGTCTCGCCGTGGGTGGCCTGTACCACGTTGGCATAGATGATGACGGTCGAGCGCACGTAGCTATTCTGCAAACCACCATCCTGCAGCACGAGAGTCGTTGTTTTTTCGTTGGGAGTTGCAGACTCGACAAACACCACCTCACTAACCGTGTCCTCGTCGTCAGCGTTGAGCTTGCCACTGACAACAAGGGCCTGGTCTTTCTGGAGCCCTTCGACCAGGCCGTCCAGTTGGATGGTGTTGCCCGTAACGGCTGTGGTCAACGGCTTGTCGGCGCGCGTCAACTCTTCTGATTCGGCGTAGACCACAGTATCGCGTAGCCCAAACCAACTCAAGTGCTCCCTTGTGTCGAACTCCAGTCGCGTCACCTGTGCAGTGAGGGTGAAGTCAGTGCGCGAATCTGTGACAGCTTCGACTACTTTGTACAATTCGACATAGCTTGGCTTTACTAGCGCTACCCAACTGTCCACTTTGATCTTCGGGTAGGTCACGTCGAGATCAATGCGCCTTTCTGCGGTTGTCCGTATTTCAAAATCGGGCCACTGCGTTCGCCGCCTATCGCTCGGATCATAGTCCGGATCATAGGCCGTTTTGATGTCTTCTGACATTGCCCGCCAATCAGGCGCGTTGTAACCGAAGAGTCTGGCTCGTTGTCGGAAGGCAAAGATCCTGGGGTTGTCAGCCGGTTCTACGGGAGGTTTCTCATGGCCCAGTCCGGTTTTCCAGGTGACTACGGTATAGTCTTCTTCGGGATAGGCAGTTACAGTATCTACAATGCGAAAATCCCACCTCTCACTACCAGGCCAACGGTTGCGCTCGTCGCCAACGATCAGGATAGCGTCGCCGGTTTGGAGTTGCGTGTTGACGCCTGCCAGGCAAAGCTCCTTTGTTTCAACTTCGATGACATGCTCTTCGGTGGTTACGGGCTTGAGTTCGTTCCACTCGACTCGGGCCTCGAATTCCTCGCTGGTCTCGAACGTTTGCGGCAACTCCCCCTGAGCCGCCGGGATACTCTGGACTTGCGTACCTGACTCAATCGTAGCTGTGTCCGACGAACTCTCCGCGTCGTCCACGGTGAAAGCCAAATAGGTGCTGGCCGCCACGCCCGGACTCAACTCGTAGCCGATGGCCCTGGCTAACTCCAGCACTGAGCGGCGTTCGGTAGCGGTGCGCAGATAGCCATCATTGGCGATGCGCTCCTGGTAAAAGGTGAGCACATCGCCCACCGTGGCCCAGGCATCCAGCAAGGCGATAGCCGGGTCTTCGGTAGAGCGGGTAGTGAGATCGGCCAGGGGACGTGCGCCCGCGTTCTCGCCAGTGGGGATCTCCTGCGTGGCCAGGCGTGCCACCATGCGCCGCAGAAACGTGGAGTGGGTGCCGATGCGATAAGCCAGCGCGGATTGGCCCGGCCGGTTGGTGTGGCTCGGCGTCTCGATTGTGGTCTCGCAGCATTTGCAGGTGGACAGGTCTGTGGCGTTGCTCATAGACCACCCTCCATTGTGAATTCGAGCTTGCCGTTCTCCGGTGCACTGGGATCGTTATCCAGGCAGGCAATCTCAAGCCGGCCGATATCAATCCAGCCCTGGTCAAACTCGCCGTGGGCTGGTTGTCCCCACCGCTTGAAGCGGTTGGTCGTGGACTCGCCATTTTGCGTATCCACCCAGCGCACGCCGGGCACCTGCATGGCCTTGGCTAGGAACTCACTGAGGTAGACCGGCTGGCCGAAGGTGAAACTGTCGGCGTGGAAGAAGCCCCGGCGGCCATCAGGCAGATCCCTGTTGCTGAACACCTCTAGCAAAGCCGCCTTGACGTCGCTGCGGAAGTAGCCCGGCTCCACACAGACGGTGAAGGCGATATCCAGCGGCACAAAGCTGGGCCCATCAATCTCCAGGTCCTGCCCTGCCAGGCGGTAGCGCTCCAGAAACGCCCGCAAGTCGGCCTCGAAGTCGGCATCCACCGCCAGGCCGCCCTTGCGATCTATCGTCAGGAACATGGTGTACCAGCTTCCGGTCCAGCGCCGGGTGGCGACGGCCCGCTGCACCTCGGGATAGCGCCGGGCGACTTTGGCGTAGTCTGCCTCGGTCACCGCTCGTTCCTGGGTACGAAACGCCTGGGGTGCATACTGCCGCACTTCTTCGATAGACTCCGGATCAGTACCGCCTTGAGCAGGCAGCGGATTCGACACGGCGTCAATGCCGTCATCGCTGGTAACCACGTGGGCGATAGCCTTGGCGCCGATATTGCCGCTGCGCCCATTGCCAATGCGATAGGTGGCTACCAGATCGGCCTTTGCGGCCGGCTGCCGGCCGTAGACGCCATCGCCGAAGCGCAGATAAGCGCGACCATCGTCCTCCATCTCCACCACGAACTCCGAGGCGAAGCGGTCACTGCTCAACAGGTCTCGCTGGGGTTGCCAGGTTTCGCCGTCACCTTGTAGGCTCACCGCTGGCAGGGCTGTGCGCGCATCCTGCACCAACAGTTCGGTGGCTGCTCGATCCTGATAGATGTCGCTGGCGCTGTCTCGGTCGTCCTCGCGGTTGCAATCATTGCAGTGGGTGAGGCCGGCACGCTGCAAGCGGGGACGATAGCGCCCGTCGGCTGGCACGGGATCCAGCGCCTCGGCCTCGACGGTGCGCCCGTGATCTGCCAGCACAACATTGCCCAAGACAACGCTGACCGGTTGC
>JBHIAO010000150.1:0-11886 GCA_046758565.1 Anaerolineae bacterium
AAGGAGGTCTTTGTTCATGGCATTGCTAGACGCAGGCACGCCTGCTCCTGAGATCGAAGCTGAGAACCTGACGGGAGAGCCCGTGAAACTCGCCGACTACAAGGGCAAGCGACCCGTTGTCCTGGTATTTCCCCCGGTGAACGTCGATCCCGCTCGTATCAACGCAACGAAATCGTTGTACCAGAATCTGCAGGACAAGGTTGAGTTCATCGCCGTACAGAAAACCGTCCCGAGCAAGCAGATGGCCAAGATGTTCCTCCAGCAGATGGGCGTGCAGTTCCCAGTTCTGTTGGATGAGAGCGGTGCCACCTTCGCAGCTTACGGCGTCGAGAAACCGCCGGCTGCCTTCTACATCAGCGCAGATGGCGAAATCGTCGCCTCCGGCACCGAGGGCGACCTGGATCAAATCCAGTCCGGCGTGAAGGAATACCTGCTCTGATGCAACCAGGGCTACGACACAGTAGCTGCTGGTAAGGCGGATTTGTTGACCATCGGACCGCGTGATGCGTGATCCGTGACCAACTTATTCACGCATCACACATCACGCATCACGTATCACGTATCACGCATCACGTCTTGCGGGTTTGGAGGAGCATTGAAGCTATGGATCTCGGAATAACTGGCAAAGTAGCTGTTGTAACGGGTGGTGCCCGCGGCATTGGCCGTGCCGTGGTCGAGGAGTTCGTCCACGAAGGCGTCAAGGTTGGCATTCTAGATATCTGGCAAGAGGGGCTGGATAACACGGTTAAGTGGGTCCAGGAGCAGGGCGGCCAGGCTCACGCCGTCAACACGGACGTTTCCAGGCCCGACGCCGTGAATGCGGCCTTCGCTGAGATCGCCGAGGCCCTGGGGCCGCCGGCCATCCTGGTGAACAGCGCGGCCGTGCTGACCAATGTGGCGCGCATCCTGCAGATGGATCAGAACCTCTGGCAGCGGGACCTGGATGTCAACCTCACCGGTGTCTTCAACTGCGTGCGGACAGCGCTACCCTACATGCGCGAGCAGACCTGGGGACGTATCGTGACCATCAGCTCCGTCGCCGGCGTGCAGGGGGGCTTCGGACAGGCCGGCTACTCTGCGACCAAGGCCGGCGTCATCGGCCTGATGAAGACCGTCGCGCTGGAGGCCGGCCGTGACGGGATCACATCCAACACAGTCTACCCTGGCATCGTCGGCACCGAGGCCTTCCAGTTCATGCGACCAGACATGCAGGAACGCATCCGACATCGGGTCATCTGGCGCATCGAGGCCGAGCCGGCGGACATCGCCAAACCCATCGTCTTCCTGTGCTCGGAGCCGGCCCGATATATCACCGGTATTGCCTGGGACCTGACAGGGGGTATCGAGCTATTCACCTTTTGAGTTCACCGTGCTCAATCTGTTTGACAGTGTGGAATGATGAAAGATGCGCGCTTGAAACGTAAAACGTGAAACGTAAGGACTTCACGCATCACGTTTCACGTTTCACGAAAGGAGGTCTCAATGGAGAGACCATGGTTGAAGTTTTATGAGCCGAGGGTGCCGGCAGAGCTGACCTACCCGTGGGTTCCGCTGCACCGACTGCTGGAACAGGCGGCCGAAGGGCACCCAAAGCGGACAGCGATCATCTTCTTCGGTCGCGAGATGAAGTATCGTGAGCTCGATCAGGCAGCCAATCAGCTTGCGCATGCCTTGATCAATCTCGGGGTAGAACCCGGCGATCGGGTTGCCATTCACCTGCCAAACTGCCCGCAGTTCGTCATCGCCTACTACGGCGCCCTCAAGGCCGGCGCCACCGTTGTCGCCTGCAGTCCGCTCTACGTGGCCCGTGAACTGGCGCATCAACTGCGAGACAGTGGTTCAGAGACCATCATCACTCTCAGTAAATTCTACCCGCTGATCCGCCGCATCCGAACCGAGACGCGGCTGCGCAATGTCATTGTCACCAACATCAAGGACTACTTTCCACGAGGGAGAAAGCTGCTCTTCACGGTCGCCAAGGAGTGGCGGGAGGGGCATCGGGTGGGCGTACAGACAGGCGACCGGGCGTTCGTGAAACTGATGGACGGCTGCCTCGACAGCCGGCCCGACGTTTCCGTGTGGCCAGAAGCCATTGCCCTGCTCCAGTACACAGGCGGGACAACGGGAGTGCCCAAAGGCGCGATGCTGAGCCATCGCAACCTGGTGTCCAATGTTGTCCAGGGTAGGGCGTGGAATTCCACCGCCCGGATCGGCAAGCAGCGCATTCTGTGCGTCCTGCCCTTCTTCCACCTCTATGGTCAGGCCATCGGGATGAACGCGGCAATCTCCATAGCCGCAACCATGATCCTGCTGCCCCGCTTTGATGTGGATGAGGTGCTCCATACCATCGACAGATACAAGCCAACGCTCTTTCCCGGCGTGCCCACAATCTACGTAATGGTGAACAACCACCCGGACGTGAAGAACTACGACCTCAAATCCATCCAGGCTTGCCTGAGTGGCGCCGCGCCTCTGCCCATTGAGGTGCAGCGTCGGTTTGAGGAGCTTACAGGTGGTGCGCGCCTGGTTGAAGGCTATGGCTTGACGGAGAGCGGACCGCTGACACACGCGAACCCGATACAGGGGCGGCGCATCCCGGGCAGCATTGGCGTGCCCATCCCGGACACCGAAGCGCGGATTGTCGATGTGGACACCGGTAAGCACGACATGCCAGTGGGCGAGGCGGGCGAGTTGATCATCCGGGGACCTCAGATCATGCAAGGTTACTGGAACATGCCTGAGGAGACTGCTCTGACACTCCGTGACGGCTGGCTGTACACCGGCGACATCGCCCAGATGGACGAGGACGGATACTTCTACATCGTGGATCGCAAGAAGGACATGATCATCTCTGGCGGTGTCAATATCTACCCACGCGAGGTAGAAGAAGTCCTGTACGAACATCCGGCGGTGCGGGAAGCAGCGGTCATCGGAGTGCCCGACCCGCACTGGGGCGAATCCCCCAAAGCGTTCGTGGCGCTGAAAGACGGTGCAGATGTCACGGCCGACGAAATCATCGACTTCTGCCGGGATCGACTGGCCACATACAAAGTGCCCAAGGTAGTCGAACTCCGGGGAGAGCTGCCCAAGACGCCCATCGGCAAGATTCTACGGCGGGAGCTGAGGGAAGACAGGGCAGGTGAGTCAGAGGCGCTGGCGGAAGAGACACCTGCCCTGGCATAGGGGTACGAAACCCATTGCGTACTGCGTACTGCGTATGGGTATTCCGCCCAGGCGCCACTCCCGATACGCAATACGCAATACCTAACGCAGCCTTTGGCCGCAACCAAACTGCGTAAAACGTGAAACGTAAAACGTGAGGATTTCCGGCGTGAGCTCATCACGTTTCACGTTTCGCGTTTTACGAGGCGATAATTCACGCACATGACACAAATGTTGCGGGGTAACGCCGTAGTGGAGTCAAACCAGATGTCAGAAGCAAAACTCAAACTCGAACCCATCACGTTTTCCAGCCGCGACGGCCTTCAACTCGAGGGCCTGATATACCATTTCGGCGATAACGCACGCCGCCCCGCTGCCGTCGTGTGCCACCCGCATCCGCTGTACGGCGGGAGCATGCGCAGCTCGCTCATCGCGAATATCGCGTGTACCCTGGCCGGCCATGGCTTCGTGGTGCTGCGGTTCAACTTCCGAGGTGTTGGGGGCAGCGAGGGCCGGCACGACGCCGGCTACGGAGAACAGCAGGACGTGGCCGGCGCCGTCAGTGCACTGCTGACGCGCAACGATGTAGACCCGGAGCGCGTCTACCTGGCCGGCTGGTCCTTCGGCGCGCGGGTCGGGCTTGCATACGGCGCTCAGGATGAGCGGCTTGCTGGCTTCGCGGTGGTCGGGCTCCCGACAGGGTCACTGGCTGAGGACTTCTTGCAGGCAGATACCCGGCCTAAGCTGTTCCTCCTGGGTGAGCACGACCAGTTTTCGAACGCCGGCAAGCTCAAACGCTGGGTCGAAGGGATGGCTGGGCCGGCGCACGTGGTGGTGATGGACGACACCGACCATTTCCTGGCCGGCCGTGAACAGGAAGGCGCAGACTTGATTGCCAACTTCGTGGATGGACTGGCGCAAGAGGAGAATCCATGACCTACGAAACGTTCACAGTCGAAAAGAAAGATGGTTATGCCGTGGTCACTCTCGATCACCCCCCGGCCAACGCCATCAGCACGAAGGTGATCGAGGAACTAGAGGAGATCCTCGACACGCTGGAAGCGGATGACACGGTGCGGGCCATCGTGCTCACCGCTGCCGGCGACCGGTTCTTCTCCGCCGGGGCCGACCTGAAAGAAGCGCCCGCTGTCAAGCCCTCCGAGCAGGTGCCGAGAGGCCAGGCGCTGACCCGCCGCATCGAGCGCTATCCGAAGCCGTTCATCGCCGCCATCAACGGGATAGCCCTTGGCGGTGGGTGTGAGCTGGCGATGTCGGCCCACATCCGCATCGCCGCCGACACGGCGGTCCTGGGACAACCGGAGGTGAAGCGCGGTCTGATGCCTGGCTGGGGTGGCACACAGCGGCTGCCACGGCTCATTGGCCGGCTACAGGCACTGTATTACCTGCTCACCGGCGACAACATCCCGGCGGCTGAAGCGTACCGTTTGGGTCTGGTCAACCAGGTCGTGCCGGCAGCCGAGCTGATGGCGACGGTCGAGGAGCTGGCAGCTCGGCTCGCCAAGGGACCGCCCATCGCCATGCGCCGCATCATCGAGGCTGTGGATGAAGGTCTGGATGCGTCCATCGAGGCCGGCCTGGAGAACGAAGGGCGAAAGATGATCGAGGTTACAGAGACCGAAGACGCGATGGCGGGGATTATTGCGTTTATGATGAAACAGGAGCCGGAATTCAAAGGTAGGTAGAGGCTGTACAGCAACTTTCGGTAAGACACGTTGAAGAAGTATTGAGGCCACGTGAGACGTAAAACGTGAAACGTGAAGACGAGCCCCGTGAACTGCTCCTCACGTTTTACGCTTCACGTTTCACGCCGAAGGAGGTTATCTCAAGTGGTCGATTTCAGTTTGTCCGAAGAACAGAAAATGCTCCGCGACTGGGTCCACGAGTTTGCCGAAAAAGAGATTCGGCCCGTTGCAGCCGAGTATGATGAAAAAGAGGAAATGCCCTGGCCGGTGCTCAACAAGGCGCACGAGTTGGGGATCACAACGCTGAGTATTCCCGAAGAATACGGCGGTGGCGGCATCGACAGCGTGTTGACCAGCGTGCTCGTAGGCGAGGAGCTGGCCTGGGGGTGCGCCGGCGTCGGGACAGCCATCGGCGCTTCGGGGCTGGCAGCACTCCCAATCCTCCTGATGGGCACCGAGGAACAGAAGGCGCGGTGGCTGCCCCGCTTCGCCGAGCCGGGCGAAATGAAGCTGGGGGCTTTCGCCCTCACAGAGCCCGAGGCCGGCTCCGATGTGGTATCCATCAAGACCCGTGCTGAGCGTGACGGGGACCACTACATCATCAACGGCCAGAAGCGGTTCATCTCCAACGGCGGCATCGCCGACATCTACGTCGTCTTCGCCAAGACCGACCCCGACGCCGGCCACGAGGGCATCTCGGCGTTTGTTGTTCCGGGGGACGCTCCTGGACTGAAGGCCGGCCGGAAAGAGAAGAAGATGGGCATTCGTGCCTCCCACACCGGCGATGTCATCTTCGAGGACGTTCGGGTGCCTGTTGAAGACCGGCTGGGCGACGAAGGGGCCGGCTTCGTTGGCGCAATGAAGGTGTTCGAGCACTCACGCCCCGGCGTGGCAGCGGCTGCCATCGGCGTGGCCCGCGCCGCCTACGAATACGCGCTGCAGTACGCACAGGAACGAGTGCAGTTTGGCAAACCGATCATCGCCAAGCAGGCCATCCGCTTCAAGCTGGCCGACATGACCACCGCCATCGACGCAGCGCGCTTCCTGGCGTGGCGAGCGGCCTGGCTCACCGACCAGGGGCTGATCAACAACAAGGAAGCCTCCATGGCCAAGGCCTTCGCCGGCGACATGGCCATGCGGGTGACAACCGAGGCGGTGCAGATCCTGGGCGGCTACGGCTACATGCGCGACTACCCGGTCGAGAAGTGGATGCGCGACGCCAAGATCATGCAGATCTACGAGGGGACGAGCGAGATTCAGCGCGTGGTGATCAGCCAGATGATCGCGATGGGAATGTAAACAGTGATCAGTATCCAGTGATCAGTAATCAGTCTGATCACTGATTACAGATTACTGATCACTGGTAACTGGCAACCGAGGAGATCGAACAGTGGGCCAACTACTAACCGGAATGCGAGTGCTGGACTTGTCGCGTCTCTTGCCAGGTCCCTACTGCACCATGTTGCTGGCCGACCAGGGCGCCGACGTCATTAAGGTCGAGGACCCAGCCGGCGGCGACTATGCGCGCTTCAGCGAGCCTTTCGTCGATGGCACCAGCGTCATCTTCGAGATGCTGAACCGGGGCAAGCGCAGCATCGCCCTGAACTTGAAGACCGATGCCGGCCGCGACATCTTCCTGCACCTGGCAGGAGACGCTGACGTCATCCTCGAAGGTTTCCGGCCCGGCACGGTGGACCGGTTGGGGATCGGCTTCGAGGGCGTGCGGGCGGTGAATCCCCGGATTGTGTACTGTTCGCTGTCGGGCTATGGCCAGACAGGGCCACGCCGAGATCGAGCCGGCCACGACATCAACTACATCGGGTTGGCCGGCCTGCTGGGCCTGAACCGTCGCGCGGGTGAACTACCGGTGGTCCCCGGCGTGCAGATCGCCGATCTCAGCGGTGGGCTGCTGGCAGCCCTTGGCATCATGGCCGCGCTGTGGGCGCGGGACCGCACGGGAACGGGACACCACGTGGACGTGTCGATGTTCGATGGGGTGATGTCGTGGCTGGTGATGGCCGCGGCGCCGTTGCTCGCCGGCACCCCCCGTCCCCGTTCCGGGAGGCAGGGGGTGCCGGCTCCGGGCCAGGCGCTCCTCACCGGCGGCGTTCCATGCTACAATGTGTACGAGACGGCCGACGGTCGCTACATGAGCCTGGGCGCGCTGGAGCCCAAGTTCTGGCAGAACTTCTGCGAGGCTGTGGATTGCGAGGACCTGCTCGGCAGCGGCTACGACCCCGGCGCCATCGATGATGTGCGCGCCATCTTCCGCCAGCACACCCAGGCTGAGTGGACCCAGGTGTTCAGCGCGACCGACGCCTGCTGCGAACCGGTTCTCACCCTGGAAGAGGCACTCAGCGGCCCGCAGACACAGGCACGGAAGATGGTCGTCGACAATGAGCACCCCCAGGCCGGCCGGCTCCGTCAGCTCGGCGCACCTGTCAAGTTCTCAGACGCAGATGCTGAGATCGGTGGTCCCGCGCCGGCTTTGGGGGAACATACCGGGGAGATACTGACAGCGCTGGGCTATAGTGTCGAGGAGATAGCGGTGTTGCGGGACCAGGGCGTCATAAGCTAATGGCGTACTGCGTACTGCGTATTGCGTACTGACTCATACGCAATACGCAGTACGCAATACGCAGCCAAGACGAGAGCACAACGAGGAGAATAGTTATGAGCTACGCCATCAACCGAGTGGCCGTGATCGGTGCCGGCACGATGGGGGCAGCCATCGCTGCCCACCTGGCCAATGCCGGTATCCTAGCCTTCCTGCTGGATATCGTTCCCAGGGAGCTAACCCCTGAGGAGGAGGCCAAAGGGCTGACGCTGGACCACCCGGCGGTGCGCAACCGTATCGTCTACGAGGGGTGGCAGCGCTGCCTGAAGGCCAGGCCGGCCAACCTCTTCACCCCGGATATCGCCCAGCGCGTCACCCTGGGCAATCTGGAGGACAACTTCGACTGGGTGGGCCAGGCGGATTGGATCATCGAGGCCATCATCGAGCGGTTGGACATCAAGCAGCAATTGATGGCCCGCATCGAGGCTGTCCGCCAGCCGGGAAGCATCGTCAGCACCAACACCTCTGGCATCCCCATCAAGCAAGTCGCCGACGGGCGCTCCGATGACTTCAAGGCGCACTTCCTGGGCACGCACTTCTTCAACCCGCCCCGCTACCTGAAGCTACTGGAGATTATCCCCCACGCACAGACCAAACCAGAGGTTCTCGAATTCATGCGAGAGTTCAGCATGCGGACACTGGGCAAAGGGGTGGTGATCTGCAAGGATACGCCCAACTTTATTGCCAACCGGTTCTTCATCGCTGCGGCCTATGCGATGAACTACGCGCTGGACCACGGCTACTCCGTCCAAGAGGTAGACGCCCTCACAGGGCCGATCATCGGCCATCCCAAGACGGCCACCTTTCGGCTGCTGGACCTGGCCGGCATTGACGTATTTGCCTACGTGGGGGAAAACCTCTACCCGGCCGTCCCCCACGATCCTCACCGCGAGGAATTGAAACATCCCAAAGCCTCGGAGCTCTTCCAGGCTATGCTGGAGCGCAAGTGGCTGGGCAACAAGACCGGCCAGGGCTTCTACAAGCGGGTGGATACCGAGGAAGGCCGGCAGTTCTGGGCACTGGACCTGGAAACGCTGGAGTACAAGCCCCCCGAGAAACCGTACTTCGAGTCTGTCAGCAAGTACAAGGAAGTGGAAGACGTTGGCGGGCGGATTAAGGGGCTATGCGCCGCTGCCGACCGGGCCGGCCAGTTCATCTGGGCCACGACTGCCTTCAACCTCAACTACGCCGCCAGCGTGATCCCCGAGATCGCGGACGACATCCTCTCCATTGATAACGCCAACAAGTGGGGCTTCAACCACGAGCTTGGTCCGTTCGAAATCTGGGACGCGCTGGGCGTGGCCGAGTCCGTGGCGCGCATGGAGGCCGAGGACATGTCCGTCGCGCCGTGGGTCAAGGAGATGCTAGCCGCCGGCCACGACACGTTCTACAAGAGGGAGAATGGCCAACTGCACTACTACGACCCGGCCAGCAAGGGCTACGTAGCCGCCGAGTCCGACCCCCGCCTCGTTGTCCTCAAAGACTTGAAGGCCGACGAGAAGCGTGTCATCGCCAGCAACGCTGGCGCCAACCTGATAGACCTGGGCGATGGTGTCCTCTGCCTGGAATTCCACACCAGGATGAATGCTCTGGATGAGGACATCTTCGCGATGATGGGCCGGGCCAGGGAGGAACTGCAAAAGGATTGGGTGGGCCTGGTCGTCGGGAACCAGGGCGAGCATTTCTGTGCTGGTGCGAATGTCTTCATGATAGCCATGGCTGCGGCGCAGCAGGAGTGGGAACGTCTGGACGCGATGATCAAGCAGGCGCAGGACGCCCTGATGGCCTTCCGCTACAGTCCTAAGCCGGTGGTCAGCGCACCGTTTGGCATGGTCCTGGGCGGCGGCGCAGAGGTGACGATGGGCTCATCAGCCGTCTGTGCGGCTGCTGAATCGTACATCGGCCAGGTGGAGGCGGGTGTGGGCCTGGTACCGGCGGCCGGCGGCTGCAAGGAACTGCTGCGTCGTGTCGTCTCCCCGGTGGTCAAGGCCAACCCCTACGCCGATCCGTTCCCCTTCCTGCGACAGGCTTTTGAAATGGTTGCCCTGGCAAAGGTCAGCAGCAGCGCCGAGGAAGCACGCCAATGGGGATTCCTCACGCCTGCCGATCGTGTCGTTATGAACGGCGATCATCTCCTCGCAGAGGCAAAACAGATGGTGCTGGAGATGGCCGCTGCAAACCACCGCGCGCCCTTGCGGAGCGAGGACAAGGTTTGGGCTGCCGGCGCCAACGGGCTGGCTGCGCTGGAGGTGCTCGTGTGGAGCCGAAAGGAGGCCGGCTATGCGTCCGAACATGACGCGCTCATCGCCAACAAGACGGCATATATCCTCTGCGGCGGCAAGCTCAGCCGGCCCCAGTGGGTGGATCCGCAGTACATCCTCGACCTTGAGCGGGAGGCATTCCTGTCACTGCTGGGTGAGCAGAAAACCATCGACCGCATCTGGCACATGCTGAACACGGGGAAGCCGTTGAGGAATTAGGAATTGTGAATTGTGAATTCACAATTCACAATTCACAATTCGTAGAACAGGAGACTAGCCATGAAAGAAGCTGTGATTGTGTCCGCTGTCCGCACCGCCGTAGGCCGGGCGAAGCGGGGGACGCTGGCAGAGGTGCGGCCCGATGAGATGGCCGCGGTGGTGATCAAAGAGGTGCTGAATCGCGCCGAAGCGGTGAAGGCCGAAGACGTCGAGGACGTGATCATGGGGTGCGCCTTCCCGGAGGGGGAGCAGGGGTTGAACGTCGCTCGCGTCGCGACGTTGCGAGCCGGCCTGCCCCACTCCGTTGCGGCACAGACCGTCAATCGCTTCTGCTCCTCTGGATTGCAGACTATTGCCCTGGCGGCCGAGCGGATTATGGCCGGCTTTGGCACCTGCATCATCGCTGGCGGCACTGAATCCATGAGCATGGTTCCCATGACGGGCAACAAGTTCGCGCCCAACCCCTGGTTGGCAGAGAACTACCCGGAGGTCTACGTCAGCATGGGGCAGACGGCCGAGAACGTGGCCAAGGAGTACGGCATCAGCCGCGAGGAGCAGGATGCCTTTGGCTACCGCAGCCACATGCGGGCTATCGCGGCCCAGGATGCCGGCAGGTTCAAGGACGAGATCGTGCCGTTGGAGATCGAGCAGGTGGTTCTGGACAATGGCAAGGCCGCGACCCGCGCCATGGTCTTTGACACCGATGAAGGCCCCCGCCGCGATACATCACTGGAGGCGATGGCCAAGCTGAAGCCGGCCTTTGCCAGAGATGGCACCGTGACTGCCGGCAATTCATCCCAGATGTCCGACGGCGCGGCAGCGGTGCTGGTCATGGACCGGGAAAAGGCAGAGGCCCTTAGGCTCAAGCCGTTGGCCTGCTTCGTGGGCTTTGCCGTGGGCGGCGTCCCGCCCGAGATCATGGGCATCGGTCCTATGGCAGCCGTGCCTAAGGTGTTGGAACTGACCGGCCTGTCGCTAGGTGACATCGGCCTCATTGAGCTGAACGAGGCGTTTGCTTCTCAGTCGCTAGCTGTCATCCGCGAACTGGGATTTGACGAAGAGATCACCAACGTCAATGGCGGGGCCATTGCCCTGGGCCACCCCCTCGGCTGCACAGGCGCGAAGCTGACCGTGCAGATCATCAACGAGATGAAACGCCGGGATGTCCAGTTTGGCCTGGTCACCATGTGCATCGGCGGTGGCATGGGCGCAGCCGGCATTTTTGAGAACCTGGAATAGATCCTCCCAGCGCGCCGTGCTTGCTCCTGCCGGTGACTTGTGCTACCATGGGAGACGTTGAATACTGATCTGGGGAGGAAGATGGATGTCAATTGTTGACCGGATTAGACGCAATCACGCAACAGAACATGCCACGATCCACATTCTCGCATCGCGGATTCCCAGTCTGACGGCCTCCGGTCGGGCCGATCACAGAGGGTTCTTCGTGTACGGCGATGTCCCCACCGAGGCAGTCCGTGTCGCCGCACAAGAGGCGCTGGGCCGACTCCAGGCCGGCGAAGCTCATCTGGCAGTCCACCCGCGGTGTGGCACCAACATCGTGGTAGCCGGCTTGCTAGCCGGACTGTCGTCACTGGTAGCAACAACAGGCCGGCCCCAGTCACTATTTGACCGCCTGCCACGTATACTGCTGGCGACCACCCTCGCTGTCCTGGCAGCCCAACCCCTGGGACCAATCATTCAGGAGAAGGTTACCACCTCCCCAATCCTGGATGGCGTCAAGATCGCTGACATCAGCAAGCAGAAGCTGGGCAGAATGACCGTGCACCGGGTCCTGCTAGAAGATGATGCGTAAAACGTGAAACGTAAAACGTGAAACGTGAGGATTCAAGATCCAAACCCTCTCTTTACGTTTCACGTTTCACGTTTCACGTGGTTCTGTACTGCTCATTCCGACTCAATAAGC
>JBHIAO010000151.1:0-11874 GCA_046758565.1 Anaerolineae bacterium
CCGGCACGCACGTAACAGACGTCGTTGGCAGTGTACGGTTTCTGTTCACCCTCAGCCACGCTTATGACTACTACATACCTGCCGTCAATCTCGACCGCTGCAATCTCAGGTGTGATCGGCGGTTTGACGTTCGTCCGACAAAGCCCCATCACACGATCTGCGACGAGTCGCGGGTCGTCAACGCCGACAATAGTGCTGTCGTCGGCAACACCGACTAATACGATACCGCCGCCGCCATTTGCCAGCCCGACCATCTCCCGATCGATTGCCGTCGTGAACTCACGCTTAAACTCGACAGTTGGCCCTTCGCCATGGACAATTAGCTGGCGGAGTTCTTCAGCGTTCTGAACGCCCATCTTTTGACACTACTCCATGATCTGGATCAGATGACAGTCCAGCTCGGTTTGGAACGTGTGTTGCATGACATAATCAATGCCTGCGGGAGGCTGATTAAGGGAAATTCCCAAGTACTGATTATACCACAGACAACGCGGGCGGAACAAAGGGTGGGGAAGAGAACCAGGGTATGAAGAGAAAGACGGGGATCGGCCCAAAATCCCCGTCTTTCCCCGCAAGGAGGAGAACACATGCTAGGCCCGTCTTGGCCTCTGATACATGAGACGTATGAGCATGGGACTATCTTACGCTGGGCTTTCGGAATTTTCGCCGCCCATTTCGTCGAGGATTGCCCGCAACCGTTCCAGCGATAGGTTGCCGCCACTGGCAATGAGGGCCACTTTGCGCCCGTGAAGCCGGCCCTTGATCTTTAGTGCCGCTGCCAGGGGGGCAGCGCCAGCCCCTTCGATCAGGTTGTGGGTGTGTTCCAGCATCAAGATAACCGCTCGCTTCAGCTCATCCTCGGACACCAGCACGAAGTCGTCCAACATTTCGCGGAGGATCTCTTGTGTCATTGAGAACCCCACCCGGGTGGCCAACCCTTCAGCAAAGGTGCCCATCCGGTCTTCAATCAGCCGGCTCTCGCGCCACGAACGGTACGCTGCCGGCGCCGCTTCCGCCTGCACACCGATGACCTGAATGTCCGGATGGATGCCCTTGGCGGTCAGGCAACAACCTGAGGCACCACTTCCCCCACCCACGGCGACGATGATCGTATCGATTTCTGGATTCTGTTCCAGGATTTCCAGGGCTTCGGTGCCCACGCCACTTATCAACAACGGCTCATTAGCTGAATGGATGTAGCGGTAGCCGTGCGTCTCCGTCAGGCGCTCCACCTCCTCCCGCGCATCGTCGAAGTCGTGACCGTGGAACTGCACTTCTGCGCCCAGACCCCGGATAGCGGCCACCTTGCCTGGGTTGGCACCCTTGGGGACCACAACGATGGCCGGCACACCGAAGAGTCGCGACGCGTAGGCCACCGACTGTCCATGATTCCCCGTGGACGCGGCGATGACACCGCGTTGCCGCTCCTGATCTGTGAGTTGGGAAATCAGGTTTATCCCACCCCTGACCTTGAATGCACCGATGGGCTGATGGTTCTCATGCTTGACCCATGCCTCATCAGCGCCCAGCAGCGAGGTGAGACCAGGATAGTGATACAGCGGTGTTGGTTTCAAGTAAGGTCGAATCTGCGCCTGAGCCTTCAGCACGTCATGAAACGTTGGAGTTTGCACGATCATCCCTCTGGTTCAATCACACCCACAAGCCGCCCGTCACGTTCAACACAGCCCCCGTGATGTAGCTGGCGAGCTCAGAAACCAGGAACGCGACCGCTTCAGCAACATCATCGGTTTTCCCGAGGCGCCCCAACGGCACGATCGGCGCTATCTGCACGCGATCATCGTCTGTGGTGCTGTAGGTCTCAATGAAACCGGGATTGACGATATTGATACGCACCCCACGGTGCCCCTCAGCTCGCGCCATGGACTTAGTCAGCACAACCAGACCGGTCTTCGCCACCGTGTAAGCAGTCGTGTTTGGTGCACCGCGTCCCGTTTCTGCATTCAGTGTACCAATGTTCACAATGGTGCCTGAGACTTCGCGTAGGAATGGCAAGGCAAACTTACTGCAGTAGAACGCACTGCTGAGGTTACCATCAATCATTGCCCGCCATTCTTCGACCGAAGTCTCAAAAGCACGCTTCGGCAAGAAAGGGCCGGCATTGTTCACCAGCACGTCGAGCCGGCCGAATCGATCCACCACAGCATTGATCAAACTTTCTGCGGCTTCCGGATCAGCTACATTGGCTCTAAACACAGCCGCATCCGTCAATTCTTGGATCTCTGCCAGAGCATCTGCCGCTGTCTGCGCATCGCGACGATAGTTCAAGGCGATGGCGTACCCCTCATGCGCCAGACGTCGGGCGATTCCCCGGCCAATCCCCTTAGTGCTGCCAGTGATCAAGGCAGCACGCTGCTTCGTCATTGTACCCAGCCCTCCTTATCGGAAGCTTGTTAGTCAGCTCACATATCTAAGTTGCTCCGTTACCCTATGCCAGGCGCCGAGCATCCTCTCTCCCAGCCCCCCAGTATACTCCTCGCCAGCGTCCGCGGCAAGTCCGACAGATCCCAGACGCAGCGAGGGCCGGGGCGCGACCGCGCCCCGGCCCTCGCGAAACGGCAGTTGATGAACCTTGAGAATTTAATCAGGTAATCGCTTCGGCACATATTGAAGCCAGCGCCACACGTGGCTCAGTGCCAGAAGAATAGCCGCAGCCAGCGCTAGCAACCCCCAAATCGGCATAGAGAGCCCGCCCGTCAGGGGCAGTTTATCAGGGACGACGGTCGCCGTCGGTGTCACCGTACCTGTGCGAGCAACAGTCGGGGTTGCTGCTGGCGCGATTGCGGTCGCCTGCAACTCGCCCGGCGGACCAATTTCTGTAACCGGCAGAGCCAACACATCGCCGTCAATGTCCATATATGCCGCCGAGAGCCAACCTTCCAGCCCTGCCTCTGGAGCTTGACCAAGGACCCAGGTGCCTCGTTCATTCCGGCCACCAAGCGTGAGCTTCGTCCCACCGGCGACAGCACCCAAGCGCGGATACTCAATCCCTGGACCGGTTCGCACATTGAGTCCGTGCGCCGTAACCACAGCCGCTAATGTCCCACCAGTTGTAGTAGTGGGGGTGGGCGTTGGGCTGACTACCGCGGTTGCTGTCGGACCGGGACTGGCCGGCGGCTCAGTCGTCGGTGTCGGACTTGGCTCCGGAATTTCACATCCTTTCCAGAACGGGAACTGCTCAAGATGCGTGCCCAGGATGAAGTCATCCGGCTTAACCGTCCGCGACGGTCCGACGTTCGGGCACAGTTGGAACCCGCCTGGGACCGAAGCTAGTTCCACCTTCAGGGTGCTATCAAAGCCGGCTGGAATCCGGAAGGTCGTGCGAAGCCGGCCCTGGGTGTCCTGCGTGGTGGTCTGTCGAGCCAGGAGCCGGCCGGTGGCTGCGTCGCGTAGAATGAAGTCCATGTTGGGCAAGGGATCTGCCGCGTTCGCCACCTGATCGGCTGAACTGAAGATCCGATCACAGCCCGGGCATTGGAGCCCTCCTGGTCCTGTAACATCCACAAACGCTTCGACGACGATACTCCTCTCCGGGAGAGGTGTGTTCGTCGGCTCGGGTGTTGCGGTAGGCGGTACGGGTGTTGGGCTGCTTGTCGGGACTGGGGTCGCCGTCGGCTCCTGGATCTGCAGCGCGCAGCCGGCCCAAAACGGATAGGCTTCCTCATGCGTGCCCAGGATAAAGTCAGCAGGTTTGATGGTTCGGGAAGCCGACGCGTTCGGGCACAACTGGAAGCCGGCGGGGCCAGAAGCCAGGCTGAGTACGATGTCATCCTGCAAGTCGCCTGGCAGTTCGAAAATAGCCTGATACCGTCCCTGCGGCTGCTGGACAGCCTGTTGCCGGCCCAGTTCCTCACCTGTCTGCACGTTATGTACAACGAATTCCATTGGGGGCATCGGGTTGCGTGAGTTCGCTTCCTGGTCCGCGCTGCTGAAAATCTTGTCACAGCCAGGGCACTCGAAAGGGCCTGCCCCCGTCGTATCTGAGAATGCGATTACAACCAGTTGGTTGGACGTCTGGAGGGCCGCAGCCTGAGGCGATCCAGAGTTTAGCGAAGGCCCAAGCTGAGGACGCGCGAAGGCCAGCGGCACGTGAGCCGACGACACGTAGCCGATGATGCCAACGACGAGCAATAGACCCAGTCCCAAATTAACGAATCGTGAAAAACTTAATTGGCGCACCGAATGCCTCCTTATTACAAAAGGGGAACTAAGGGGAACTTGAGGGAACTCAGAGCCCCTGGTTCCTATTCAGTTCCCCTTTAGTTCCTGTCTTCTTCCTGTCTAGGGGGGGTAGTGTTGCAGGCAGCCTCTCCTGAGGTTAGCCGGGGAGGACCCACTAGGTGTATCCTTCCCAACTATCAGGACGTTGCGGCGCACCGTGCCGTTATGAGGGGACAAGAAATGAGGATAGGAAGGGGCTACCCCGCTCCTTCTGGGCGACCGTACAACCACCAGTACCGATCCCTGGGGTGGCGATCCTGCAAGCGACGGTCAAAAATGAATTCGCCCGGGGCAAATACACGTCTCAAATCGTGATCCAGCTTCCGGAGACGCGAGCGCAGATCGGCCGGCGCACGGTCATTCAACGTATCCATCAGGAGCTCAATGCGATTCCGAATCCATACCTCAAAGGGATACTCATCCTGACACCGTAACCTGTCGTCTAGACAGTCTTGCATGAACCAACGCCAGGAGTCGATCTGGCTCTTGAGCTCACGCACTAGCTTCTGGCGGTAGGCCGGCGCATAGCGGTCAGCGAGTTGATCAACTGCATCGGTCAAGTCAGCAAGTTGGTGTGCCTGCTCGAGCGTGAGCTGGCCCGTCTCTTCGGCGTGGGTCAGGTCGTGCAACCTCTCCAACAACGAGCCGGCCGACATTTTCGGCATGCGATGGCCGGCCGAGGTTTTCACCATCAATTGTCGATACAATGAGTTGCCGAGAAGATAATCTTCGAACTCTTCGACCATCGCCTCCGCAATCTCAAAGGCCACCTTCGGGTCCTGTGTGCCAGACATGTGCTTCTCTACTCTGAAAATAGGTGGCTGGTTGGCTAGATGGTTAGTTGGCTAGTACCATACGAGCCATCCAGCTATCCAGCCATCTAGCATTTTCATGCTTTATGGGGCCCCGCAGGGGCATGTTGACTAATATGCAGAGGTGCAGAGGAGCGGAGGTGCAGAGGAGCGGAGGTGGGGAGGAGAATTCTCCTCTACTCCTCTGCTCCTCCGCACCCCGGCGCAGACTAGGGCTCCCAAACCGAGCGCGGGATGGAGTCAATTGCCTCTTCCGGGCCGAAGTATACTCGTCCTCCGGCCAGGCCGAAATAGAGACTCTCCACGTCAACATCCGCGTCCTCGAGGTCGTGAAGTTGACGCATGATGTCATCGCGTGTCAGGCCACCCGTCCAGTCGAGACGCTTCAACAGTTGTCGCACGGGCTCTTCTTTCATCGACATCCCTCTCGGCACCGATACCTCTCACAGGAGGGCGAGCGCTGGTCGAGCAGGGTCCACAGTCTACAGGAGGAACAGCGCTCGACCAGCGGGGCTCTTCGAAAGGTATTATTTTTGCTACTATCCTTGGTCTGGCTCCCCAACTGCTTCTTCGGCAGTGGCCGGCACGTCTTGCCCCGCAGCCTCGGAGCCCCACTCGGACACGTCGGGCGTCGCTCGACGGGTGCGCTGTTTTAGCTCAATGCCCTTTTCCTTCAGCATCCCACGCGTTTCCTCTCCCGGTTTGGGAGCAAATAGCAGCGCTAACGCCGCCCCCAGGGCAGCGCCGACAATGGCCCCCAGCGCGAAGTAGTTGCCACTTCGTTCGGATTCCTCCACCATCGCTATTGCACCTCCTTTGTACTCAACTAGGCACGCTTACGCTCGCGTCCGGTGTTGCCGTCCAGGCCGGCCCGGAGCCGAGCCTGCTGTCGCTCGAACAGCGAGCGGCCCACCTCCAGCAGCTCATCGCCAATGCGACGAGCCAGACGCTCAGCTTCGTCCTCCAGGATGTCAGCCAGACGCCTGATGAACATGTCGGTGCCTTGGAGCGTCGACTCCTTGAGATGCTGGCGCGTGCGCCGGCCGGCCTGGGGCGTCAGCAGAATCGTTGCCGCAACCCCAGCGACGATACCCAGGGCAAAGCCAAGAGCGAACTCAACGCCGTTGTTATTGTCCATCGATTTCTCTCCTTTCTCTAATGACAATGAACTTGGGACGTCAGATTCTGACATCGTACATCGCGGTCACTCAACTGTAACAGTTACCTTGTATGGCGGCAGTTCATTGCCGTCAGTCTTGACCAGAACCAAGCGCAGGCTGTACTGTCCGGGTGGAAAACCTTCGGCGTGCCACACCTCCAGTTGGTCGTCGATCACCGGCTGTTCGTGGGTCTGACCCATCGTTATCCATTCGCTTGGCTCCTCACCACGCCCCCATTCGACCTTATAGAAAAGAACCTGATCGCGGCTGAAGTTGGCCGTGCCCATGATGGGCACTGTTGTCGAAATCACGCCACCTGATGACGGGGATTTGATGCGCCAGGTCGCATGAATTACTTCACCGGCGGGCAATACCACCCCTTCACCAACACACAGCTCCTCGATCAGCACAGGCCACCCGTGACGCAGCGCCCATTCACGAACCTTGGCTCGCTCGTGTTCATCTTCGGGCGGGAGAAAGAACAGAGCTTCCAGTCCGGAACTCCCCTGGGGCAGGGGGCAGATGGCCGGCTTCTCTGGCTCAGTCACATCTTCGACGAGGTTTTCATCCTCCTCCGCTGCTTCTTCCTCGGAGACCCCGAGCTCTTCGCGACGCTTCTCTCGTTCCTCTTCCTCCAGCGCCATGATCTCATCAATGAGACCCTTCACCTGCTCCACCGGAAGGCGGGTTGAGGCCGCTCGCTGATACACCACGCCCTCGTCGTCCCACGGCTGCCGCCGCTTCGCTTCATCCGAAGCGTGCACCACAGCCGCATCTTCACCGTCGTCAGGCTGGATAAAGATCTCGCGGCGCTTCTGGGGACACTCGGCCACTGGCTCCTGCAAACTGCTGAGCACGCAGATCTCAGCCTCGACAATCCCCTCTGGTCGCGCAAACGTTTGCGGTAACGGGTTTATGATCTCCCGCAACTCGGACAGAAGTTCCGGCGACGCGAACACCCCCTCCATGAAATCATGCCACATTGGTGCCGCTCCCGTCAGGCCAGAGCTTCTGATCATGGGACTGTTATCACTGTTCCCGGCCCACACACCAACCGTCAGGTACGGCGTGTAACCCAGGGTCCAGTTGTCCCGGAAATCAGAGGTCGTCCCCGTCTTGGCAGCCGCCGGCTGGCTGAGCTTGAGTGCGCTATTTGGCCCAAACTCCGGCGTTCGAGCTGCATTGTCCGAAAGAATATCCGTCACCAGGTACACAGCCCGAGGATCCAGCATCTGCTGCGGTTCTGG
Source organism: Anaerolineae bacterium (assembly GCA_046758565.1). Lineage (GTDB taxonomy): Bacteria > Chloroflexota > Anaerolineae > Epilineales > JAANWY01 > JBHIAO01. Next base: position 7,459 of record JBHIAO010000151.1, read on the forward strand.
CGGATCGTATTCGTAGATCACTTTACCGTCGCTGTCGGCCACCCACAAGATGGCCTGGGGCGGAACGTGCCCACCTTCGTTGGCCAACGTGGCATAAGCTGTCGTCAAGTCCAGCAGCGTAACCTCGCCGCCGCCCAGTGTCAGCGACAGGCCGTAGTAGGTCGGATCCTTCTGCAACCCTCGAATCCCCATCCGATGAGCTGTATCCAGCGTTTTGGCGATCCCAACTTCGCCCAACAACTTAATCGCGGGGATGTTGTACGAATTGGCCAGCGCGTCACGCAGGCGCACAGGTCCGTGAAAGTCCTCATCGTAATTGCGCGGCCGATAAAGCTCGCCTTCTTCTGCCAAAGGGATTTCCGTCTCTACGTCCCAGATGACCTTGGCCGGCGTGAGCCCCTGCTCGAAAGCTGTCACGTACGTGATCGGCTTGATGGACGACCCAGGTTGTCGCTCACGAATAGCCACGTTCACCCGACCGTCGATGGAATCGTCCTCATAATCCACGCTGCCCAGCATCGCCAGAATCTGTCCAGTCCCCGGCTGCAGAGCTACCAGCGCCGCATTCGTCAGGTTGTGCTCCTCTCGGAGCTCAGCCACGTGTTCACGGGCCAGTTTCTCGGCCAGTTGCTGGAAACGCAGGTCCAACGTGGTGTACACAGTCAGCCCACCCCGACTCACCTGTTCCGGCCCGAACATCTCCTCAAGTTGCTGGCGAACATAGACCACAAAGTGAGGCGCCAAAAGATTGACCTTGGGAGGCGTGAGCTCCAGCGGTTCCTCGAATGCAGCTTCGGCCTCCGCCGGGGAGATGAACCCGTTCTTCACCATCAAGTTCAGCACCGTTCGCTGTCGCTTCTTGGTAGCCTCTAAGCCTAAGTCGGTAAAAGGATCCAGGCTCAGAGGTGCCTGGGGGAGACCAGCCAACAACGCGCTCTCCGCCAATGTCACCTCGCTGATCGATTTATCAAAGAACGTCTGAGCAGCCGCCTCAGCTCCGTAGGCCAGGTTGCCATAGTAAATCTCGTTGAGATAGTATTCCAGAATGTCGTCCTTGCTTAGCGATCGGGTCAGAATCAGCGCCAGAAGAATCTCCTTGAGCTTGCGAATGTAACTCTGACTCACACGTTCCTCGTAGCTGAAGGCTACGTGGCGGACAAGTTGTTGGGTGATCGTACTGCCGCCCCCCATGATCTGTCGGTAGCGCAAGACGCGCCAGGCGGATCTCAGGATGCCGGCAACGTCGATGCCTGGGTTTGTGTAGAAGGTGTCATCCTCGACGGCGATCGTTGCCTGGCGCATGTGAACCGGCACATCGCTCAATCTGACTCGGGTGCGCCGGCCCTCATCGAACACCTCGTTCAGCAGTCTGCCATCGCGGTCGTAGATCTTGGTTGTCTGAAAAATCTGCCGCCGCCCGATGGCCTCCAAAGTCGCCAGGTTCGTCTGGAGCTCATCAGCCAGCGACGCGTAGACGACGCCGGCGGTCAGCCCGCCGGCGAGTAGCACAGCCAGTGCGATGATGAATGGCGCCACCAGGGTCAGTGCCAACGCAACAACGGAACCGGCGATGGCCCTCTGAGCCACACGATTTCCGCTGGATCGCCCACGCCGCCGACGCCGACGGGACAACAGCCAGTGGCGATTACCGTTTTGTTTCATAGATATTGGAATTATAGGGGCTTTCTGGCGTTGAGGCAAAAAGCCAGAAACAGACAAATCACCCACTACGCAAGGGTTTGCACGTTCCCGTGCTGACCCTGGAGGAAATAGAGGCAAGGGTACAGTGGCTCAACATCAACTGGGGATGTATCGCGCTTGACAGCATCCAGGCGCTTGAGATCGCGACAGCAGATTGGCTGTTGGAAGAGAACCTGAGTCTATGAAGAACAGCGCCCATCTGCATAAAAAAAGTTAGCGCGAATAAGTCCTGGGTTAACCTCGAACGCTAGCGAGCGTCGGCCGAGTGCGAAGCGTATCGAGACCAGCGAGCGAGTCTAGAAGCCCAACCCGCTTGGGTCTCGATACGCCTTCGGCTACTCGACCGGCGCTAACCTGGCACTTAACCCAACGGTTATTCGCGCTAATCAAAGAAACGTGCTGTCTTGGTTGATTCAACAACCACCATCTCCCCCGCACGCTTGCTCCCCTGCTCAGAAGCTCACACCGGCAAGAAGAAGAACGCCAGGGCGATGATGGTGTACACCGCCAACAGTTGAGCGCCTTCGAGCCAGTTAGACTCCCCGTCCAGGGCGATCAAAGACGCAATCAGTACTGCAAAGCCAAGAGACACCAGTTCGAATGGATGGAATATCAGGTCCATCGGATGGCCGAGGGCGATGCTCACAAAGACAAGCAATGGGGCGACGAACAGCGCAATCTGCATGCTCGAACCGAGGGAAATACCCAGGCTTAGATCCATCTTGTTTTTCACGGCGGCCTGAACACCCACCAGGTGCTCGGCCACATTCCCAACCAGCGGCACGATGATGATGCCCACGAAGAACTCCGTGACGCCCAGCGATGCCGCCACCGGTTCGACGACACCCACCAGAATCTCGCTCAGCCAGGCGATGAAGAGCGTGGAGCCCACCAGGATTCCTGTGGCGACCGCCAAGGTCCATCTCACTTCGTGATGTCCATGGGTGGATGCTGGCCTATCCTCATTTCGATCAGAGACGAACGAAAAGACCAGCGACAGGATGTACAGCAGCATCATAATGAGGGCGACGCTGACGCTCAATTGCTCCACCGGTCCGGCATTCCGTTCGCCGGCCGCCGTGCCGAAGAGCGTCGGAATCCCCAGTGCGATGACCGAAAGGGTCATCATCGTGGCACTCACGCCGGCCTGTCTCCGATCGAATTGTTGTATCCCGTTCCGTAGCCCGCCCAGGAATAGACTGAAGCCCAGAATGAGCAAGATGTTCCCGAGTATCGAACCAGTGATCGAGGCTTTCACCAGTTCCAGCAGCCCCTCCCGAAGAGCGAAGATGGTGATAATGAGCTCAGCCGCGTTGCCCAGCGTCGCATTGATGAGACCGCCGGCACGGGGGCCGGCATACACCGCCAGATCCTCGGTGGCGTCACCCAGAACGCCGGCCAGGGGGATCATGCCCAGCGCAGATGTTGTGAAGATGAGCGTTTCGTTCCAATGCAGTAACCCACCGACAATCGCGATTGGCACAAAAACCAGAAGCACGTAGAGATATTTCAAGCTATGATCTCCTTATCGTGACAGTGAACAGTGATCAGTAAACAGTGATCAGTGAACAGTGAACAGTGAACAGTAAACAGTGATCACTGTTCACTGGTTACCGTGGTGATCTAGTGAAGAGGTTCGGTGGGACGTCCGACGGCACCAGAATCTTCAACGCCCGAGGGACTACTTCGACGGAAATCGGCGTCGTCCCAATCGGTTCTGCGTCGACATGAACCGGCAGTGGCTCGGCCGTCTCGACGGTCATGTGACGGATGTCATACGTTGCCACATTGGGATCACGCCGATGGCGACGCACAACGACACTCACCAGGTGGCGTAACATAGTGAGCAGGCCGCGGCCTTTGAACACGTACACATTCAACCATCCATCGTCCAGCCGAGCATTCGGCGCCAGGCGCACGGCGCCGGCGTAGAGCTGCGCATTGGACACGACGATGAGGATCACCCGCTCTTCCAGTACCCGATCATCGAGCCGAATTGTGGCCCGCGTTCCGAGATAGTTGAGCGCCGTGTCGATGCCGGCCACCAGAAAGGACAATGCGCCAAAGCGACGCTTCGTCCTACGGAATTGAGTCTCCACCTCGCGAGCAACGGCCGCATCAAACCCAATGCCTGCCCAAAGCACAAAGTACCGCCTCAGCATTGACCCGTCTTCCGCGGTCGCGACGACGCGCCCCAGATCGATCCACCGCTGCTGTCCCTGGGTGAGGAGCCGCGCCGCCGCCAGCGGATCCGGTCGGTGGAGTGGCGTCGGAACCGGAATCAACCCCAGCTCGGCGGCCCAGACGTTGCCGGTTCCCATGGGCAGTACGCCCAAGGCCACCTCGCTGCCGGCCAGGCCATTGACGGCGCCGTTCACAGTGCCGTCACCACCGACCACCAGCACCGCGTCAACCCCCTCGGTCACGGCCTGGCTGGCATAGCTGGTAACATCGGTTGGAATCTTAGTCTCGTGAAGAGCCAACGTCCATCCCCGCCGGCGCAAGAACTCAACAGTCTCTAACACCCGTCGGTGCCCATCGTGCTGGCCGGCCTTTGGGTTGTAAATCAAGTGTGCTTTCATGATAGTCTTACCAACTTGACCCCATCATATTATACTTCATCGAGAGGACCTCGCAAGCCGTGTATCGTGCATCGTGAAACGTGAAACGTGAAACGTGAAACGTAAAACGTGAAACGTGAAACGTGAAACGTGA
>JBHIAO010000152.1:0-11873 GCA_046758565.1 Anaerolineae bacterium
GACAACCCGGCTCCCACGGTGGGGGACACCGTGACGTTCACCATCACGGCCAGTAACGCCGGCCCGGATGACGCCACCAATGCCGCCGTGCTGGACCTGCTGCCGGCCGGGGTGACGTTCATTTCAGCCATCCCCAGTCAGGGGACCTGCATCCAGACCAACGGCACCGTTGTCTGCATCCTGGGCACGCTCGATAGCGGTGCACGGGCCACCATGACCATCAGCGTTGGGCTCACCGCGCCTGGAGATATCACCAACACGGCAACGGTGTCGGGTAATGAGACCGATCCCGATACGACGAACAACGTGGCCACGGTGAGCATCCCTGTCGCCGCGCCTGGGGTCAGGCCAGTCGGTGGCTACGGGGAGCCACTGAGCGCGCGAGCGTTGTTGGCACGGTGGATCATTGCAGTTGCCGCGGTTACTGTAGGAGCTGTCGCTGCCATGATGCTCAGGAGGCGTATCACGTGACAACGGTATGCGAAGCTTGCTCCGCTACCCCCCGATGGGTGGACGTTTGACAAAGGGGAGGCAACTTGGACAGCCCATGGTGGCTTGCAGTGGGTACCGCTGGGGCCTGCACCGGTGTGGCAGGTATGGCTGCCGTTGGTGACGTTGGCGCGTTGAACGTTGCCGGGTTGAAGGTTCGTCTTGAAAGTAGAACGAATGGGAAAGCAACGAATGGGAACCAGACGCATCACTCAGTCAGCGGCTAACACATCCTCCGGGGTGTACAGATGAACGTCCCCCTCCGCCGCGGCCAACTCCAGCAACGCCGGGCCAAAGGCGCGGGCAAAGAGGGCGTAGTGCACCTCCCAGTCCGGGTCCCGCCCCAGCCAGGCCCGTGCCCGCTCCTGCAACCGCTCCAGGGTTTGCACCGTCGCGGGTTGGCGGCGCCATTTGGCCTCGCCAAACACCACCCGCCGCTCGCGCCGGTTCAAGCCTACCACGTCCAGTTGCGCCCGCCCCGAGAACCAGGAACCCACCTCCTCCAGGCGGAAGGGAAATTGGCGCCGGGCGCTCAATCGCCAGAGGTGGATGCCGGCGACCTCTTCCCAGGCCAGAGCCACCAGTTGTGCCCAGCGGCCCCGCACCTCCTCCAGCACCAGGTCCTCTCCCTCCCGCATCTCCAGCAGGCCCACGTGGGGCTTGACGTAACGGAACCAGAAGCGCAGGTAAGGATCGGCCACGAAATAACCCGGCTGCCGTTGTCGGCCCCGATCCCGGGTCAACGGCCGGCGCGCCGCCACCAATCCCACCTCTATCAGCCGCAGCAGGATGCGCCGCAGCCGGTGCCGGTCGTGGATGGCGGCCAGGCGAGCGATGTCGGCCGGCTTGTGAGCGCCGCCGGCAATCACCTCCAACACCTTGAAATTCAACCCCGGATCGGCCAGTTCCTCGAACACAGTCAGCCGGGCCGTGCCAAACAGAGCGCCGCTCACCGAAATAATCTGGCGGGCGACGTTGTCCAGCACCGGTCGCCGGTCGTCGAATTGCTGAACGTAACCGGGCATCCCCCCCACCACAGCATAGGTCTCCACCAGTTGCGTCGGGGTGTAGGCCGGGAGAAAAGGGGGCAGATCGTAGATGAGCAGCGGCTTGAGTTCCAGCGCCCAGGTGTGGCGTCCGTACAGGGGCGCGCTGGCGTCCAGCACATGACGGGACATAACGCTGAGCGTCGAACCGGTCAACACCAGGAACAGGCGGCTGGTCGAAAGATGCAGGTCCCACGCCTTTTGCAACGCCGTCGAGGCGCCCGAAGCGCTCTCTGCCAGGTAAGGGAACTCGTCAATGACCACGACAAAACGCTCCCCGGAGGCCAGCTCCCTCGTCTGGCGAAAAGCGGTGTACCAATCCGGGTAAGAAAAATCCGGCGCGATGGTTGTGCCCGGTTCGGCCGCGGCCCGCAAGGCCTGGGAGAACGTGCGCAACAGATAATCGGACGAGGCCCGTTCGCTGAAGAAAAAGACGTGGGGCTTACCCTGGCAAAAGGCCCAGGCCAGGCTGGTCTTACCCACCCGGCGCCGTCCCCACAGGACGACGAACTCAGCTCGTCCCGAGCCGTAACGGGCCTCCAGGTCTGCCAGTTCATTCACACGGTTCAGAAACATGTTCACCTTCTGTCATTGCCAAAGGTGCAATGCGCCTGGAAACGTTGGCGTATTGCCTGTCACGAATATAGCACATCAGAGAGCGCATGTCAAAATGCTGCATTGGAGAGCGCATTACAGGTGGACGGCCAGGTGCTGGGGACATGGACGGCACATGGTGGCCGGCAGTGGGTGCCGCTGGGGGCGGTGCGGTCGTGGAAGGTGTGGATGCCGGTGGTGTTAGAAATTGGAGATTAGAGACTGGAGATTGGCGGGTTGCGGGTTGGCTGGATGGTTAGATGGCTGGATGGCAGAGGGAATCGGGGATCGTTCATTTGCAAAACAGCCGGTCATGCAGTCGCCGCGACCGCGATGGAGGGTTTCTTAACAGAGGTAATGGGGATGGTTTCCGTCACAGAAGGGGTGTAAGTCGAGACCTTCAGGATCTGATTGACCGGGGGGCGAGTGATGATCTCAATCACCCTGCTCCTCCTCGCCTTCCACACCCCCGACCAGGTGCACCCCACCCCCTGGTCCGTGGACTTTGTGGGCCGGGGCGGGTCCACCCTGGACGGCCAACCCCTGCCGGCGGGGGCCGTGGTGCGCGCCTACGACCCCACCGGCGTGCTGGCCGGTCAGACCACAGTCACCCTCGCCGGCTGGTACCTGCTGGCAGATGGCTTATGGCCGATAGCTTATGGCTGATGGATGCCATCGGCTATCTGCCATCGGCCATCGGCCAAAAGACGGTGGCGGACCCTTCGACAGGGCCTGTCCTGAGTTTATCGAAGGGCTCAGGGCAGGCTCGGATGCGCCAGGCGGGGAGCTTCAGGGCCTCGTGGGGGCAGGCCGGCTACTACCCGCCCTTCGACCGCGATGGTGGCGTTTCCCCGGCCTACCGTCCCACCAGTGGCAGGAGCCACGTCTGGTCTCGCAGAGTGATGCGACCTTCAAAGGCTGCGCCGGCGTCCAGCGAGCGTCCTTCGCCATCCACCGCCTCGACGCCGTCAATCTCGAGGTCAACCTCTCCGGTCCGCCGGCCCACAAAGGTGATGGTGGCGAGCCGGCTGCCCGCTGGCACGTGCCCAGGACCGTAGACGCCGAAGGCCACGCGGCCGGCCGCGTTGTCGATGCGCGGGCCCAGGGCCAGACCATCGACCAGCGCGGGGCTCAGCGCCACGCCAGCGGTGTGAATCTGGCCGGGGTCGAAGGTCAACGTGAGGCTGAAGCCGCCCAGGTCGTCGGCCTGGTCCGCGTAGACGTCCACGGCGAACGCCCGGCCCACGGCGACGGCCTCCGCCCCGGGCACGACGGTAAGCTCTACACGTCCGTTCCCAGTGCCCGGCAGTGCCTGGTCGGCCAGGCAGGTGGCTCCCCGGCGACTCGTCACGGCGGCGACGTCCCACAGATCCACGGCCCCATCGCCATCCACATCCCGGGCGCGGCTGGCCGTGCCCCAGGCGCCGGCCACCTGCCGCGCGTCGAAGTCCGTCACCCGGCAGTTTCGATCGAAGTCGCCGGCCAGCGTCGGGCGCGCGGTCAATCCTTCGGGCTCGACGCTCACCTGCTGGCTGCCTGAGCGACCCCACATCTCCTCGGCATACATCGGGTAGGCCTGGGCCGGTAGCACGCTGAAGGTCCCCGGCGTGATGGCCCGCATCAGGTATGTGAACTCATGACGGCCAGGCCACAGGCGAGTCACGAAGAAGGTAACCCGGTCATCGTAGATGTTCTTGCGATTGTAGCCCCATTCGTACCAGCGGAAGGGGGCGAAGACGTCGCCATAGCCAATCGGATTCATGCGCTCGTTCAGGGCCTCGAAGCCGGCCGGCAGCGGGTCCTCCACAATCACGTACCACGCCTCGTCCTGTGCCTCGACGGTGAGATGCACCTCCACCAGGTCGCCCACACTGTACGCGCCGTCTTCTCTCCGATCCCCTTCAGCGAGTCGGTGTGTCCGGCTGATCTTCAGCCCCTGATCGACAGAGCTGACGGGCTCGAAGCCATCGTAGAAGAGTTCCAGGCGCAGTGCCAGCGTGTAGTAGAGCCGTCCAACGCCACTGCGCTCGATGCGTAATGTGTTCGGGCCATCGCGCAATTGGTTGCCGCTGATCGCGATCGGGTCGATGGGCTGAGTGGCTGTCTGGGACACGACGCTGCCGGCTGCGATCTCCTCGCCGTTGAGCGACACGACGTAGGAGTAGTCGGGTTGAAGCTCGCCGGCTGCCAGGATGTAGTCGATCAGGCCGATGACGGCGAAGGCTGTGGCCTGAGTGTCCCGCCAGCCGGCACCGATCCGGTGGTTCATCAGCCAACGGACAGCTTTGGGCAGCAACTGGCTGTCAGGCCGCAGTTCGACGAGAGCCGTAACGGCCATGGCCGTCGATTTTTCCGCCGAACTCATGGTGCGCCAGTGGTACGGCTGATCACGGTTGTATGATGCCGGCCAGTGGGCCGTGGAGGGTGTCTCCACGGCATCCGCTGCCAGGCGGTCGGCCAGCAGCTTGGCCGCGTCGGGATCCCCTTCGGCGTTGAGCGTGAGCGCCAGGGCTGCTCGCGAGAAGTGGTCGAGTTGCTCCTGCGATTTCAGCAAGGCCTGAGCTGCCTCCAGGTCGCCGCGGCCGGCCACGGACATCACGTACAGCGCATAGGCTTCGATTCGTGGATCCTCGGTGCTCATCAGGCGTCGGGTCAGGAAGCTGAAGCCCCGGTCGAGCACGTCGTCGGCCACGTCGAAGCCGGCCTGTTCCACCGCCGTGAGGCCGAACAGCACGTAAGCGGTCATGTAGGCCCCGCCACCGTCATCGTACCACCAGCCCCAACTGCCATCGTCGTGTTGAAAGCCATACAGTTTCTGCAGCCCCTGCCCGATGATGTCCGGCAGTTCGTCCGCTTTGGGGTTGGGGATGCCCAGATCCTGGTAAGCTCGGGCCGCCACGGCACTGGGCAACACGCGGCTCATGGTCTGCTCGACGCAGCCGTAGGGGTAGTTGATGAGGGCGTCCAGGCCATCCAGAAGTCCCAGCGCCACCGACGGCGAGAGCCTCAGTGTGACGGATGATGCGTCCTGAACGGCGTTGAAGGGCACGTCGAAAACCTCGACGGCTACCGGATCGGCCTGGCCGGCCACTGCCGACCTCTGGGGGACGGCGAAGGGGTGCACCGGCAGCTTCAACTCGATGGCGTCGCCGCCGGCCGGCGTCGCCAGGCGACATGTCACCTCAGCATCGCCGATCTCGCTGGCCACTGCGGACCAGCGGGCGACAGCCGAGCCGCCGTCGGGCAGATCAACCGTCTGGTCTCCCTCATCCATCAAGGTCAGGGCCAGCGCGTCCACGCTCATGGTGCCGGTCAGCGCCTGGCCGGAGTAGTTCTGGCCGATGGCGTCCAGCGCGAATTCATCTCCCAATACCGTGAAACGGGGCAGCGCCGGTCGGGCGATGATGTCCTGGGTCACGAGAATACCGGTTGTGGCATCGCCAACCCGCGTGTCCAGCGTGACCGCTCGCACGATCACGCGCCAGGTGGTCAGGTTGTCGGGCAGCTCGACCAACACCGTGGCCGTGCCGTCTTCGTCGGCCTCGATGGACGGGTTCCAGTAGGCGGTGTCCGGGAACTCGCGGCGCGGTACTTCTTCCGGCGCGCCGGTGCGCGCGCCGGGGCTCGGGGTGGGCGTCGGCGCCAGCGGAGGTCCCTCATCGTACTCCGGTCCACCGATGTAGCGAGTCGGGCTCAAGCTGTCGTAACTGACCACACCGTTGGACCGCCGCCCGTAGAAGGTCTCGAAGATGTCAGCCGACTGATCTTCGGCCAGGGCGAAGATGGCTTCGTCAACCAGCGCCAGGGAGACGCGCGCATGAACGGGCCGGCCGTCGGCGTCGGCTACGCGGATGTTGAACCGGGCCTGGTCGCGGGGCCGATAGCTCTCAGCATCAGGTGTTATGTCGATTGTCAGACGCCGGTCGGTGGCCGGCACCTTCAGCTCGGTCTGGGCCATCAGCAGCCGGCCTTCGTCTGTGCTCTCCCAGTAGGACCGGCTTTCATCATCTGTCGGCTTGAAGATGTGCACCTGGGCGAAGATGTTTGGGGCGAAACGGTCGCGGATGGGCACGTCCACCAGCGTGACCGTGCCCGTGATGGGCACGATCTGCTCCTCGTGCACGGTGCCGCGCTCCAGCGTCAGCAGCGCGATGCCCGTCACCTGGGATTGAATCAGGAGCTGCGCGGTTTCGCCGGGCGCGTAGGTCTCCCTGTCCGCACTGATGGTCAGCTCATCGTCGGAGCGGTACCACCAGCCGCTGTAGGCAGGGTCGAACACCCACACCCAGCGTCGGACCTCGACCTGCCGGCCACGATCGTCCTGGGCGGTGGCTTTGAGCTGGTACCAGCCCGGCGGAATGTCGGTGAAGGTGGCCGTGGCCTGACCCTCGGCGTCGGTGATGACGTTTTCCTGCGCGATGATCTGCTCCTCGGGATAGGTGCGCGAGAGGGTTACGCTGACCCCTTCGCCGGCCACCGGCGTCCCCGCGTGGCCGCGGGCGGAGAGGCTGGCGACGATGGGCTCATCCGGCCGGTAGCCGTACTTCTCCGTCGAAAGGCTCAACCGGTAGGTGTTCCAGTAGGCACTCACGCTGAGGCCGCCCTTGACCGGCTGCCGGCTGGCGTCCGTGACTTCGGCCTTGAAGGTATAGACCGCGTCCTGGCCCAGCTCGTCGTCGGTGGCGAAGGTGGTTGTCCACCGGCCATCGGCGTCGGTGGTGCCCTGCAGTTCGGCGATCTGCTGGCCGTCGGGCGGCTGCCACTCGTACCACCAGTAGGATACCTGTCGGTAGACTTTGAGGATCACATCGGCGCCGGCCACCGGTTGGCCGAAGAAGTAGTCGGCCTGGACAGTCACCGAAATGTCATCGCCGGCCACGACGTAGGGGGCCGGTGACGTAACCTCGACCTGGTACTCGGGCTTGCGATAAGCTTCAACCTGAAAGCGATGGCTGTGGGCTTCGCCGGCCACGCTCAGTTCCAGGGTGTAGGTGCCCAGCGGCGGCTCGGGGGCCAGCTCGATTTCGCCCTTCACCATACCGAATTCGTCAGTGGTGAGCGCTTGTGCTGCAACGACGTTGTTCCGGCTGTTGCGCAGGGTGGCGGTGACGGGGGTGCCGGCCTCGACAGGGGTGTACGCGCCGTCCAGGTCGCGCCGCAGGATGCCGGCGTAGTGCACCATGTGGCCCGGACGGTAGATGGGCCGGTCGGTGTAGAGGTAGACCCGGTAGCGGTCGGGCGCGAACCCATTCCAGCCATCCCACCACCAGTACCAGTAGCGCCCATCGCTGCGCCAGGCGCCATCCATGCCGGCGACGGTCGTTTCACCACCCGTTCCGCCGACGGCCATGAGAGGCTCGGCGGCGCCGGCATTCAGCTTCACCACCCCGTCGGCGTCCGTCGTCCCCTGGGCGACGATGCTGCCCTGGTCGTCGTACAGTGTCACCGTCATGTCGGGGGTCGGTGTTTGCGCGTGAAGTTGGCTGGCCCACACCACAACCTGGTCCAGGCTGCCGCGTTTGACCGTCAAGACGTGCCGGCTGAGGATGACGAACATCTCGTCCTGGCCGGCATGGGGGTGGCCGGCGGTGAGCACGTAGATGCCCGACGGCACATCAGGTGGGATGACGGCAGTGCGCAGCTCGGTGTTTTGGCCGCTGTAGGTCTGGCTCCAGGCGGTGACCTGCTCTAGCCCGCCGATGTCAATGGGTTCACCGTTGTAGGGTTCCAGGTCAGCATAGCGGCGGGTGAAATCGGCTGGCTCCAGGGCGTACAGCGCGAAGTTGATGGTGATGCGGGGGTAGCCGGGCCAGAACTCGACGGCGTTCCGGCCGTCGGGATCCACGAGTTGTACTGGCGGGCCGTATCCGAAGTTGATGGCGTCGTAAGCCGGGCGCGTGGTGAAGGACCAGGTGTAGTCTTCGTCCAGCACGACCTGGCCCGTGGCGTCCTGGAGGCCGGCGTGCAGGGTGACGTGGTACGTAGTGGTTGCTGCCAGAATGTCGGCGGGCTGGAATTCGACGCTTTCACGCCCTGCCGAGGCGGTCCACACGAAGCTGCCGGCCGGCATGGGCTCCATGCTGAAGTGGGATTCGACGCTGGCGCGGTTCATGGGCCGGCTGAACTCGATGCGAATCGCGCTGCCCAACCAGACGTCGCCGGCGCCCGGGCGCGGCGAAATGGACAAAATCGGATCAGGTGCTTGGACCCTTCGACTGGACTCAGGACGGGCGGAGCTCAGGACATGCTGCGCCTCCAGGGTGGAGAAGGTGTGAAGCAGAAGCAGCGACGTGAGAAGAAGTGCAGCGGCTACCAGCCATCTTTGCAGTATCACCTGAACCTCCTTGCGGGGCCAGTAATCAGTGACCAGTCATGAGTAATCAGTGGTCAGTAATCAGGTTCTGACTACTGACTACCGAATACTGTCTACTGAGCGTGGAACACCCCATCTAGTAATAACGCTTCGGCAGCCTATTTTGTTCAACCGAAGCGAGAATCAACTCGACGGATAGGCTACGGACGCCCTACGGCTTCGCTCGTCCCTCTACCCCTCCGTCCCCAGCTACCCTAAACCGCTGCGCAAGCCCGTTTGGCTTACCACTGGCGGTTTGTTGAGGAGTTGGTTATAATTCATAGAACCGGAACTCAACGTGCTGCGTGTTGCGTCATCTCGGTGAGGATGCGCGATAGATTTCGCAATACGCAGTACGCACTACGCAGCATGAACATAATACTAGAGCATCACGAGTCCGAGGTTGTCAAATTCCGGATGATATATCGAAAGGATGTGAACGATGACGACAAAGCAACGCAACGATCCATTTGGTGCTCGTGCAACCCTCCAGACGAAGAGCGGGCCGGCCACGCTGTACCGCCTGGACCAACTGGAGAAGGACAGCGTTGGCAGTGTCTCGCGGTTGCCGTTCTCCATCAAAGTTCTGCTTGAGGCGGCACTACGGCAATGTGACGGCTTCGAGATTACCCAGGACGACGTAGTGGGCCTGGCGAACTGGGATGCAAGGAGTGTTGCCCAGCGGGAGGTACCATTCAAGCCGGCCCGCGTGGTGATGCAGGATTTCACCGGCGTGCCCGGTGTGGTCGACCTCGCGGCGCTGCGCAGCGCCATGGCACGCCTGGGGGGTGACCCTAAGCGCATCAATCCGCAGATTCCAGTCGATTTGGTTATCGACCATTCGGTGCAAGTCGATCGCTTCGGCTCCCTCTTCGCGCTGTTCTACAACGCCGAGCGCGAGTTCGAGCGCAACCGCGAGCGCTACGAATTCTTGCGTTGGGGCGCAGAAGCGTTCGACAACTTCCGTGTAGTGCCGCCGGCCACCGGCATCGTGCACCAGGTGAACCTGGAGTACCTGGCCCGGGTCGTGCAGACGCGCTCCGAGAACGGCAGTCGGCTGGCTTACCCAGACTCCCTGGTCGGAACCGACTCCCACACGACTATGATCAACGGCCTGGGCGTCGTCGGTTGGGGCGTGGGTGGCATCGAGGCCGAAGCGGTGATCCTGGGTCAGCCCATATACATGCTGACCCCCGAGGTCGTTGGATTCAAATTGACGGGCGAGTTGCCGGACGGCGCCACGGCCACCGACCTGGTGTTAACCGTGACCGAGATGCTGCGGGCTCATGGCGTGGTGGGCAAATTCGTCGAGTTCTATGGTCTGGGACTGGACCGGCTGAGCCTGCCTGACCGGGCGACACTGGCCAACATGTCACCCGAGTACGGCGCAACCATGGGCTTCTTCCCGGTGGATGACGAGACGCTGCGCTACCTGGCCGGCACTGGCCGCCCTGACGAGCTCGTGGATCTGGTGGAGCGCTACACCAAGGAGCAGGGCCTGTTCCGAACCGATGACACCCCCGATCCCGAATACACCGATTCACTGGAACTGGACATGGGTACGGTCGAGCCGAGCATGGCCGGCCCGAAGCGGCCCCAGGATCGGATTCCACTGGTCAGGATGAAGCAGGAGTTCAACCGCGCCCTGACGGCACCGGCCGGCAAGACCGGCATCGGGCTGCCCGAGGAGGAAAAGACTCGCTTTGCGACGGTGAGCGACAACGAGACCAGCTACAAGATGAAGCATGGCTCCGTTGTCATCGCCGCCATCACCAGTTGCACCAACACCAGCAACCCTAGCGTGATGATTGGGGCCGGCCTGCTGGCCAAGAAAGCCGTCGAGCGTGGTCTGGACGTCAAACCGTGGGTGAAGACGAGCATGGCACCTGGTTCCAAAGTGGTGGCCAAGTATCTCGAAGCCAGCGATCTGCTCCCCTATCTCGAGGCGCTTCGGTTCCACATCGTGGGCTTTGGTTGCACCACCTGCATCGGCAACAGCGGACCGCTGCCTGCAGCCATCTCCAACGCGATTACCGAGAATAACCTGGTGGCCGCAGCCGTTCTCTCGGGCAACCGCAACTTCGAGGGGCGGATCAGTCCCTATGTTCAGGCCAACTACCTGGCATCGCCGCCGCTGGTGGTGGCCTACGCGCTGGCCGGCACGGTTGACATCGATCTGGTCACGGAACCTCTGGGCCACGATCCGAACGGCGAGCCGGTTTACCTGAAGGACATCTGGCCTACCCAGGAGGAAATCCAGGAACAGATTCAGCGCTCACTGTGGCCAGAGATGTTCAAGGAGCAGTACGGCAACGTCTTCGCTGGAAACGAGGCGTGGAACAACATCCCGGTGACCGGAGGCGAGCTGTACGAATGGGACCCGAACTCGACCTACATCCAGGAGCCGCCCTTCTTCACCGATCTGACGCCCGAGGTGCCGCCTGTGAAGCCGATCCGCGGGGCCCGCGTGCTGGCTCTGCTCGGCGACACATTGACTACCGACCACATCTCGCCGGCCGGTGCCTTCCCAGCCGATGGACCAGCCGGCCAATATCTGATCTCGCGCGGCGTCGAACCTAGAGATTTCAACACCTTTGGCGCCCGCCGTGGTAACCACGAGGTGATGATGCGCGGCACGTTCGGCAACATCCGCATTCGCAACCGGTTGGTGCCCGGCGTCGAGGGTGGCTATACTATCTACCACCCGACGGGCGAGCAGATGAGCATGTACGACGCAGCCATGCGGTACCAGGAAGACGGCACGCCATTGATTGTGGTTGCCGGCAAGGAGTACGGCACCGGCAGTTCCCGCGACTGGGCGGCCAAGGGGACGATCTTGCTGGGTGTGAAGGCCATCCTGGCCGAAGGTTACGAGCGCATTCACCGCAGCAATCTCATCGGCATGGGGGTGTTGCCGCTGCAGTTCAAACCGGGCGACAACGCCGAATCCCTGGGGCTGAAGGGCTTCGAGACCTACGACATCGAGGGCATCGACGACGATTTGCAGCCGCTGCAAGAAGTGACGGTCCGCGCCCGCGAAGCCGAGGGCAACGAGAAGGTCTTCACCATGACCGCTCGCATCGACTCGCCGGTGGAAGTCAAGTACTATCGCAACGGCGGCATCCTCCACGCGGTGTTGCGGGATATGGTGACGGAGTGACA
The DNA here is from genome assembly GCA_046758565.1 of Anaerolineae bacterium. Classification (GTDB taxonomy): domain Bacteria; phylum Chloroflexota; class Anaerolineae; order Epilineales; family JAANWY01; genus JBHIAO01. Next base: position 11,644 of record JBHIAO010000152.1, read on the forward strand.
GTGATCAGTTAACAGTGAACAGTGATCATTTGGTGTCGCTCCAGACGTTCACTCATCTCGACCACATCGGGATGATCCAGTTGGGCCATCTCGTCAATGGCGGCGTTCATCAGCCAGGTGTTGATCTCGCGGTCGCGCACCTCACCACTGCGCAAGTCCACCATCTGGAAGGCATCGGCGACCCAACCGGCGTACGCCTCGAAGGTGTCGTGCAATTCGGCCTGGCGGAG
>JBHIAO010000153.1:0-11741 GCA_046758565.1 Anaerolineae bacterium
CGTCTACGTAACCAGCGATCACGGCCATGTGGAAGCAAGCGGCATGGGTCAGCCCTCCGAGGGCGTACTCGTACAAGCGCGCAGCAAGCGCGCCCGCGTATATAATGATCGTGGCTTGGCGGCTCACGTGCAGACCGCCTTCTCCGAGACAATCCTATGGAACCATGACGGGCTGCTTCCCGACAGCATCTGGGTGCTGATGCCCGATGAACGCCTCGCCTTCGTGCCCCTGAATAGTATCGTCGTCACGCACGGCGGCCTCACGCTAGATGAAGTCGTCGTCCCGCTTGCAACTATCACCCAATCCTCGTAACATTCTGACACTACGCCCAGGTCACTGGCTACATATAGACGATCAGAACGAGACAATGGACAAAGATATCGGATTCAACCGAAACATCCACCGCTCCTGGCTCGACGCGACTGCTGCCTTTTGCGTAGAGACCAGTGACCCTGATAAGATCCGAGCACGTTTGGAACCCGTGGTAGGTCAGGACATCTTCAGTGCTGTTAACCGGCGCAAAGCCATCGATATCCTGATCAACATTTGGGTCAAGACAGCAGAGATCGCACCTGCGCTCCGAGATGATGCTGTGGCGCGCTACCAGAGGACGCGTGTCACCGATGATCGCCTCTGGCTGCACTACGGGTTAACATTGCTAGCGTATTCGTTTTTCCGTGACGTCGCAGCGACCATTGGGCAGCTTGCCCGTTATGAAGATGTCATCACGCCGGCCATGATCAAACAGCGTGTAATTGCGGAGCGTGGTCAACTAGGCTCGTTGGAGAAGGCGGTGGAGCGGGTTATTTTCTCGTTGCGCAATTGGGATGTCTTGACCGAGTCGGATCAGCGCTATACGTACAAACCTCACCACCGTACCCTCACTACCAGTGACACGGAGTTAGAAACATGGTTGTTAGCTTGCGCTCTCTATACACATGAAGCCGAGGCTCTCCCATTCGCCGATTTACTGCGACTGCCTGAGCTTTTCCCATTCCGCTTCAGTTTGAACATAGACGATCTGCGCCGGCATCCGTGGTTTCAAGTACAGCGCCAGGGTTCAGGTTGGGACACAGTAAAGGCAGTTGAACAGCCTGAATAGGCCTACAACCAACACCAAGCTTCTCGTCGATGTCCTGCCTTGTCCACCCCACAGGTGAAACCAAACCTTCAACGGCTCTCAACAGTAGCTCACCATATTTCTCCGCATCATAGGAGCTCGCGCCATTGTAGCCTTCAAATGACCGCACCCGATCGCTGGGGCGCCTGGCTTTGTGGTCCGTGATGATGTAACGCACCTTCTCGCCAGGACTAAGCGTGACACCCCGCCCGGCAAGCTCCCTGGCGACGATGGCCGTATGGCTATTCACCACGTACCGGGACGGATCCTTGGAAAGTCTCCTTGTGATCACAAGAGCGTGGCCGGCCATCCCCCCTGATCGCAGAAGCTCCAAATACGCCTGAGCCACCTCCAGCACGTCTGTTATCTTCGCCTGGTATTCCGCCCGGTTGGACGCCGCCGCCAACACGGCGATCATCCTCTCCTGAGCCTCGCGCAGGAACGGGGGCGTATCGGCTCGCCGCAGCTCCAGCCCCCGCACCTTGGTCTCGCCGGAGGAAAAGGCCCCGAAATAACGATTGGCCACTGCCGTTCTGGGATCGGTGCGTGAAGGCGGAAAGGCAATCCACTTGTAGATCCCTTCCAGGGCAGCGGGCATGCCGGCCTCCCGTTCGATGGCCTCCAGGAGCGCGATGTAATCCTCTTCTTTCGCACCCTCTTTCTGCACCCAGATGGCATCCACGATGGCGTGGATCAGCCGAAACCCCCGCGCCTCGGCGACCTCCTTGGCCTGAAGGAGCTTCTCCCTGCCGTAGGCCGTCACCGACTCATGCGCCTCGATCTTGCCATAGCGAGCATTCTTGTAACCCAGGTATCCGAAGCAACACACCAACAGCCATTTGTGCGCGGATTGCCGGCGGCGGTATGCGTCTTTGGCCGGCCCATCGGGTAAGCATTGGATGAGCGCCTTATACCGCTCCCGCTTCTCCAGCAGCGGTTCCAGTGTCACTGGAATCAACCCCCGCCGCTTCCGGCAGATGTTGTACCCTATCTCCGGCACCATGTTGTCCGGACAACAATCGCAGCCAACGGTCTCGGGCGATACATTAAACTGAACCATGATCGACGGGTACATGGAGGCGAAATCGATCTCCGCCACATTCTCGTGCAGGCCGAGCACCGGCTGATAAACCAGACCACCCTTGTCGGCCGTCACCAACTCCAACCCCGACTTGAACTCTTCCGGCTCCCGTTTGCGCCACGGGATGAGGATGCCTTGTCGATAGGCCGTGGCAAGCTGCATGGTAGAGATGCCGGTGCCGGGGCTGGATCGGGCGGCCTGCTGCACCGGGATCCGGGTGATTCTGGCGAACTCAAACAGGCCGGCGAGACTGTAGTCGTCCAGGAGCATGGCGTTCTTGCGATCGATATGCCAGCGTCCGAACAAAGTGTGGGACGGCGCACGGTACACGACTCGGCCGTAGGAGTAGTAAGAGTGGGCCGGCTTGTGGTGTGGCGCCCGCTGGGCATCCCGATTTAGAGGCAGGGTGATACCCAATCGCGCCGCAGCGGTGAGGAGGCGGGGGATAATAAAGGAATCGCCCCACTCCGAGATAATCAGATCGGGGTCGTAGCAGATCAGCAAGTCCCTCAACGTGGTGAGAATGTCTCTGACCTCGGTCCAGTCGAAGACGTGTCTCTCACCCTCAACCAGCACTTCCAGGTGACCGGGCCGGCCATGATGCGGGTTGCCTTCGTCATCCAGCCCCAATCCCATGACTTTCAGCCCGGGCAGACGATGTTCGATCTCCCACGGTGAGTCATCGACCTCGAGGGAGACGATCTTGCCAGACTCCGCTTCCAGCCGGCAAAAAGCAAGCGGAAAGGCTCCCTTGGCCATGAAGTAGTACTGGGGCAGCGGGACGTCACAGTTGTAGAATGTCAGATGGGTGAAGATCTGCGCGGTTCGACGAACAACTTTGGGGTAGTCAGCCGGCCTGATAACTTCTACCCGTAGCACACGGATCGTCTCCCCCAGGGAGAGCTCAAACCGTTCTGCCCAGCTCAATCTTACCGGGCAGGACCGCAGAAACCGGATAGCCGATTGGAGTTGGGAGGGCGGGCCGGCCAAAGCGAAGGCCGGGTGAAACGCATCTGTGAAGCGCCGGGCTTTGCCATGCTTGTCTATCACCCAGACGGTCATGCCTTCGAACTGCGGGTAGACGTCAAAGAGCCATCCCTCGCTGATAGACATCTCATCCCCTCTTCCAGGTCCTGAAGCCGTGCTTCTAGCCTCAACTTCGCCTTGTGTTCTTCGATGAGCATGGCGAGGAGCATCGCTTCGAAAGGCACAGGGCAAGAGGCATAGGCGCAGGCGGCTACGTGATACCGCGCCGCCAGGAAAAGCCTATCAAATATCGCCTGGTCTTCCTTGCGCAGCGCCCGCCGGAACTTGCTCCAGGATGCCTGCTCTTGCTGGATGACCTGCATGAAGGATGGCAGCGTTCGGCCCATCTGCGAATTCTCCTCGCTCATGGCCCCCCTCTACCTCCCCCCCGAGGGGGGAGGACCGGAAAGCTTCCCCCCCTCTGGGGGGGATTGAGGGGGGGCAATCCCAACAACCCAGGTTATCACCCCACAAATGTGCTTAGGGCCGGCTTTTCTAGGTGAAGCACAAAGCCGGAATCATCGCTCTCGACCCGACAGACAAACTGCGCTTCGCGCTTCAGCAGATCTAGCAATACGACACGGTTCTTCACACTGGCTGTCGGTTCTGAAGCGGTTATCACAAAAGTGGTTGCGCCTTCGGCCAGGGTTCGGACCTGTCCGAGCACCTGTTTCAGCAGTTGTATCGCCTCGGGCAGGGGGACATGCTCATCATAGAAAGTCGCCGGCAGGCCGGCGCACAAGACCAGGCTGCAATCCGTACGGGCAATCGCCGGCGGCAGCTCGCGCAGGACCAGTTCGGCCATCTGGTAACAGGTGAAAGCGCGCGATACCTGGAGGCGTGACAGCACGTCTTCCGGCCTTTGCCCCAAGGCGCGGGCTATTTTGCACAGGAAGTAAGCATCTGTGGAGTTGGCGCCGTCGAGGACCAGTACGGTTTCGCCTCGCACGAGAAGTTGACCTATTCCGTAGAGAGCAAGCTTGTGTGGAAAGCGGGAGCCGTAGAGGAGCCGAATGCTGGCAGCCTGGTATTCCCTGGTCTGAAACAGGCGATCAGCGAACCGAGTGTTTTGAACCGCAAGTGGAAAACGATTGTCAGGGATCGAAGCCGGCATTGACTCTCCTCAGTAGAAGGTTTCTCTTATTGTAGCACAAATGTTCGATCTGTCGATCCCCCTTTTGGGGTAGATCTTTGAGAGATATGCAAAAATCCCCTAAAAGCGGGGATGGTGTGAAGAGTGGGGAGGAGACTATTCGGGGAAGACCATTCCGAGTCGGGTCAAGTAGACACGGAGCTCGGTCTTGCTGCGAAGGTTGAGTTTGTGGCGGATGGAGCGGATGTGTGTTCTTACGGTTTCCTCAGTGATAACCAGTTCCTCAGCGATCTGCTTGTTGGTGTGGCCTCGCGCTACCCAGATGCAGACCTCACGCTCTCGGGGTGTCAACTTCTTGAGAGCCTTTACGATTTTCCTTTCGATGTTGCGCTTCTCCAGGCCGGCCTCGAGCAATTCTCCGATGAACTCATCGACGGATTTGTCCTCTTGGTCCGCAACCTGGCGTAGTTGCTCCGCCAATCCGAGATCGACAGAGAAGGACAACTGTTTTCCGCGCCGGCGCCTGGCCATGATAATTGATCTCCAGGGGAGTATATGATCATCATCCAGCAGTCAACATGTCCGGACGGGACACCCTGAAGCACGAAAATGCTGGATGGCTAGATGGCTTGTTGGCTTGCGTAGTACCCAGCCATCTAGCCAACCAACTTTTTTCGGAGCAGTGTGTGACGTGATAGCAAGGGGCAGGCAAGGGCAGGACAGTATGACGATATACTAGCACATATGTTCTTATTTGTCAACTGCATGCTTACGATTGTCTGAACGACGTGGGTTTTAGCCGGCGTCGACCATGCGCCGGCTGATCTGATTGTGCTGCTCGATGATCGGCCCGAGATCGACGCGCGTCAGGCGGCCATCCTGGACCACAATCTGCCCGTTGATCACCGAGAAATCGACCGTCTGGGGGGCACAGAAGACAACGGCTGCCAGCGGGTCATGCAGCGCACCGGCATACGCCAGCCGGTCAAGCCGAATCCCGATGAAGTCGGCGGCCATGCCCGGTGCCAGGCAGCCGATGTCGTCGCGGCCGAGCACCTGAGCGCCGCCAACCGTTGCCAGTTCGAGGGCCTGTTCTGCGGATAGCGCAGCCAGATCGCCAGCCACCCGCTGCAACAGCATGGCCTGACGTGTCTCAGCCAGCATGTGGGAGCTGTCGTTGCTGGCGCTGCCATCAACTCCCAGGCCAACTTTCACCCCTGCTGCACGCATCGCCTTCACGGATGCAATCCCCGACGCCAGGCGCATGTTCGAGCTAGGGCAATGCGCCACACCCGTACCTGTGCGCGCCAACAGCCCAATCTCTTCGTTGGAGACGTGCACGCAGTGGGCCCACCAGACGTCGTCGCCGGCCCACCCCAGACTATCGGCGTATTCCACCGGCCGGCGGCCAAACTGCTCAATGCAGAATTCCTCCTCGTCCAACGTCTCGGCGAGATGGGTGTGACAAAGCACGCCGTAGCTCTGAGCCAGTCGCCGGCTCTCACGCATCAGGTCGGGCGTCACCGAGAAAGGTGAGCACGGCGCCACCCCCACACGACACATGGAGTAACGATCGGGGTCGTGATAGGCCTCGATGACCCGCCGCGTGTCACGCAGAATGTCATCCTCGTCCTCAGTTACGCGATCCGGCGGCAGTCCACCCTGGGACTCGCCGAGAGACATACTGCCCCTCGTCGGGTGAAAGCGCATACCCAGCTCTTGTGCAGCACGAATCGTGTCGTCCAGTCGCGCGTCGTTGGGAAAGATATAGAGGTGATCCGCCGAAGTCGTGCAGCCTGAGAGCATCAGCTCAGCCAACCCGACGAGAGCACTGATGTAGACAGCCTCACCGGTGAGCCCAGCCCAGATCGGGTACAGGGTTTTCAACCAGTCAAACAGGTTAGCATCTTGCGCAGCCGGCACGGCCCGAGTAAGGGTCTGATACAGGTGGTGGTGGGTGTTCACCAGCCCGGGGAGCAGTATCATGTCCGATGCACCGACGACCTGATCGGCCGTCCCGGGAAGTTTGTCTGTCGGCCCAACCTGGTCAACAACGTTGTTGCGTACGAACAGGCCGGCGTTCTCCAATCGGCGCCGCTCGTCGTCCATCGTAACCAGCAACGACGCATTCTTCACAAGCAGTGAGCTCATAGTAGCGGATTATACACTAGATCACAACTCGCGGAAAAGTGGAACATAAGGAAGGTCGGAGGCGTCGAACGCCTCCGACCTTCGTGTAACTCTTGGGAAAAGATTATGTCACATCGCTAGGCAGCTCGCTCCAGAGGTTCGGCATCCGGAGCGCCATCGTCTGCCGCGCGGCGGTGTCCGTTCCACGCGCCCCCGGCGTGCTGCCGGCGATAGCTATCCCACAGATTGGTCAACTCACGCGTGATCTGCTGCAGTCGCCAATACTCTGTGTCACTCAATTCCCTGTGGCTGGCCTTCCGCCACAGTTGCTGGCGCTCGTTCGACAACTGCTGAATCCGATTCATCGTCGTATCCACAAATCTCACCCCTACATCCCTTCAGCGCACCATTGTATTTCTGCGGGTTTGATGCAGGAGCGGGGGCAAGTCTTACGTGCAAGGGCATAGGAGCAAGAGTGGAGGGGAGCATGGGTGAGTCCTTCCGCCGCCCCTCATCTTGCCGCGTGCTGCCTTGCCGTCTGGCTCCTCCTGTTCTCCTGGGCCCTTTGCCAGCTCTACGATTACGCCACACGCTCCAAAGCCTCCGATTCCTTCAGCAGAGCCGCATCGAGCACATCGCTGATCGTATCTGCCAGCACGAAGTTCACCGATTCACGGATCTCCTCAGGTACGTCGTCGAGCCACGGCTCGTTACGCTTGGGCACGATCAGCGTCGTCAGTCCCGCCCGATGGCCGGCCAACACCTTCTGTTTGACACCGCCAATGGGCAGCACCTGACCTCGAAGTGTGATCTCGCCCGTCATGCCCACATCAGCGCGTGCCGGCCGGCCCGCCAACAGGCTGGCTATGACTGTAACCATCGCCACGCCGGCCGACGGCCCGTCCTTGGGCGTTGCGCCCGCAGGCACGTGTAGGTGAATGTCCATGCTCGCGAAAGAATCAGGGTCAATATTCAACGCGTCAGCCCTGGCCCGGACATAGCTGAGAGCGATCTGCGCGCTCTCCTTCATGATGTCGCCCAATTGTCCGGTCAGGGTGAGATTGCCTTTGCCCTTCATACGGGAAGCTTCGACGAACAGGATTTCGCCGCCGGCCGGCGTCACCGCCAGCGCGGTCGCCACCCCGGGGATCTCCGGTCGATCGGCTGCCTCAAACTGGTGCTTGGGCTTACCGAGAAGTTCTCGAACCTGATCGGAACCAATTTCGATCCCGTCGTCTTGTTTGCCGGCTGCAATTCCGACTGCCACCTTACGGCACACACGACCGATCTCTCGCTCCAGGTTGCGGACGCCGGCCTCGCGGGTGTACTCCCGGATGATGGTACGCAGGGCCGGCTCAGCGAACGCGATTTCATCCGCATGGAGCCCATTGGCCCGCACCTGCCGCGGCACCAGGTAACCCTGGGCGATGCAGACCTTCTCGTACTCGGTGTAGCCATCCAGGCGAATGATCTCCATGCGGTCGCGCAGCGGTTCCGGGATCGGATCCAGCCAGTTGGCCGTGGTGATGAAGAGAACCTGGCTCAGGTCGAAGTCCACGTCCAAGTAATGATCGCGGAAGGCGTTGTTCTGAGCAGGGTCCAGCACCTCCAGCAGAGCCGACGACGGATCACCGCGCCAGTCAGCGCCGATCTTGTCGACTTCGTCTAACATAAACACGGGGTTCTTTGTGCCAACTCGCTTAACCGCCTGGATGATCCGGCCCGGCATTGCCCCAATGTACGTTCGGCGATGGCCCCGAATCTCAGCCTCGTCACGTAGTCCACCCAGGCTCATGCGGGTAAACTTCCGCTCCAGTGCCCGGGCGATGGACTGGCCGAGACTCGTTTTGCCCACACCTGGTGGGCCAACGAAGCACAAGATGGCCCCAGTTCCCTCCTCGACCGTCGCCGGCACATCGTCAAAGTCGAAACCCCGCTCCGAGCGCAGTTTACGAACCGCCAGGAATTCCAGGATACGCTCTTTGACCTCCTCCAGGTCGTAGTGATCCTCATCCAAAACCTGGCGCGCGTGGTCGATGTTCAGATTATCATCGGTAACCTTGTTCCACGGAAGGTCGGTCAACCAGTCAAGGTACGTCTTGATCACCGAATACTCAGCCGCCTGGGGCGGCATCTTCTCTAACCGATCCAATTCGCGCAGAGCTTCTTTTTCGGCCTCCTCGGACATCTCGGCTGCTTCGATCTTCTGATGATACTCCTCAATCTCGGTCTGTTGCTCATCGCCTTCGCCCAGCTCGCGCTGGATTGCCTTGAGTTGCTCGCGCAAGAAGTACTCACGCTGGGCCTTGGTCATCTCCTCGTGGGCCTCGGAGCGTATCTGCTGGCCAAGCTCCATAACCTCGAGCTCGTGGCTCAGGATCGTGATAAGCCGGCGCATCTTCTCCACCAGCGTGTCGATCTCTAGCAACTCTTGCGCCGCCTCCATGTCCATCCGCATATTGGAGGCCACCAAGTATATCAGCAGACGCCGGTCTTCGATGCCGGCCAGATACTCCACAATCTCGTCAGGCACCTGGGGCATTAGGCTTGCCAGCCGACGAGCTAGATCAAGCAAGCTCCGGGTCAAAGCATCCATCTCCAGCGATTCTTCCGTCGTCTCAGGCGCGAGCTGTATACGCGCCCGGAGGTAGGGATCGGCCGGCAGCCATTCTTCCACTTTGAACCGCTCGATGCCCTGAATGATCACCTGCAGTGTTTCTTCCTCATTGCCCTGGATCACACGCTGGATTAGCGCCAAGGTCCCCACCTGGTAGACATCCTCACGGTCGGGTTCGTCCAATTCAGGCTGCTTCATAGCGACCAGGCCGATGAGACGATCTCCCCTGACAGCGTCCTGGATCAGTTGAACAGAGCGCGGAATACCAACAGCAATTGGCATAACACCGAAAGGAAAGGCCACCGTATTCCGAAGGGGCAGGATGGGCAGCACATCCGGAATCTCTTCCGGACGGCTGAGTTGACCTTCCCCGAACCTAAAACCTGGAAACAACATGGTTCACCTTTTCAAGCGCACGTATCAGTGAAGAGAATCTGATCTGGCTGAGCAGCAATGATACCTTCGTCCTAGATTTCCAGCACCAATCATACACCGGAAACCCTACGATCGCCAAATGGACAATCGGGGAATTCCGATTCCCATCGGATACGCGACTTGACAGAATAGTACAGATGTGCTATAATATTAACCGCGTCAGGGGTAGTCAAGGGCGTCAGAAGGACACGTCGCCGAAGGCGTATCGTCTCACGATCAAAAGGGTTTGTATCACGCTTGTTGGTAATCCCTTTCCGCCGATGGATTCGTCGGCGGTTCATTTTGTACCACGTCGAGCTTGTCAAGTTCTGTCAACAAGAACAAGCAAAGGTTTTGACGTCAGCCCCGCCAAATGACTACGCGAACGTAGGCCCCGCGGTCCGTGCGGGGCTTACGTTGTGAAACGCAACCTGCTATTCGTATCACAAGAACTGGCTTGGAACAGTCGACACCTAACGGCCGTCCTACATAGTAGTCGATTCGTGGTGTATGGATGGAATGAGGAATATGGAACTGAACGGGACACGAGAAGCAATCGAAGAGTTGTTGCACCTGGGGCATGACAAGGGCCACCTGACTATTGATGACATCGTCGAAGCCGCGTCGCAACTCGACGAGCACATGGAGAGTTTGGACAGGTTGTTCGAGATCTTGGCGGATGAAGGCATCGAGATCTACAGCAATGGCCACGAGATTACGTCGCCGCACGAGTTGGCGCTACAGAAAGAGGAGCAAGGTGCTCTCGAATTTGTGGATTCTGATGACACCGTCAGTCTTTACTTTCGAGACGTGCGCCCAATCCCACTACTGGCTCGCGACCAAGAAGTCGAGCTCGCCAAACGTATTGAGCGCGGCGAAAAGGCCAAGCAGCGCCTTGCAGAAGCCGGCGACCAACTAGACTTCGCGGAACGGGCGCGCCTGGAAGCCGAGATCCAGCAAGGGCGAGATGCTTTCCAGGAATTGGTGTCGTCGAACTTCCGTCTAGTAATCAGCATCGCCAAGAAGTACATGGGACACGGTGTTCCCATGCTGGACCTGATCCAGGAAGGAAACCTGGGGCTGATTCGCGCAGCGGAGAAGTTCGACTATCGCAAGGGCTACAAGTTTAGTACCTATGCAACCTGGTGGATCCGCCAAGCCGTCACCCGCGCTCTCGCCGATCAGGGACGCACGATCCGTATCCCGGTACATATGAAGGATCGTATCCAGCGTTTGAGCCGGCTATCTCATGAGTTGGAGCTGGAGCTCGGGCGCCGGCCGACCCCTGAGGAGATTGCCGAAGAGGTCGATCTGAGCCTTGGTCAGGTCAAGCTGGCCCTGGATGCCGCAAAGCGGCCACTTTCCCTGGAGAAGCCCGTTGGCGATGAGGAAGACAGCGAACTGGGAGACTTCATCGAGGGTGATGACCTGCCCGATCCCTCAGAAGAGGTCGATCTCACGCTCCTGTCTGAGGAAATCGAAGACCTTCTGTCGACTCTGACACCGCGCGAGGCCCGTATTCTCACGATGCGCTACGGGCTGAGTGGCGGGCATGAGTACACGCTAAAGGAAGTCGGCAAGAAGTTTGGCCTGACCAGGGAGCGCATCCGGCAGATCGAGCAGGAGGCGCTGCGAAAGCTGCGCCATCCGAGGCGCAGCCGCCGGCTGCGTGCCTATCTGAACTAGCAGCGTCGTATCATCTGGACACCAGGCAGCGCGAGAACAAAGAGGCCCGATCGATGTTGTACATGGATCGGGCCTCTTGCTTGCTGAGATGATGCAAGACCAAATACACCGCTACTTCAGCTTCAATAGTGGCAAGAACGGCGACTCGGGACGGGGAACCAGTTTTTGTTCAACACAATCGACCAGCAAATCCATCGTTTCCAGCACTACCTGGCCCAACAATGGCTCGCTGTTCGGCGGGCCGACTACGCAATTGACGTTGGTCACCCGGTTGCCCACCCGCACCGTCACGATGCCGGCCAATGGGCGCTCTTCCTTGCGCTCGTCGGCATAGGTTACAATCACTTTGCCCACTTCACGTAGGCCCAGAGCCTCCACCAGGTCTTGGGGCAAGACCAACATGACAGCACCGCTATCCACCAGAGCTTCAATCCTCGCCGACCGGAGTTCCTCCTCTTCGATATGACCCAGGCGCAACAGCTCTCGATCTACCGCGTTTTCTAGCTCCAGTTCGACTTTGACTTCACCCATTTGCCTTTCCTCCGTCACAGCTCAATCTGAGTATATTATACA
>JBHIAO010000154.1:0-11731 GCA_046758565.1 Anaerolineae bacterium
AGTCGACTTCCTATCGTACTCGTGCCCATGCCTCTATCTCACCAACACTAATCTTTAGTACCTTGTGATGGAAGCCTAGCCACCTGCAGCTACGAAGCAGCGTATCGGCGCCCACTCGAGAGTAGAAACGCAATCGGACGAGGACGTCTTGCACCGCCATGTAGCTTGGGAGAGAGCCAATGCCCAAAACCTCAAATCCGGCTCGGGTCAACGCATCACGTAGGGTTTGGCACGAGAAATAGCATATGTGTTCCCGTGGTTTGTAATGATACCAGCTACGCCCCATCAATCTTGCAGATCGGCTTTCCACATCAGGCGTAGATATGTGAATCACGCCATGGGGTGTGAGCAGCGGACGCAGGCGCCGCAGAGTGCCTACCGGATCCGGCAAGTGCTCGATGACATCATATAAGCATATCAAATGGAAGCGACCGTGTCGGGTGCAAGGTCGCGTGACATCACTCACAAAGACTGGCTGACCATCCTTCTGATGAGCACGGCTTGCCGCATAGATGGAAATATCGGTACTGAAGGTCTGCCAGCCGAGCTGTTGCCCGACGCGTCCCAGGTGTCCAAACGCACATCCTAGATCAAGCAGCGTACCAACCGTTCCCAATCGCCGTTGGGCATCTGTAAGCCGATGCTTAAACGTATGCTCATGACTGATAGCCTCGGCATCATAACCTTGATAGCCGCCTCGGTACTGGTCCGAATGAAAATAGTCGGCACGATACTCCTGCATCGGCTGCCACGAATCTGGATCTGAATAGACGAGAGCACAATTGCTGCAGCGGACAATGTCAACACCGTCGATAACAAGGTGACGTTTGGACGAACGTGAACCGCAAGATGGGCATGTGGACTCAGGCAGCTTGTCGGTTCGATTAGACACGCTCTCACTGCTCCTGTCCGATCCGATAGCGCTGCAAGCGCTGGTTGTAGGTATCTGTCACATACAGGTGGCCGGCCTGACTCACCGCCAGGCCCAGAGGCTTGCTGAACTGTCCACTACCCGTGCCACGGCCCCCTACCTGGGTTAGCAGCTTGCCGTGCCTATCGAACACCATCACCGCCGCACCTTCAGGGTCCGTGACGTACACTGCACCCTGCGGACCGACGGTCACGTGGGGTGCGTCGTAGGTGTTCGCTCGCGGGATGGCCCACTGATCCACCACCTGGTCCAGGGGGCTGAGCACCCACACCTGCGATGCGTCCGGGTCTGTAACATACAGGTAACCGTCCAGGCTCACGCTCACGTCCGTCGGCTGGCGGAGCTGACCGCCCCCGCTAAACTGAGTCAGCAGTTCTCCCTCGCGGTTCAATTTGACCACTCGACCGCGTCCGGTGTCTGCCACGTACAGGAAGCCTTGCTCATCCAGCGTCAGTCCGCGAGGGGAAAAGAGACCCAGGTCAGTCCCGAGCCGGCCCAATAGCTCGCCTTCGGGCGAAAACAGGCTGATCGGCGGAGCCTCTCCCGAATCGAGGACATAAACCCGGCCTTGATCATCAACGGCCACAGCAAAAGGTGCCTGGAACCCCCCGGCAACCACGCCGAGGAAGCGGCCGTCCTCTTTGAGCCGCAGCAGTTGTCGAGTCCCCGTATCCACGACATACACAGTCCCATCGGGACCTACCGCTACGTCCCGCGGCTCCTCTAACCGAGTTTCCTCCAGGACACGATCGAAACTGAGCCTCACTTGACCCGCTTCCAGCGTGGGGGGCGGCGGTCTTGGTGCTGCCAATTGGGTGGCCGGGTAGGCGCCTTGGGGTGGGAAAAGCCGGTGCGAGGGGACGATCTCTTGAGGTCTGTTGGGTGGCAGCCAGAAGAGTTTCACGTAGGTGTAGCTAGTCTCATCCGTGTAGCGCAGCCGGACATCATGTAGTCCCTCTTCCAGGTGTATTCCCCCGGAAACGTATTGATTGACGCCGGCATCGTTGGCCACTACCAGTTGGTCGTCGATGTAAAGCCAGGAATGGTCGATAGACTGAGTGGCGAACTCATAGAACCCTGTCATGGGGATCTGGATCTTGCCTGCCCACTCGACGCTGTACGGGCGGGGCAAGGGCAAGATATGGAAGCGTATATCCATTGAGGGATCGATCTGGGCAAAGGCCGGCTCACCCTGCCAGTTAACGTTGGCATAGTAACGTCCCAGCAGGCCATGGTTCGCTACCGGCGGGTTGGTGTAGAGCGCAGTCTGGGGGATCACCTCGACGGGCCTGTTCGGCGGGCGCCAGTAGAGACGTAGCTGCCCCTCGGCACCTACTGCGCGGATGCGTAGGGCATGGTTGCCCTTAGCTAACGTGAGCGACTTCTCCATCCCCCCACGGCCTTCGAGGACGAGGCTTTCATCGATGTAAACTTCCGCCTCGTCGGGCGCCTCCAACCCCAGATTGTAGGCACCATAATGGGAGACCCGCAGGGTCCCAGTCCACTCGACGCTGAACGGGAAAGTCAGGGGCGGGTTCTTACTCCAGCCAAACTCCAAACGGACTTCCTTACGCACAAAGGCGGGTTCTCCCTCCCACTCCGCATTCTGGTAGTACGCGCCGGTCAATCCCTGGATGGACGCCACGTCCTGCGCTGTCAGTTCAGCCACGTTAACCACCGCCGGCCCGCCGAAGGGTGGACCCAATTGCCGGAAGACCGCCGTCGGGTAATACTGCTGAAGCATGTCCCAGATGGGTCGCTCTTTAGTCGGGTCCAACAGCAGAACGACCCCTTTCTCCCCACTACGTTCCAGAGGTAGGCTGCTCGTGGCCGTCCACTGCTCATAGTCAGTCATCTCTGGGGCCAGAAAGCGGATCGCAGGGTGGTTGAAAAACAACGAACTGACAATGAACCGGTAACTGGGACCCAGTGCCTTCATTTCCTCCGCCACCAAAGTTTGAGGGGTGGAGTATTCATTCCACGACGTGAAGTTCTTGACTTGGCGCTGGAAGTAGGTCCGGTAGTTAACCACCCCAACGTAGGACACGAGGATCAGCAAGGCTAGAGAGAAGAACGATTGATGGCGCTCTCCAAAAGTCCGTTCGAACTCCCAACCCGCTAGTGCCAGGGGGACGCAGGCCAGCAGATAAGCAAAGGGCAACGTACCAATGGCCCGCAGCGATTGAGGAGCCTCGAATAGCAGCGAGAGAACTCCCCCCAGCAGCATTATGGCTATACCAACCACCAACAGGAAGAAATCAGGTCTTCGCCAATTGATCACGCTATAACCCAGACCCAGGAGGAAGAGAGCAGCGGTGGCGAAATCTAACATCGGTTCGCCCGGCAGGTTGTGACGTCCGTTGGGATCGCCTTCGTAGTTGAACATCAACAGATGCTTCTTTGTGCTCTCAATCAGGTCCTTCCGCGCCTCCTCCGGCGTCTTGTCCTTGAAAATCGAGACCTGCTGCGTCCGACTGAAAAAGACATCGGGATTCCGGACAGCGTACTGGATAAGTGGGGCGACGGCCAGCAGTGTAGTCAGGCCAAAAGCGACGAGCCCTGGCCAAGCCCAGCTCAGAAAGGAGCGCACTCCCTCCGTGACAGCCTTGTGCACGAGGAACAGTCCAACAACGATGGGGAACAGGCGAAAGGCCGAGTATAAGTTGAGACCCACTCCTAGAGCCACGCCTCCCAGTGCAAAAGCCAAAAGCGACCCCGAGCGGAGCGCCCACATGAGGCAAGCCAAGGTCAATAGCTCAAACAAAGGGCTGCTAACGCCGGTAATTGCGAAGCGGCTGAAGGTTACGTCCCAGCGGGAAACTGCCAGGAAGGCAGCGGCGACCAAGGCGACCTCGGAGTCAAAGAGCTGCCGGCCTAGCCAGTAAGCAGCCGGCACGGTAAGGAGTCCCAATACCACAGTCACCACGCGCATAGATTGGGTGCTCACGCCAAGAACCTTGAAACCGAGAGCAAGCAGGTAGAGGAAGTGAGCCGGATGGTTGGTGGCAGGAACAAAGAGAGGTCGGTAGGATGGGTCTTCCAGCATACGGCGGGCGTGCACTCCGTGGATTCCCTCGTCATACCAGGTGCCGTATGGAAAGGAGTCGAGGCGATAAAGGCGCATGAACGTGCCGAAGACGAGAATGAGAGCCAATAGGATCAGCTCGCGTCGGTGTGAGTCGAGGAAAGTCCACCAGGCACGTAGATTGGAACGATTCAACCGGTCGTCCAGAAGGGCGAATCCTATTAGAGAAACGAGTATACTTCCCAGATAGAAGCCCCAAGCCATATCTGGAATCGGCTCCCTGCGGAAGAGAATGAGGCCAATGACACCAGCCAGGAGCGAACCAGCCAGCGGGAAGTAGCCCCACTTCAGGTGAGGAGCCCTGTTGTGCGGCGTGATCTTGCGACCCGTCTCCGCCAATGCTGGATATCGACCTCGACCTGCTTCCGGGTCGCGCCTGGAGACACGCCGCGCGGTGATCACCAGTAGCAGAACCGCCCCCGCGTAGACGAGCAGGGCATCACGCACATGATCCTGCGCAAAGTAGCGCTGGCCGGCCCAGCCCAGAATAAAGGCCAGCAAGATCAGAAGTAAAGAAGTAACTTTTCGTCGCTCGCGCATGTTTGTCTTAGAAGGCATTGTGGCAAGAGTGACACTTACGCTCGCGACGGATTGTCAAGTCCGTCGCCCAGCGGATGGATCGCCAGATCCAGCCCGAGCTCTGTCATCGCTGGGTCAGTGTCTTTTCCACCACCCGGTAGATCTTGACCTCAGTGTTCTGATAGACCAGTTCAAGGTCGCCTGCCTCCCGCATGTGCTCAAACTTCTCCAGCCCACCAGAATCGTACACAGTGCGCTCCAGTTGACCAATATAGATGTAGGAGATGTTCAACTCGCGGATGAGCTCTCTCGC
Source organism: Anaerolineae bacterium (assembly GCA_046758565.1). Classification (GTDB taxonomy): domain Bacteria; phylum Chloroflexota; class Anaerolineae; order Epilineales; family JAANWY01; genus JBHIAO01. The sequence goes on from JBHIAO010000154.1 coordinate 4,849, forward strand.
CCGATCGAGGTCGTGGGTATTGAAGAACTCCTTGGCACGGCCATCCCGCGGTCCCACCTGCCAACCGTATCGCTGCTCGCCCTGGTGGGCGCCCAAAAGCGTGGGCAGACCGGTGTAGCTGGCGACTCTCAGACCCCCTTCACGGTAGTAAGGCAACACGGCCTCAGCGACCACCGGTGTGCCTCCTACGTTTTCGAGTAGCCACTGAATGGCATCATAATCGTACTTCAGTTCGATTCGGTTGTTGGGATCGGGCCAGGTGTAACTGCCGACACGCATGTAGGCCATGCCGTCAAGCGTTCCTACCGCCGGCCGCTCGCCAGGAAACCGATCGTCAACCCGGGCCATGGTACCCAGAACGGGGTAGACCGAGGCCGAGAACAGAAGTACGGCGAACACGAAGGTCCAGATCGTCTGCGCACGGGAGGAAGCTCGCTCCTGCAAGTACTTCCAAATCACGCGTAGGGCGACCGCCCCCGCGACGCCCAACAGGACCCACACCTGGATGTAGAACTTGAACAGCGTGTTCATGCGATAGTGATCGCTTCCGCCAAGGAAGTCTTTGAGGAATACCACCTCGGTCCCCAGTAGGATACCCAGCCCGGTGAAGACCAACAGATTGATGAAGTGTTCCTCGGGTGTCGCGTCCCAACGAAGGAACAGGAGTGCCGTCACATACAGGGGTAGGATCAACAGCGCCATCACCCAGCGGCCGGTGAAAGCCAGGCCGGCGGCGACCACAAGGACCACTCCCAGCCCGTACATCCCTGCCAGGTAACCTACGCTACGCCGGCGGACCAGCGCCCCATGCAGTTCCATCAGATGCGGCAGAGTCTCCCAGCGCCGAGCCAGCAGACGGACCAACCTCAGTGGGGCCAGCCCATCCCAACGCCCCAACAGAGTAATCATTATGTAGCTCACAGCTAAGAACAAGAAGAGTCCCCAGATGGTGAGGAAAGGCTCTAACTCAGTCTTATCCCGCACCAGCCCGATGCCTACGTGGAGGGCTTTGTAGTGCCGGAAAAATGGGCGGTATAGCAGAAGACTGAGAATCGGTATCGGTAGATAGGCAATGAGTGCTGGAACGATTTGCAGATGCCGGTTGACCAGAGACTGCTGGAGGACAACGGCCAGCAACACAACGCCCAGGTAGGCCGGCAGATCCCAGGTGTTGATGACGGCCACCGCGCCCAGCGTCAGAGCTATCACCAGCGTGTTCAGGACGTTCCAGGGCGAGAGGAGTACAGGCAGGTTGACCACGATATAGCCGATGCCTGACTCCGGCCACCAACCGTCTCCCCGCCGCCGCCGGGCGTCCTGTATCACGTTCAGGGCCAACGCCAGAACTACGAGGGTGAAAGGGATACCGATCATGTGGGGGTGCAGATCTGCGAAAAGGAAGCTAAAGAACGGAAACTCATTGATAGTGAAAGGAACCACCCGCGTGCTGCGCCAGTAGTCGAAGCCTGGCAGAGAGGCATCACTGAAGAACAGACGGGGCAGACCCGACACTGCTCGGACAGCCGTAGCCAGGCCCGGGATGCTGCTCTGAAAGCTGGAGCGGCTGACGTGAGCCAGACCCTCTAACACCTGACGGATCCCGTCCAGATTGCCCAGGACAGCAACGAAAACGCCGGCTAAGGCACCTGCGACCAGAGGAATCCGCAGAGCCGACGTACCACCGTCCTCCCGTGCGTCCCGCGCCGTGAGGTTAAAGCCCACTGAGAAAGCATTAATCACGGTGAGAGCGAAGAGTGTCGGGATGGCGAGGTTAAAAGCAACCTGTGGCACGATGCCGGTCAGCTTCGTGAGGATGCTCACCAGGTAGATCCCATAGTAGTAATAGTTGATGTAGCCACCGGCGTAATAGGGATCATAGGGCGGGAAATAGGGGCTTTTCAGGATCGCGTTAAGGAAAGCGAACTCCATGTGCTTCTCGCCACCTAGCCACGGCTGCCACAGATCGGGGTTGAGCATCCGTATACCCACGAACAACAGAAAAGCAACGGCGAAAACAGCTTCTGTGATTCCGATCAGTCGCCGACGCTCGCGGAGGAAATCCAGCATCTCGTCCCGCCTGCTGAACAAGACATAGGACGACGTTGCAAGCACGACCAGGGCAAAGAAATACGTCGTCAAACTATTCCGCAGAATGTGCAGACTGCCAGGAAGCCAGATCAAATAGGCGACTACCAGGATGCCCAGAGCCTTGCTAAGCGCATAGCCGCGATCGACGAGATTACGGAAGACAACGAAAGTCAACGGCAAAGCAAGAAGTCCCAGCAACTGCACAACGGCCCACCAAACCAGGATCGACGTTACGATATTGGTGTTGGCAATGGTATTCCATCCCCGGTCGTTCACTGCCGGCAACTCATCCACCGGCCGGTCTAGCAGCAGCGTCTTTTCCACGTCTGCGGAGCTATCGCCGCCGGCCTCCACAACGGAACCGCTTGCCTCAGCCAGGCTGTCACTGAAAAGCCGGCGCATTTCCTGCTCCGAGAGCTGGCGAGTCTTCTTGTAGATGAGCACTCTTGGATGATCGTAGACCGTGAAACTCTCGTCGGCTCGATCATCCTTGAAGACCAGTCCATCCAGTCGCGGGTAGCTAGTGAACTCCTTGACCAGCTCGAACCCGAGTTTCTCATCGAAAAGCAACTCGTAGTAGCGGTTAGTGACCGGGTACCGATCGCGAAGACGCGGCAACCAGCCGTAGAGCCGGTTGCTCGAGATGATCACGTAGTCGGTCTGTTGTAGTGACCCCACGATGTGCTGGAACTTGGCCTCACCGTCGGGCTCGTACAAGCTCATGCGGACCTCGCGGTACTCCGCCGGGCTCCGTGGTCTGCCATCAACGGCCATGTGGAAGGGCAACGAATCATCCCAGTTGTCGGCTGTGATTGCCGCGCCTGACGGGATGTTACGATAGATCCATTCTGAGGCCGTCACGCGGGTCAGAGGCGCCGCGTAAACTTGCACAAAAGCGAAAGCCCAAAGAACAGTGGCGAGGAGAATAACCCCCACAAGGGCATACCAAGCCCTGGGCACAATTGGGGATGTGGACCGTGTCTCCAACCAGTCTTTCAATTGAAACAGGAGATACGCACCTGCAACGGCCAAGAAAGGCGTGAGCGGCAACATGTAGCGCATGAACTTGACCATAAAACTACCTGTCGCCAGAAAATAAGGCACGGCCCACGCCAGCACAACCCACTCGGCAGGTTGAACGCGGCGCCAGAGCGCCCGGACTACGACGTAAGCGAAACCCAGAAAACCCGTCAGGCCGAGAGGGATGCCCATGCCGTAGAGTAACTGTTGTTCAATGTGGTACAGATAGGGCGTCGTACGACGATACTGCCGGGTATAGGCAAAATCGACCTCTCCGCGCACCATACGGCTCTGTTCACGAATGTTATCGACGTAATGCTCTACATCCAGAATTGCAAAGGGACTGACGACGAGAAAGACGAGCGTCGTGATCGCCAGACTCAGGATCAACAGCCGCACAGTATAGTTGAGCCGAACTGGGTCGAGGGTCATACTGGCTGGATGAGATGCGGCTGGTGAATACTGGAACCCCAGGTGACTCGACTCCCGACGCCAATGACCAGGGTTTGCTGCCGACCCTGAGGCCCCAGTTGCGGCCTGATCCTCACCGGTAGCCGGCCCCGTAGTGCGATCAACTTCGATTCCTACCTCAGTCAGATGGTTGTGCGCAGGTGCGCCTTCTGGGGCAGAGCCGGCCGTTTCAGACTCCATCCTGGAATCTTTGACGAAGAGCCGGATGCCGTGGGCCAACACCAACGGCAACAGGACTGGCGCGGCACTGAACTTAGAAGCCATGGCCAAAGCGGTGGCTACCCCGGCGAGTACCGAGCTGCGGGGGTCCCCCTTCTGAACGACGCCCACATCAAAATAGACGGCGATGACCACAAAGCAAACCATGACTGAGTCGAAGGCATAGAAGTGGGACAATTGGATGTGCAGCACTGTGAAAGTGGTGAACACCGCCGCTAACAGGCCAACCCGTTGGTCGTAGAGCCTCGTCCCCAGCAGGTAGACGAAGAGAACTGTCACCGTGTCGAAAATCGCGGACAGGACGCGACCGAGCAGGTTGAGATGGTCGTAGCCCGTCAGCCGCCCCAATACGGTGAACTTCCGTGCAAGCGTTGGATTGTCGGCGAAATGCTGAGAGAGGGTCGAAAGGCGACTCAGACCGGCCGCAATGAATCGAACCAGATAGAGAGGAAAGTGGCCGTAGGCAAACCGGCGTTCGTTTCCACTGCCGGCATCGTAGAAGGGATTGAGCGTCGAGCCCTGGGGATTGAACGTCTGGTCACGATCCTGGGGCCACGAGATACTGGTGGCCACCATGGTGATCCAGCGCTCGTCTGGATGGATATGCTTGTTGTCGTCCCAGTTGACATTGTAAAGTCGCAGGCTGGCTGCAACGACCAGTAAGACAGCCAAGATCAACCAGATCTGGTCGCGTCTGGCCACTAATTTCCACATAACATTGTGCATTATATCCCATTCATCACCTGGACGCAAACAAGAACCAGCAGTCTGACAGGTTGAGACAAACTCTTAGTCCTGACGGATCATCAGTAATTCGAAGAGATCCCATCACTGACCGGACTCGCCAGGCAACTGCGCACCAGCCTGAGGCGGAAAAGCCAAAACCCGGTGGTTGTCGGAATCGCCCACGTAAATCTCGCCGGCCGGCCCCACGGTGATGCCAGTCGGCAGGTTGAACTGGCCGGCGCCTGAGCCGAAATCGCCCCACACGGCCAGCAAATTGCCCTCGTTGTCAAATTCGATCACGCGGGAGTTCTCCGGATCGGTGATGTAGACGTTGTCCTGGGCGTCCACAGCGATGTAAGGCTTGTTGACCACCGACTCGCTGTCCCAACCGCGCACCCACCACTGCTTCACTGGCCTGAAATTCTTATCGAAGCGCTGCACACGGCGGTTCCAGGTATCGGCAATGAAGATATCACCCGTGGTCTCGCTGATGGCGATCCCGACCGGTTCACTGAACTGGCCCGGATTGGCACCCGCCCCACCCCACTGTGCGAGGAACTCACCGTCGGGATCGAATTTCTGGATTCGTTTGTTGCCCGTGTCCGTTACATAGACGCCGCCTTCGGCGTCGACATCCACGTCACGCGGTCCCCAGAACTGCGACTCCGCCCCTGTTGCCTGACCGCCGGTGTCCACGAAGGTTCCCCACTGCGTGATGAACTTGCCCTGCAGGTCAAACTTCTGGATGCGGTGGTTCCAGGTGTCGGCAACATATACGAAGCCCCGTTCCGAGTCAACCGCAAGACCCCACGGCTCATTGAACTGACCGGGGGCACTGCCCTGGGTGCCCCACTCACGCAGGAAGCCGCCCTCCGGACTGAATACCTGAATCCGATGGTTCCCGATATCACCCACGTAAATGTTTCCATCAGTGTCCAGGACAACACCCTTGGGCCGATCGAACTGGCCGGCCGCCGCCCCCTGACTCCCGATGGCCAGATTGCTAATCAGCGAAATCTTTCGCTCTGAGTACTCGTCTTTGACCTGAGCCAGCTCGGGGGCTGCCGCACCGTACTGCCAGATCGTCGGCACGACGTCTTTCCGGACGTACAGTGCAAATCGGTCAAGGTGTGGCCACTGATTGAGCGGCTTTTCGTATTCGCGACGCCAGATCACGTTCCACACGCGGCGCCGGCGCACCGGATCGCGCAGGACGTCCCGGATCCGGCTCAGCGTGAGGTCCTTGTAGCCCTCATCGGGCCACCAACGCATCTTATACTCACGGCGGACGTACCGATCGCCCAGGTACGGCTTGATGTCGTTCTCGCGCCGCGTTCCGACCATGACGACCGGTGCATTCAGTTGGGAATTAGGCACCTCACCGAAGTACTGTCGGTTGTCGTAGTCGCGGACATACCACTCGAAGGGCCACACCACTTCCGCGTCGTAGGCAATCTTGAGCGTTTCCGTCTGGTTCAGCCGGTCGGCCAACGCTTTGATCTCGTTGACAACCATCTTGTCGTCGGGTGTGGCGTGAGCGTAGACGATGTATTCCTTTGCCAATTCGTCGTTAATGTAGTTGGCCATGAAGCTGAAGCGGATCGTCAGCAGCGACAGGAGGAAGAAGATTGTCGCAACGGCAACAGAGCCGGCCCTTCGCAGACCCATCTGGCGGATGTAGCCGGCCACAGCCCACAGTAAGATGAACAAAACGACCAGGGCAGCGACCCACTGCGTCGTTGCCGCCAGATCCTGCAGCGAAAGACCCTGGAAGGGCCGGATCCCAACCCACGTGACGAGCACAATCACTGTCGGCACCAATAGCAGAGCCAGAATTCCGCCGCCCTGGCGCCACACCTCACGCCAATCGGTGGCTTCGAAGAAGTCACCCACAACGCGGCCGGCCAGCAGAATCAACGGCATCACCAGATGGACCGTCAGCCATGGCATTTTCTCGCCGGCCCAACTGTACATGAAGAACGCCGTGATCGACCAGTAGACCAGGAGCGGCAGGAACAGTCGGCCGGCTGGCCCCGCGCCTCGTTTCGGCCAGCGATCCGTCAGCAAATACCAGGCTGTGCCGGCCACGGCGAACAGCAATGGCAAGAACTCATATAGAGGAACCAGCAACAGATAGTAGTACCAGGGTTGGCTGCCCCGCTGGACCTCCTGCTGTGCCAGCCAATAGCTGATCGCGCCGATGGTCCCCGAATACAGACCGTTCCGATTGGTGAAGAACGTGGTGTATAGCAATGAGAAGATCACGAAAAAGACAGCGACACTGATTACCAACGCGTTTCGGTCCACGTTCCGAACGGCCGACCAAGTGTGCTCCCTAATCTTCCAGCGCCGTATGAGG
>JBHIAO010000155.1:0-11730 GCA_046758565.1 Anaerolineae bacterium
AAGTTGATCAGTATCCCCAGTGAGACAGGGAACGAAAAGGAAGTGAGCGATTTCGTCGTCAGCCACATGCGATCCTTGGGTATGGAAGCTGAAGGTGTAGCTGGTGCGCCGGATCGCCCCAATGCGGTGGGGCAACTGAGAGGCGTGAGTGGCGGGCCTACCGTTCAATATTCCGGACATCTGGACACCGTTGGCCCCGGCGACCTGTCAAAATGGATCACCGACCCATACGGCGGTGAAGTGATCGATGGCAAGATCTATGGCCGCGGTGCCATGGATAGCAAGGGTGGTGGCATGGCCTCAACGCTGATTGCCCTGAAGGCGATCCTCGATGCCGGCATCCGTCTCAAGGGGGACATCATCGTCGTTGGTACCGTTGATGAGGAAGTTGGCGGTCAGTGGGGTATGGGCTACCTGTATGAAAACGACGTGGTGGATCCCGACATTTGCATTTACTGCGTGCACTCAGATATGGAGATCAAGGCCCATTTTAAGGGTATCTTCTGGACGAAGTGGACGGTGCGTGGTCATACCGCTCACGGCAGTATGCCACATCGTGGGGTGAACGCCATCAGTCGCGCCGCCAAGATCATCGCCGAGATTGACCGACGGAGCGGTGTCAGTTACGAGCCGCATCCTATCCTGGGTGACCACACTGTAAACTTCGGTTGGATCCACGCCGGGCCGGAATACAAGTACAACGTCGTTTCAGATCTGTGCGAGTTCGGTGTAGACATGCGCCTCGTCCTCGGCCAGAGCCCAGCCCAAGCCGAGAAGGAACTCATGGAGCTCATTGAGCGACAAAAGGCTGAGGATCCTCAGTTGGACGTTTCCTTCGAAGTGATTCAGCGTCACGAGCCGGTGTCGGTGAGCGAGGATGAGGAGGTGTTGCAAATCGTCAAGCGCGCTGCCACGGAGATCATGGGCCGTGAGCCCAGCATTGGCGGTACCATCGCCGCCGGCGATCTGGCTCCAATCTTTGCCAAAGGGAAGGTGGGTGTCGGATTTGGTCCTGGTGACCTGGAACGCGGAAACGCCCATAAAGAGAACGAGTTTCTCGAAATCGATCAATTGGTAGACTGTACGAAGATCTATGCCCTCACCATGCTCGAGACTTGCGGCGTCGCCGAGTAACCGAACATAAATCTGGTGGATGGGCCCTCGACTAGATCGAAATGAAGCCGGGAACGTCGCGTACAAGTGCGTGAGGCGAGAGAGGCAGCAGTCCTGTTCCCACTCGGGCCAGCGGACCAGGCTGTCCTCGAGTCACGGAGGGTCAAGATGTTGGACTCAGCTAGTTGGATCGAAACCGATATCCTAGTGGTTGGAACCGGTGCAGCCGGCTGCCGGGCGGCCATAGAGGCATGCGAATATGCGGCCGATGTGGTGCTAGTTGCCAAAGGGACGCCTGGCCGGGTTGGCTCCACCAACTTGGCCGGCGTTCACTACGCGGCCGCCTTAGGACACACCGATCCGAGAGACAATCCGTGGCACCACTTCGAGGATACGGTCATTGAGGCACGTTGGATCGGAGATCAGGAGCTGATCAAGATCATGTGTCTGAACAGCCCCAAGACCGTTTACGACCTGGAGCGCTACGGTCTGCGTTGGTACCGCATGGCAGAGGACGACACCCGCTATTACCAACTTCCTACACCTGGTCATAGCTTTGACCGCGGTGTGCACTTCAACTTGCGAACCGGCAAGATGGTGCAGGACAAGCTGATGGATGAAGTGGGTCGCCATGCGGACATCACTGTCTTGCCTGATACGTTCATCACAAGCGTCTTGATCGAAAATGGCATTGTAGTTGGTGCCACGGGCATTGACTTACAGACGGGTGAGCTCTTGGTGATCTCGGCCAAGGCAGTGGTGCTTGCCACCGGTGGTGCCGGGATGATGTACAAGGTAACTGACATGGAGACCGGTTCCACCGGTGACGGCATTGCCATGGCCTACCGCGCCGGTGCCGACCTCATTGCCCCAGAGATGCATCAGTTCTTTCCAACGGCCTTCGTCTGGCCGGAGTCGCTTAGGGGGGTCGCTGTAAACAGCAGTCAGTTGTGGAAACTCGGTTTGCGCCTCTATAACGCTAACGACGAGCGCTTCATGGAATGCTACTATCCTGAATGGAAAGAGAACATGCCACGCGACATCCTAACCCAGTGTATATTCCGTGAGATTCAAGAGGGGCGTGGCACGGAACATGGCGGCGTTTGGCTCGACACACGCTGGATCGAGGGCTGGGAGAAACTGCGTAAGGAAAAAGCTCGTTCGTACATCTTTCCGGCCAAGTTTGGGATCAACACTGAACGCTTCGAGATTGCACCTACCTACCACTTCACCCTCGGTGGCGTGCGTATCAACTCTGAGAGCGAAACATGCATAAATGGCCTGTTCGCTTGCGGTGAGATTGTCGGTGCTACCCACGGGGCAAACCGTCTCGGTGGTAATGCCCTGGCAGAATGCATGGTTTTTGGCGAGATCGCCGGCCGCAACGCAGCCATACGTGCACTTGACCATCGCCGTCAGGAAAGTGTACGTGAGTCTTTGGTGAAGAAGGAACAAGGGCGTTTACGGACAATACTTCAGTCGCAGGGCGAGAGCGGGCGGCGACCAGGAGAAATATTCGAGGAACTCCGGCACGTCATGTATCACAACGTTGGAATCGTACGCGACGAGAAGCGGCTAGAGCACGCAATCGACGAAATAGGCCGGCTACGTGAGGATGCCAGGACGATGCATCTGTCCGACATAGAGCAATTCAATAATGAGTGGGTCTGGGCGCTGGAGTTAGATTGCATGCTCGAGTTGGCAGATATCTTTGCTCGCGGTGCACTTATGCGCACGGAAAGTCGCGGTGCCCATTATCGTTCCGACTATCCGGAGACCGACGACGAGAACTGGTTGAAGAATATCTTCGTGAAACGCGAAAACGGCGGGCCCGTCTTTTGGACGGAGCCGGTAAAGCTCCTCTATTTGAAAGAGGTGGAAGCACGCTATGAAGCAGCAGTCTAGCAACGGCCAAGAGCACCGTGATGACAATGTACTCACTGTGCGCGTCAGACGTTTCAATCCGGCACACGACAAAGAACCATACTGGCAAACGTACGAAGTACCGCGCATTCGAACCACCCGTGCGCTTGATATTCTGGAATACATTCACACCGAGCTCGACCCCACCTTGGGGTATCGTCGCCATCTGTGTCGCGATACCGTGTGTCGTGGTTGCTTTGTTAAACTAAACGGCAAGCCACGCATGACCTGTATGACACCGTTGGCGCACGACTTGACCGAGATTACGCTGGAACCGATGGGCGGCTATCGCCACATCAGGGATCTGGTTGTAGATTTCACAACTAAGTTGGATGGCAGTGACAGCTGCCATACTACTTGCTTCCGGCCTCAGCTTCCTGGGGCTGGGTGTCAACCCGCCGACGCCCGAATGGGGAGCCATGTTGGCGGCGAGTCGAGGTTACCTGCGAGTTGCTCCCCACCTGGCGTTTGCCTACGGACTGACGCTAAGTGTGTTAGTTCTGGGGTTCAACTCCCTCGGAGAAGGCTTGCGTGATGTATTCGATCCTCGTTCACCACGTTAATCGGATGCGCTCTGCGGATCTGCAAGCACTTCATCTCGACCATTCCTGTGGTTGGAGGATCTTTCAGCGCCACCTTGACACAAGGTTTGGGACTTGAATCTGTATGGACAACCAAGCGAAATCGGCGCCATCTATCCGCGTATGGCAAGAAATCGCAGGTCGAACTTTACCTGGTACAAATCTGTGGACCGGCTTCCGGGCGTTCCTAGGTCGCTTTCACCGACGAAGTAAGGTCGGCTTGTATGCAGGCTTCTTCGTTCTCTCGCTGTGTCTGGCTGCTATAGGCGCACCCATCATTGCTCCCTACAACCCAGCCAAGCAAGACCTGCGTTCTGCGCTTCAGGCACCGAGTCACGGCCATCTGCTAGGTACTGATGAATTAGGGCGTGACGTGCTCAGCCGGCTGATCTTTGGCGCACGGGTTTCGCTGCAGGTGGGCATGATCGCTGTGAGCATCGCCCTGGTTCTCGGTGTCACGTGGGGGCTGATTGCCGGCTTTTGGGGAGGTTGGGTGGACACCGTGTTGATGCGTTTTGCTGATGCATTGCAATCCTTCCCCCTCCTGGTGCTGGCCATTGGCATTACCGCGGCCTTTGGCGCGAGCTTAACGAACGCCATGGTTGCGACCGGCCTGGTCTTCACGCCGACCTTTGTGCGACTGACCTACGGACAGGTTCTCTCGGTACGCGAGCGGGAGTTCGTACTGGCAGCTCGCGCGATGGGAGCTGGCAACGCGCGCATTATGCTCTACCATCTGTTGCCCAATATCACCACGCCTCTCATCGTACAGGCTACGCTCAATATCGCTTTCGCTATTCTCTTCGAAGCCGGCCTCAGCTTCTTGGGCTTCGGTGCGCAGCCGCCGACCCCGGCCTGGGGATCGATGCTGCGTACCGGGTATCCCTATTTGGAGCTCGCTCCCTGGCTGGCAATCAGTCCTGGGGCTGCAATCTTTATCGCCGTGATGGCTTTCAATTTCTTCGGCGACGGGTTGCGTGACACCCTGGACCCGAGTTTGCAGCGCTTTGATGCGGCAGGGAAGAGTTAGGCAAGACGAGATCCCACGAGTGAATGGACCACAAGCAATCTTACAGGCCCTAAAACAGTGTGACGTTAAGCTTATGGCTTACGTACCCGATAGCTGGCTGGGCCCGCTTCTACGCATGACGGATGCTGACCCGGACATTGCTGTGGTAGCTGCCACGCGTGAAGAGGAAGCACTGGCTATTTGCTGCGGCGCCCTCTTCGCCGACATGAAAAGCGTTCTCGTCATCCAGAACTCAGGTTTGTTGAGCAGTGGCAGTGGTGTTGTAACATTGCTGACCATGTATCGCCTGCCGCTACTCATGCTGATTAGCTATCGCGGCAGCCATCGAGACCCCAACTTCTTTCATATCCCAAAGGGACAGGCGACTGAGCCAGTGCTCACTGGCCTTGGCATCCCATACGCTGTTGCTTCCCCACATGAAGACCTGGGCCGCCAGGTGGAGCGCGCCTTCGCCTACGCTGAGCAATCATCCGTTCCTTTTGCACTGCTGCTCAACAGAGAGGACTTACTTGGTGACCAGCACACGACGTAGCTATCTTGAAGTGCTGGCCTCGGTCATCGAAGACGAGATCGTGGTCAGTTGCCTGGGCGACAGTTCCCGACAATGGGAGAACCTCAAACCCAAGAGATCGAATATCTACTTGCGCGGCGCGATGAGTCTGGCGATTCCCGTGGGGGTAGGTGTGGCCTTGAGTATGCCGGACCATCAGGTGGTAGTGCTGGAAGGCGACGGCAGTCTGTTGATGAATATCGGCTGCCTGGTAACAGTAGCCGAGTTAGAACTGCCTAATCTGACCATCTTGCTGTTCAACAACGGGGTCTACGAGTCGTCTGGTGGGCAACGGCTGCCAGGGCAACATGCGAGCTACGAAGCCCTCGCTCGTGCGGCGGGTATCCCCCACTGCGCCACATTTGACACAGCGGAAGGGTTTTCGACGGCCGTGCGCAGCGGCCTGCCCAGGGAGGGCCCGTCGTTTTTCTGTTTGAAGACGGCCTATCGTAGCGGTTACAAGCCGGCCCCGCTTCACCTCACACCCTTGGAGGTGAGAGACAACTTCCTGCAATGGGTGCGGGAGATTCGGACTCAACAGATTGATGAGTGATTCATCCGAACTGTTAAGTCTGCCACGAGGTCGCTCCAGGTTTGGGGACATATTCTCCAGGGATTTCGTCCTGACCTGTGTGGCCTCCGTCTTGTTTCTGGGCAGCGGCTTCCTCCTCATTCCCACCCTTCCCCTCTACGTAGAGGGGTTCGGCGCCAGCGATGCGCTCATCGGCTTAATGATGGGTGCGTTCTCGGCTTCCGCCGTAGGTTTGCGGCCTTGGGTGGGCCGACAAATCGAGCAGCACGGCTCGCGCAGCATCATGACGCTTGGCGCGGCCATCTTCATGGTTGGCTCGTTGACCTATAGCTGGGCTGGCACCGTCTGGTTCGTGTTGCTGATCAGATTGGCCCAAGGCGCCGGCCTGGCCGCATTCATGACAGCCTCACGAACGCTCGTCGCGGAAGTGGCACCAGCAGGTCGAACTGGTGAGGCCCTGGGCTTCTATCACGTATCACGCGACTTCGCGTTCAGTATCGGGCCGGCCCTAGGCCTGGCTCTGCTCGACAAAACCGGGTTTACTGTACTCTTCCTCGTTTCTGCCCTGGTGGCCGGAAGCGGGATGATCACCAGCGGTCAGTTGAAGGGAGGGCAGCCCCTTGCCCAGGTTGAGCAGCGTAGTGTGCAATGGTTGAACCGCGAAGCTGTTTTCCCTGCGCTGATCATGGTCAGCCTGTCATTCACCTATGGACCGGTTCTCTCTTTCATACCTGTGTACGCCGACAAGGGCGCGATCGACAGCCCAAGTCTATTCTTCACCGTTTACGCTCTGACAGCGCTGATCACGCGCATCGTAGGCGGGCGGGTGTCTGACCGGTTCGGTCGGGCGTGGGCCATCGTGCCGGGGCTCCTGGCGATGGCCATCGGCCTCGTTCTCATCGCTTACAGCTCGCAAACCCTGGGCACCGTGGTATCTGGCCTCGTTTACGGGTTTGGTTTCGCCGCCGCCTTTGTTGGGCTGATGGCCTACACGGTGGACCGGGCCGGAGCCAGGGGGAGTGCCATGGCTACCTTCACTGCTGCCTATCCCCTGGGTATCGGTGTGGGCTCGACAGTCATGGGCTTCGTCCTGGAGTTTACGACTTTCCGGGTGATGACCCTTCTTTCCGCGTTGGTCGTGCTTAGCGGACTAGCGGCCTTCCTTCTCGTTCATCCCACACCTCGACCTCATATCCACTGACCCCAAGATAACCGCCCATATAGACCGACAGCATGCGCGCCCAGTGATACCCGGGGTTGTCCGACACGTACGGTGCTGTTTTGCACACCGCCCAATGGGGGGTGGGCGGGTTCGCGATGTATTCGTCCAGAATCTGGTTCAGCCGGCCCTCCCACACGCCGTAGGAGCTCTCGTCTCCACGATCAGCCGCGATGCGCATCAGGGGCCAGCCGGCGGCCACCAGGTCCAGTCCCGCAGGGTGGCCGATCTCGGAGACGTAAAGCCCGGGGCCGCCGGCCCGGCCATCGTAGTGGACATACTGCCGGCCCGGTTGCCCCTGCCCACACGGCACCCACCAGTCAGGGAAGCGATCCAGGTTGAAACCGATGCCACGGCCCGGTGTGAAAAAGTAACTTCCGCTTGAGTTTGCCCGTGACACCGTGAAACGTAAAACGTGAAACGTGAAGACGCCTTCCCGCACTTGCATCACGTTTCACGCATCACGTTTCACGTGGTTGCTACGGCTGGCGACCCGTCTCACCGGAAGTTACTTTTCCACTCCAGTTTCGGTTTCATGACGTGGTAGATATCGAGATCGCCATCTCGATCTGAGGCAAATAGAATGTGTTGGCCATCGGGGGACCAGGCCGGCGTCACGTCCTCCGCGGGATCAGTCGTGATCTGGATGACCTGACAACCCTCGCGATCCATGACGTAGACGTCGTTGTTCCCCTCTCGGTCCGATTGGAAGAGGATCCACTGGCTATCTGGCGAGAAGGACGGCCAGGCGTCGGCGGCCGGATCGTCGGTCAGCCGGCGCAGGTTGCGGCCCTGGGTGTCCATCACGTAAATCTCCGAGTTGCCCTGCCATTCAGAGCGGAAGGCGATCTCCCGCCCATCGGGCGACCACGACGGAACCCGGTCCGAGGCCACGTGAAAGGTGAGTTGTGGGTCCACACGGCGCAGCTCGATGACGTAGATCTCCCAGTTTTCGGACTGATCGGAGACGTAGGTCATGAAGCGTCCGTCGGGGGAGATGGCGGGGTGCAGCTCGTTGCTGGTCAGCCGGCCCAGAGGGAACCAAATCTCCGGGCGGTCGCCGTAGATGACGGCGTCCCACTGACTGTAGGGACTGCGAGCGCTGAAGGCCAGCCGGCCATCGGCCGAAAACAGCGGTCGGTCCTCTTCGAGAGAGTCCTGCACGTGAACCCGCTGCGCCGCGTCACCTGGCCTTTGGACGTAGACGTGCGACGCCCCGGAGCGGTCCGAGATGAAGGCCAGCCGCCCGTCTTGCGACATGCTGGGCTGCCAGTCATCGGCGGGGTTGTCCGTCAGCCGCGTGAGCTCGGGCCGGTCGTCGTGCTGCCAGGCGACGAGCGGCAGATAGACACCAAAGGTCTCGGTGGCGACCCGGAGCGTGAGCTCAGCGGTGCGGGACACGTCTTCGGCTTTGGCCGATACCGTCAGTGGGTAACTGCCCACGGGTGTGTCCTCGGTGGTGGTCAAGTCCAGCCGGGCACCGACTTGCTTCGCAAATGGGGCCTCCGCTGCCATCGGGGCGAACGACCACGAGACGCTATCGGGTGCGTCGGCGAGCCCGAAATCCAGGTCAGGTAGCGGGCCGTAAGCGTTGGTCGCCGTTACGTGTACGTGGTCCGTCTCGCCGGGGCTCACCAGGGCCACCGACGGCGCGACCGAGAGCTGGAAGCCGTAGGGGCGCTGTGTCAGCAGGAGAAGGGCCAGCCCCTGGCCCCAGGACTGGATGCTGTGGTGGGAAATGCCGTTGTAGTCCGCCAGGGTGGGTGTCACCCCGGTGCCGGCCGACACATCTCGCACCGTTCCGCCCCAGTTCACCTTATCTTCCACTCCTTGGCGGGTGCGCTGGGCTGCTGCGTTGAATTTAGCCGGATCGAGCCAGCCCTGATCCAGCCCCCGGAACAGGGCGTAGCCGATGGCCGCCGCGCCGGAGGTTTCCAGATAGAACTCTGGTTGATCCACCACGGTGTGCCACAGACCTGATGGGTCCTGTAGTGGGAGCAGTCCTTCGGCCTGACGAACCAGGATGTCGCGGATCTCGGGGCGGGCAGGGTGGTCAGCCGGCAGTTGGTCCAGGAGTTCGGCGCCGGCGGCCATGGCCCAGCCGTTGCCCCGCTGCCAGAAGGCGCCGGACATGTGGCTGTCCTCGCTCTCGTCCCAGCCGTGGAAGAAGAGGCCGGTCTCGGGATCTTGTAGATGCCGGGCGTGGAGCCGGAACTGCCGGACAGCCTCGTCGGTGTAGCGCGGATCGCCGGTGATGTGACCAAAACGACTGAGGAAGGGTGCGGTCACGATCAGCGTGTCTACCCAGACTTGATCTTCGTAGTGATACAGCGCGCCTTCGGCGGTCCGGGGTGCGGTGTTGACAAGATAGGTTGCCATTTGCTGGCCGGCGGCCAGATACTTCTCCTGGCCGGTGGCCTCATAGAGCATGAGGGTGGCGATGCCGGGTGTGGTGTGGTTGGGATGGGTGATGGGTGGGAGCCCGCGCACGATGAAGCCATCCACCCAGGACTTCACGAAGTCGAAGTACCGTTGGTCGCCTGTCGCCTGCCAGGCTTTCAGCATGCCGTACATGGCGACGCCGCTGTCCCAGTCCCAACTTTCGAACTGCATTTCCATCGTTCGGCTGGCGACACGGGGTATCAGGGGGCTGAAAGCTTGTGTGCCAGAGATAGCTGGTCGCGTTCCAAAGGTCGGCGTGCCGGCTGTACCGGAATTTACCACCGAGAATGTCAAAACGGTGCACAGGACCAGACTTAGCAGGATGGTCATCTTAAGACGGCGCATGTGAATCTTCTCCTTTGCGATTGAAGCTGTCTGTGATCACCACATTATGCCTTATTAACTTGTCTTCGTCACCCGTGTCGGCTTGCTGAGACCTAGGCTCATGGCGAGAATTAGCGCCGTGAATGTGGGTATCGCGAATAACTGTGTTCTCACCGGGCATTTTCTTTCATCTTCGTGAACTTGCATATCACCTTGAACCCCTGGCGCCCTGGTTTGGAGCGGCGCGGGAGTTGGCCGGCGGCACGAAGGGCACGCGGTAGATGTCGGAATCGCCATCGGCGTTGGATGAGAACAGGATGTATTTTCCGTCTGTCGACCAGGCTGGTGTCTGCTCGATGGTTGGCCAAGCAATGACTGGCGTGATTTGGCTTCCCTCACGATTCATCACGAAGATATCATCGCTCCCCGCCCGATTCGTCTCAAACAGGATCCATTGACCATCAGGGGGGAAAGATGGCCAGGTATCGAAGGCCGCACCGTCCGTGAGTTGACGTAAGTTACCTGTTTCGATGTTGAGTACGAAGATGTCGGCGTTGATTTGGCGATCATCGCCACGGAATACGATCTCTCTGCTGTCGGGGGACCAGGCCGGCAATCCCGCGCCCATATCCGGTGGACCATCCCATCCCTCGGTGGGAATGCTTATCAGAGCTTCCTTGGTCTCCAAATCGACGACATGGATCGTTCGATTGCCTGGCGCCTCGGTGGCGTAGGCTAAGAAACGGCCATCGGGCGAAATGGCCGGGTGAGACTCGTCACCAGGCGGCTGACCGAGGGGAAACGATATTTCGCCATCATCGTAGATGATGACATCCCACCCGGTATCAGAATAGCGAGCCGCCACGGTCAGCCGGCCGTCCGCCATGAAGATTGGTCGATGCCCTTCAACAGAGTTGGGTAGGTGGACCCGTTGCACCTCACCGACCAGGGGCCTGACGTGGACTTGGGGAGGCCAGCCGGAACGGCTGGAGATAAATGCTAGACGCCCATCCGGAGCCAGAGCTGGCTGCAAGTCGCGAGTGGGGTGAACCGTCAGGCGGGTGATGGGGCGTTGGCTATCGTATCGCGTCGCGAGTAGGGGCAAAAACATTCGCTGCGTCTCGCCAAGCACTGCCCACAACCCGAAGTGGTCCGGCGTCGCGGTGACCGCGTTGGATTCGGCAGCTAGCCTGCTGGTGGGTTCCTTTGCCCACTGTTCGCCATCCCAGCCGTACAGCGCCAACGTGCCCTCGACATCAGTTCCTCGCTCCACATCGGTGTATCCGACGGTGATGGTATATGGGCGGGTTGGTTGCGCCGGCTGACCGGTGTCGCTGTAGACAGCCCCGGCTTCAAAGATATGCCCCAGGTCGACCAGAGCACCTGTGGTCGCGACCTCGCTCGGTAGGAGAGGTGTGTGAGTAACGGCGACTGTGCCGTCGAAGGTTCCTGCCGCAAAGGAGTAGGTGGTTCGGTCAGGTTGTGAGCTGAAGCTGCCGCCGGTTGTGGGGATGAGTGTCGTGGTCGGGGGGATCGGGGCATACTTGTACTTTAGGGTGATGAGGCCCTCGGCTCCAGCAGCCACGTACGTGTAGGGGCCGGCAACGTAGACATCAGTACTCTCCGGTGATATTCTGGCCGGTAATATTCTGTATCCTATCCCTTTCGGTGCGGTAGGATCCGAGATGTCTATCACTTGTAAGCCGCGCCGCCGGGTTGCGTGATCGTCTCTCTCCCATAGAATATAGGCGTAGTTACCGGCGACGTAGACGTCCGAAGCCCTGAAATAGCTCGAATCCTTCGGCGAAAAGTCATAGGTACTTACCCTCACCGGCATCGTCGGATCCGAGATATCGACCACGAGTAAGCCTTCATAAGTAGCAACGTAGGCATAGTTATTCGCAACGTATACATCGGAAATCCTCCATCCCTTCCCGTAGGTACCCACTTCCACCGGTGCTGTGGGATCTGAGACGTCAATCACACGGAGTTCCTCGGGACGACTTAACTCACTAG
>JBHIAO010000156.1:0-11726 GCA_046758565.1 Anaerolineae bacterium
TCCGGTTTCAACGTTCAGCACTCGCATAGGCATGCCGTCGGCCAAGATGGAGGCCGACAGGATGCCATGCCAGAAGAGAATGTGACGGCCATCCGGGGACCACCGGCCCAGCACGATCTGCGATGGGCCGGCGATGTCCCGTTTCTCCTTACCATGTGGTGGTGTGGGCCGGAACACCAGGGCCGGCGATCCAGATTCCCCATCCTCGATGCGAACCCGCCAGATCTCCGCCGGCCCGGTGGCCTGAACGCCCACGTCAGGCTGGGGTGGCAGCCAGTTCGTCCGCACAACGAGCAGGTGCCGGCTGTCGGGTGACCACTCGGCCGTGTCCACAGTACTCCTCGGCGGGAAGATGGTGACAGTTTCGCCCGTTGGATTCTCCAGATCCAGACTGCCGGCCGTCTCGTTCAGCACGGCCGTCCACCTGCCATCGGGCGATGGAATGCGCCGGAGCTGGTCAGATTGACCAGTGGAGGCAGTGGGAGTGAGCGTCGCTGTGGGCGGCGGTGTAAATGTTGGCGTCGACATGCTCGTCAAGGTGGTCGCCGGCAGTGGTGTTTCTGTTGGTGGCAATGTGGCTGTGGGAGGGGCTGTCGTCGCCGGCACGCAGGCTGTTGGGAAAATAAGCAGAATGAGCAAGCTGAATCGTAGAAGCTCCATCGTCTAGCCTCCTCGCAGGTAGTCAACGGACTGGCTTCGCCGCGACGGATTAGCGGAGCAACGGATGAGAAGCAGATAAGCGGATAGCCTGCGCCGCAGCAGATTGATGGATACGATTTCCTCTCGCCGGTTCTATTTTTCTCATGGTTCACCTCGCTGTCCACTTCATCGCTTATCGCGATGACGCGTCCTCTTGGCCGACGTCCACTCGCCGCCATCCGGTCACTGGCGTGTAGCGATAGAAGCCATCGCCGCCGGCCCACACGTGTTCGGTGTCTAAGGCGTCAACAGCCCAGAGCGGAAGGTTGGATGGCAACGAAACGGGTTCCCAGTTCCGATCATGATAGTGCAGCGCCAGGGCGCTTCCCAATGACCACCGAATCCCACAACCCATACATCGTCCTCAGCTACGACATCAATGTCAAACAGTCCGGTCGTATGAATTAGGGAGTGCCCGCTGCCAGGATTGTATTGGGAGTAAAGACGGGCGTAAGTGGTACGAATGCTGATCTTCTGCCAGCGATTGACCGCAGCCCAGCCTGCCTGGGGACCGGCGAGAGTGATATCGGCCACCCGGATGCCGGTGGCAGGCGTGGTGTCCCACAACCAGAGGGTCTCCCCCTCAGCGTTTCTCAGAACCAGGAGTGTGCGGGCTGAGGTCGCAGGGCGCAGGATGCGAACAGTGGGACGCTGGCTTCTGAAAGCGGTACGTGGCGTGTCATAGGTGGTGGGCAAATCGACGGTTTTGAGTGGCGTGCCATCCAGGGTAACAGTGTGCAGGCGATACCTCATCGCTTCCAGCTCTGCGATGAAGATCGTGTCGGACGTGGCGGAGACAGCGATGTCAGAAAGCGACGCCGGCCTGTCCAGGAGCGGAATCGGCTCACCCCCAAGAAGCGGCACGCGGACGAGCACCGCTGGGTCCGAAGAGCGATCCATGAAGAAGACGGCGGCCGGCTCGCTCTGCCACCCCATGATGGCTACGTCGCTGAAGATGCGGCCGGCGGCCAGGTCGCTCGATGGAGCAATATACAAGGCGCTGGGAAAACCGAAAGTCGAGTCATCTGTCGACAACGGGCGTACCACCCAACGTCCATCCGGGGAAAGCCGCAGCCGCATGGAGCCACCGCCGGCCAATGGGTGCATCGCTTGGAGCCCGATGGGGAAAGATATTGACGATGAGTCCGCATCGATGTGCGGCAACAGCTCCTCAGCAGGCACGAGAGTTCCATTCCGGCTATCAACCAACACGCCGGCACTCCTACCATAACCGGCTACAACTTCTCCAATGAGCCAGAAAGGACTGTCGGCGAGGGGATACAGAGGATGGATGCGGCCTTCCCGACCGAAGTATTCGATGGTAGCCAGCCATTTTGCAGGCTCCTCAGCAGTCACGGAGACGTACCACAAGTCACCCGTGTGGATGAGCGCAGCGAAGGTCCCATCGGGTGCAATGGTGAGATTCGCCGAGGACCTGGAAACTGGGGACCCCTTTACGTTCAGTCCCCCCACTTCGTTCCAGGCACCTACTGTGAGGCTCAAACGCCACAACGTCGTCTCGCCGCTGACCAGGGCAATTCCGTCCGCACCGAGCCACACCTCGTGTACAGGTTCAGGAGCACCAAGGTCGCGGCGGTTCTGGCCATTGCCTTCTGCCAAAAACAGGTGACCTTCATCTGTCCAGAGCAAGCGGCCATCAGGCAGCCAGGTATGCTGGGAGAAATGGCCGTAGTCGCTGCGGCCGGCAAACCAATGGCCGTCGTCTATCCCATCCAGCACGTACAGAGCCGTACTGTACCAACCTACGGCGCCGGTTTGGTCTGGCAATGTAACAACCCACCAGCGGCCGTCGGGCGAGGGATCGGCATCGAGCACGGCGGTGGTGAGGCCGGCGAGCCGGCGTAATGTGCCGGCGCCTTGTCCCACGATCTCCCAGTGTAAAGCGCCAGGTTCAGGAAGCGTTACCGGAATGGTGGGAATGGGTGTTGGTGTAGACGTGCTCGTCGCGGCTGCTGTCGCCGTGAGTGGGGGAAGGGTCGCCGTCGGTTGTGGTCCAGGATAGGCACGCATCTCGGCTGTGAAAGTAGGGGGCGGATAAGCGCCCTCAGGGACGGTTGTTGCTGTCACCGGGCCGGCTGCTGGCGCTGGGATGGCTGACACACAAGCCGCAACCGATAGTCCGGCCAGAAGTGGAATAACCAGGCTGAGCCACAGGTACTTCATCGTTATGAGCGCCTAACGTGAAAGGTGAGCCGCAGCTTGTATTCGGTCAAGTAGACTACATCTAGTATCCAGTGCATGATCCCTCCTAATTGACTGCATATAGGATATCACAAAGACACGGTTTGTACAAGACTTGATGCCATCAACCTCGGCGATTCGCAAAGTTTCCAGGCGTTCAAAAGCTGAATTGTTTGTTCATAACGGCCGGCCCCTCGTCGTTTGCCAGCCGGCCCCCCTTGTGCTACTATCTCCCGCGCGTGAATATCAAACCGGGACTGGCTGCGAGAAGCCAGTTTCTAGCGATCAGGCCGGCATAACGTGGAACCGCGTTACACGTATTCCGTATTGCGGACTCCGTAAACAGGCGTTTTCAGAGATCGAGCGATACGCAGTACGCAATATGCGCAATCGGAGTTGCTCAGGGGTGGATGGTGCATGGAACGTCTGGCACGCTTAGGTAACGGATTTGTCTCTTCGACAGGCGGCGTCCAGAGCTCGTCGAAGGGCTCAGGACGCCGCGTTGGCCCGTGGCGGCTGGCATGGGTGCTGGCGCTGTGTCTGCTGGCCGGCCTTTTCGGCGGCGCGCTGGTAACGCTCGCCACGGCGCCTATCGCGCTGGCCCTGGCTGTGGGTGCGATTGGTGGACTCGCCTTGCTGCGCAGCCCCATTCTCGGCCTGCTGTCGGTCATCGGAGTGGTGATCCTGCTGCCCTTCGCGGCGGTTCCCCTCGGCGTTGGCTTCAACCCGACGTTTCTAAACCTGGCATTGCTCGCTACGATCACGGTGTGGATGTTACGAGTTGCCCTCGGGCAAGAACGCTGGCTCGTGTTCCCCGCTGTCGCGCCGGCCATCCTGGCATTTATGCTGATGGCCATCTTCGCCTTCGTCCTGGGACTAGGCCACGCAACGCTGACCCCTAGCATCGCCCGCCACTTTGCTGAGCTGTTGCTGGCGATCGCCTTCTCGCTAGTGCTGGTGAATCTTCTGCAGACCGAGGAACAACTCACGCTGGTCACGAAGGCGGTGATCCTGGCCGGCGCTGTAGCGGCCTTCATCGGCGTGTTCTTGTACGTGCTGCCAGATGACCTGGCCCTGCGGCTGCTGTCTCCCCTGCGCTATCTGGAGTACAACGTCGGCCTGCGCTACATCCGCGATGACCCGAGCCTGCCCGAGCGAGCCGTCGGCACGTCGGTGGATCCGAATGCCTTCGGTGGGTTGCTGATCCTGGTGACGGCCCTCACGCTGGCCCAGCTCTTCTCAAACCAGCCGCTACTGCCCAAAGCCGTTATCGCCTCCATCGCGCTGATGATGGGCGTGTGCCTGACGCTGACGTTCTCACGCAGCGCCATGGTGGGCCTGGTTGTTGCCCTGTCCATCATCGCCCTCCTGCGCTATCGCCGGTTGCTCGTCTGGATGGCGGTGGCCGGCGCCATCTTCGTGGTCTTGCCGCAGACGCAGGGGTACATCAGCCATTTCATCGCCGGGGTGCAGGGCCAGGATCTGGCCACCAAGATGCGTTTCGGCGAGTACTCCGACGCCCTGCGGCTGATCCAGCGTCACCCCTGGTTCGGCGTGGGATTTGCCGGCGTGCCTGAAATCGACATCTACCTCGGCGTCTCCAGCATGTATCTCCTGCTGGCTGAAAACATGGGCCTCGTGGGCTTGTTGGTGTTTCTCCTGATGATGAGTCTTTTCTTCCTTCACCTGTGGCGCGAATGGCACACCATGGAAAACCCGCGGCTGCGGCCGATCGTGTTGGGTCTGGGGGCCGGCCTGGCTGGCGCGATCGTCAGTGGCGTCTTCGACCACTACTTTGTGAACATCAACTTTCCGCACGCGGTGACGCTGTTCTGGCTCTTCGTCGGCCTCGGCTTGGCTGCAACGAACGTGCAGGGGAGACAAGGAGAGGGGGAGACAGGGAGAAGGGGAGACAAGGAGAGGGGGAGACAGGGAGATCTGCGATTTGCATACGCTTTCCACTCATACCAAAGGTCACCTTGTCACCTTGTCACCTTGTCACCTTGTCTCAAAGGCTCCCGTGCTCCTCTACTGCTTCTTGCGTTGGTGCTCCCACTACTACTGCTAGGAGCGAGCCTCGCCGGCGGTGTCTACGTCGCCCGAGCCGACAGCGACCGAACGATTCCGCAATACGCCATACGCAATACACAATACGCCACACCTAATACCCAATACCCAGTATCCAATCTCCAATCTCCAATCTCCAATCGACCAGCCATCTTGCGCAAGATTGAACCTGATCTCTTGAAAGCCGCCCTAGAACAGCGCGAAACGCCACGTCGCTTCCTGGTACATCTCCGGCAACCCGATCTGGACCTTGCCGCGCTCCAGTCACTGCCTGCGCCGGCGCGTCGACGCGCCATTGTCGATCGGCTTCAGGAAACGGCAGCGACCTCTCAGCAGGCTGTCCGGGCTTACCTCTCGAAAGCCCAGACAGATGGTCGCGTCGTGGAGTATAAGTCATTCTGGATCTTCAATGGCCTGGCGGTCACCGGCGATTTCAGTACGCTCATCGAACTGGCATCCCGGCCGGAGGTGGAGATGATTCGCGCCGACCGCAAGCACTGGCTGCCTGAGCCGGATCAGGTTCCGGGGACGTACACTGCCACGCCGGGTGAAGGTTTGGAATGGGGTCTCGAGCGTGTCCGGGCGCAGATGGTTTGGCAGGCTCTCGGCGTCGACGGCTCCGGGGTCGTTGTCGCCAGCATGGATAGCGGGGTTGATTGGCTGCACCCCGACCTTCAGTCGGCCTATCGTGGCTACGATGACAAGGGATTGCCGGCCCACGTCGGGAATTGGTATTCGGTGACGGATGAAGGGTATGTCTATCCAGGCGATGGCAATGGGCATGGAACGCACACTACGGCGACCATGGTAGGTCAGAACGGCGTCGGCGTTGCTCCGGGTGCGAAGTGGATCGCCGTGAAAGTCTTCCACAACCAGGGGTACACGTTTGATAGCTGGATTCACGACGCATTCCAGTGGGTTATGGCGCCGGCCGGCGATCCCGAACGGGCACCGGATGTGGTCAACGGATCCTGGAGTAGTGACATTCCCGACGATGAATCGCTGCGCGAGGACATTAAGCGCCTGCGGACTGCTGGAATCGTTCCGGTGTTTGCCATTGGAAACAACGGGCCGGAGCCTGACTCGCTTGGATCGCCGGCCAGCTACCCGGAGGTCTTGGCCGTAGGCGCTCTGGATCAAGATGGTGAGGTCGCAAACTTCAGCGGCCGCGGACCCTCGCCCTGGGGGGAGACGAAGCCGGAGGTTGTGGCGCCGGGTACTGGCGTCCGGTCTGCTGTGCCTGGCGGTGGCCGGCAGGCCTGGAACGGTACGTCCATGGCAGCGCCCCATGTATCCGGCATCGTGGCGCTGATGCGTCAGGCGGATCCCGATCTGAGCCCGGACAAGATCGAGGAAATCCTGAAGTCAACCGCAGCAACGATGGGGCAGACGGTGCCAAACAATGACATCGGCTGGGGCCTGGTTGATGCGTATCGGGCGGTTGCCAACATCATGAACGTGGGGACCCTTCACGGGCGTGTGAAACGGGCAGTCGATGGCGAGCCGATAGCCGGGGCGCAGGTGTCCGTCAGTCGCCGCGAAGGTGGGGTGTTCGTACACACGACGACCAACGTGGAAGGCTACTACGAGCTAACGCTGCCGCCCGGCCCGTACGATCTACTTGTCACAGCGTTTGCCTATCAACCCGCCGCTGTGCAGGGGTTTCGGATCAGCAAGGATGCCCGGATGGCCCGGGACATCAGTCTGGTACTCCAACCGTTCGGCGACCTGTCGGGACAGGTCACTGACGAAGCAACTGGTGGCCCTTTGGCGGCTGAGATCAACGTCGTCGGAACGCCCGTGTCCGCTCTGACGGGTCCGCCCCCTGGTCAGTATGCGATGCGACTGCCACCCGGCGAATACGAGCTAGAGGTTGTGAGCAAGGGGCATCGGATCGGCCATGCCTCAGTCAGTATTACGGTTGATCAGTTGACAAGACAGGACTTCAAATTGCCGGCAGCGCCGTCGATTCTGTTGGTGGACAGTGGTGCCTGGTACTACGGCAGCCAGGGCCGATTCTTCACTGAAGCGCTGAACGATCTGGACTATACCTACGACATCTGGCGGATCAAGAACCTGGAGAGAGATTTGCCCACTGCCAAGGCTCTATCGGCCTACGATATCACTATCTGGTCGTCGCCCCGCGACGCACCTGGCCTCATCGGCGCCTCAAGTGCCATCACCAACTATCTCGAAGCCGGCGGCCGGCTGCTGCTCACCGGCCAAGACGTAGGCTACTGGGACGGCGGCGGCTCCCGGGATTTCTTTGCGCCTTACTACCGGGATTACCTGCGAGCTGTCTATGTGAAGGACGATTCCGGCTATCGGAAGGCGTATGGCGCCACCGGCACGGACTTCGAGGATCTGCGGCTTGCGCTGGGCCGAGCCGACAGTGCACGGAATCAACGCTTCCCCGACCAGATCGCTGCCCGCGACAGCGAGTCTGTGCAGGTTGCCTTTTACTATGGCGATCCTGATACGAACTCTGATGGACTACTGCCGGCCGGCCTTGTTGTTGTCGGACAGTGTTTGCCCTACCGGGTGGTGTACCTGGCCTTTGGGTTCGAGGGGGTGGAGACAGCAGCGGCGCGATCCGAAGTCCTCGCACGAGCGATTCAGTCTCTCACCGCACCTCTCCCGACGCTGGGTGTCAGGGTAGCAGCCGACCCTTCGATGGGCGCAGGGCAACACCCGAGTTGGAAGATTGTACCGGCCGGTAGCACTGCGGAGCACATCGTGAAAGTACGAAATACCGGGCGTAGGACCGACATATTCCACTTATCGCTTCAGGCCGGCGATTGGGAGGCCAGTCTGTGGAACGGTGATTTCGGGGAGCCACTTGCGCAACCCATCAGGATTGCCTCGTGTGAAGCGATCACCGTTGGCGTGAAAGTTGGCGTTCCGCCCGGCACCCCACGCCACACAGCCGATCAAGTCACTTTGACAGCCGTATTGGACTCCAGGCTGAACGGAGAGCCGGTTTCAGATGAAGTGACTCTAACGACCAAGACGCCGGCAGGAATACTTCTAGTCGACGATGACCGGTGGATCAACGTAGAAGAGTACTACGAGGTGACTCTCGAGGGTCTGGGCATCGGCTACGACGACTGGCCCGTAGGATGGAATACCGGTGAAGCACTGGGATCACCGCCGAGTGACACGCTCGATCTGTATCCCGTGGTGATCTGGTTCACCGGTTATGACTGGTTCCAGACCCTGACACCCGATCAGGAATTGACACTTGCCGAGTACCTTGCCAGTGGCGGCCGATTGCTGCTCTCATCGCAGGATTATCTGTACACCAATGGGTTGAAGACTTTCGCACATGACTATCTGGGGGTGGTGACGTACACAGAGGACATCACCAGCACGCTTATCACAGGCGAAGCCGGCAATGCCATCGGTGACGGGCTTGGTCCGTTCGAGCTCGAGTACCCTTTCCCTAATCACAGCGACGCTATCGAACCGGTGGATGACGCTTCAGTGGTATTCCGAGGAAACAGAAATCGGCCAGTTGCCGTCTCGTACGCCCCGGGGGTGGCTCGGTCAGGAGACCGGCCACAGCCGGCATTTAAGAGCGTTTTCTTCGCATTTCCTTTTGAGGCGTTCTCCCGCCCCGTCGCGGATATTGTTATGGGGCGAGTTCTGGACTGGCTAAGCCCCTTGCATGCCTCCTCCGTGGCCTTCGACCGAGCCGTGGCCGCCGAAGGAGATGAGTTGGCAGTGATCATCGTTCTGCGTAATGATGGGCAATCATCGGCCAGCAAGGCGAAGGTTCGGGCGTTCTTGCCATCGCAAGCTGAATACGTCGTCGGCAGTCTGCGGGGAGCTGACTACGACCCGATCGCACGCGTTATGCGATGGCAGACCAGTGTGCCGGCCGGCGAAGAAGTTACAGTGGATTACCGGATTCAGTTAGCTCTGTCCGTGCCGGACGCCACGACGGTTGTCCACCGCGTCGATATTGAGGACGAGGGTGGTCTGAAGCTCCAGCGATACGCAGCGGTGCGAGTTGATGCACCGGACCTGTCGGAATCGGAGAAAAGTGTGAGCCACATGCGGGCCGGGTTGGGCGATGTGCTGACGTACACAGTCACATTGCAGAATCGCGGAACCGCTGACGGGAGCGTGATGTCGCTGCAGGACGAGTTGCCCCCACAGCTCGAGTTCATCGAGGGCTCGCTATCCGCGTCGTCTGGACGGGCCACGTCGGATGGTCAGCATATCATTTGGGAAGGCCGAGTGCCCCGAGACAGGCCGCCAGTCTCGATTCACTACCGCGCACGTGTCATAGGGTACGGGGTCATCACCAATGTTGCACAGGTCAATGATGGCACCGGCATCACAACCGTGCATGCGGCTACGACACTTGTGCCCACAGAGCTGTACCTGCCGCTCCTGGTGTGGCTCGAGGCACGGTAGTGGTGCTTGACTCAGACGCCGGCCTTTGCTATAATCTGACTCAGCAACTGAGTGGAAGGTTCCTTTGGTGACTCTAGCGGCGGGGACACACCCGGTCCCATCCCGAACCCGGAAGTTAAGCCCGCCAGCGCCGATGGTACTTGGCTGGAGGCGGCCTGGGAGAGTAGGTCGTTGCCAGGGGAACCTTCCACTTTTTCTTTTTATTCCGCCGGCAGGATACCGTAGTGGGTGCGGCCGGCCAGGATCCGCAGAATGGTTTGTGGGCTGCTCTTCCCGATACGTCGCTGAAGCTCCTTTGGAGTCATGGGACGGTTGCCGCTTGCCAACAGCGTCCGGAAAAGGGCTGCCGTGAGGGGCGTGTTGGGCTCTACGTATGCCGGCTGCTGGCTGCAGTGGGACAACAACCGGGCCCACAGCTCATTGAGGCGTCGCACCTCACCGGTCTGCGGGTCCACGTAGTCTACGGTCTCAAGGTTTCCATCGGTCGGCGATAATTCTTCCCGACATATTGGGCATAGCGCACCATACAAGTACACGCGGAAGTCACGACCGGCATGTTGCCACCACGCCGGGTCAACGTGAAACTTCGTCTCAACCGTGGGGCGTTGCAGGCGACGTGTGGTCATGCTGACTCCTCGCGCTGATAGGCCAATGCCCAAAGGGGTTCGCTAATCGCTCCCACATTGATGAAGCGCCCATCTTCATCGAGGGCTTGATTTAGTGCGAGCTTGCGAGTCTCCAGCGGAGTGTCTTCCGACAGCTCAATCTCTTCGAGGAGTCGTTCTGTGGGCAGTGCCTCCCCGGCAACTACGATCATCGCTTCGGCGATGTTCCGATGGCCCACGTGAACCTCTGGGAGCAGGCCCTTGAGAATCCATTCATCACCGTAGCGGACAAACTCCGGATTCTCAGATAGTACCTCCAGCAGTTGTTCCCGGACGATGTCGCCAAATTGATGGTAGAGATCGTCGACGGAAGCTGGTTTGTCTTCAATATTCAGGATGTGGGGTTCTGGGAATTCGCTAGCGAATTCTCGTATGCCGTCACCCTCCAGTCTCACCCGGATAACCATAAATCCTCCGTATTCCGGGTTGCGCCCCTCGCGGATGCCGACCACCTCGCCGGCCACATTGTCGCCCAGTGCAAGAAAGACTAAGCGTTGGCCAATCTCGTAGGTCTCCTTTGGCTGGTAGGCGGTGCCCTCAGACTGCATCTGTGCCTGACGGGCGTGCTCTGCCTGCCTAGTCCGGCGCTCAATGAGGAGACGAGTCAGTTGCTCCGTCGTTCGAGCGATCTCGTCTTCTATGAACTGTTCGTAGAGAGATTCCAGATCTTGTTCCGAAACCTCGAATTCCTCCTGCCAAAACTCCACTGTCTCAATCGGCTGCATAATAAGCGCGTTCCGCCTCCTGTTTGATCACATGAACAAGGCCAGCTTCCGACGAGGTGTCAAGATTACGGACGTAAACTCCTCGCCCGAGCTGGCCGCGGGTGCCGTAGTAACGACGACCAGACTGTAGCACGCCTACATTATAGCATGCTTGAGAGAGTTTGTCCAAGTACTAGCTCCTGAGTTCCAGAATCCGATCGAGCCGGAACGATCGCTCAGCCCGACGCAGGCGGCAGTAGGCCACCAGGTAGCGCCGGCCCGACCGCATGTCGATCCGGATCGGTTCCACCCAACGATCGCTGATGCTGCCTAGACGTGACAGATAGCGGAGTTGGACTGGCCGGCCACGGTTGATCGCGTCTTCCAGTTCAAGCGGGATCGGCTCGACGACCACGGCACTCCGATGCCGGCCACGTTGGACATCGAGCAGATCGCCCACCGTCTTTACGTCCTTGGTTTGCAGGTCGTCGGCCAACCACCACAACAGGCCTTTTACGGCCAGTGCGTCGCCCAGTGCGCGGTGTTGCTGCGGATGTGACAATCCCAGCCGGCGAGATAGGGCGTCGAGACTGTTGCTCGGAAACCGATACGCTTGACGGGCAATGGCCAGTGTGTCTACGATGGGGTTTTGGAGATCAGCGTGCCAGGCCAGGCGCAGTTCGCGATTGACAAACCCAAGATCGAACGGGGCATTGTGGGCGACGATGACGGTGCCCTCCAGCAGGGGAAGCACCTCATCGAGTAGTTCGTGGAATCGCGGAGCATGCGCCACCATGCTGTCTGTGATGCCGTTAACCGCCCGGGCGCCGGCACCGATCCGCCGGCCAGGGTTGATCAGCGAACTGAATCGTCGTGTCTCCAACCGCCCAACCGTCCGAACGACCGCTATCTCACACACCCGATGCCCGCGCTTGGGTTCGAGCCCGGTCGTTTCAACGTCCAGAAA
>JBHIAO010000157.1:0-11694 GCA_046758565.1 Anaerolineae bacterium
AGAAAACCCTGAACTGCCTCGCTCAGCGCCAGCCGGGCGCGCGCCATCGTCATTCGATCAATGTGCATACTTGCCTCCAATTCGTTCTGGATGCCGGCCCGGCCTTTTGAAGCCGGGCCGGCATTACCGTGGGGACACGGTCTCCGCTTCGAGCTACGGGTAGACCTGGAAGCGGATCGGGAAGTCAAACTGCAAGAACGGCGGGGGACTGATGAACAGATCGGGGTCGATGTCGATCACTGCCCTCGCGTAGCCGGCGAATTGCGGCGCGTTAACGAAGGGCGGGGCCGTGCCCAGAAGGCGGGCCGAGATATTCATCTCAAACAGGCCCGTCTGCTGGCCCATAAACGCCAGCACGTCGACATACACGAACTGTCCGGGCACCAGGTTGCCGTTTTGCACAGCATTCGGCGCGCCCAGAGCCCAGGTGGTCAGGTTTCCAGTCTGGTACCGGACTTCATATGGCAGGGCGAAGTTTGACAACACGTCAGCCGCGGTGGTGGGGCCGGGCAGGATCAAGAACGGGTTGAGGAACAGGATCGTTGCGACGAAGGCCGGCTCGCCGGCTTTGATTATCTGATGCGGCAGCAGTGGGCCTCCGACCGCGATCGGCTGGATGGGGCCGATGGCAAAGAGATTCCACCACCCCAACGGTTCAGCGATCTCTTCGCCCGGGGTCGCCATTGCCTCTTCAAGCGCGGCCTGTACCTGGGCCTCAAGCATCGCCTTCACGTCCTCGACCGTCATCTCGCGGACTATCACTCGCTCTGCGATCGCAGCAGCCTCCCGCACGGCCTCCGCGCCATTACCGCGCTGAACAGTTCTCACTTCTTGAGCTGCAGTAACCATGGTTCGGTTCTCCTTTCTGAGGTTGGATTCGCCAGAACACGACACGAGTCTGAGCGCTCAGGTCTTTGGAATTCCAGAACCATTATATCACTTACTTCTTAATTTATACTCATAAGTTGCTCAATTGCGCTGTATTGGCGAATTGAGCGCCTCTGCAGAATCGTTTAACAACCGGTGAGTGCAAAACAGCACTACAGGGCAGCGATGATACGTCGATACAGCGCCACAGTTTCGTCGGACGGCGTGAGGTCAAGCTCCTCTTTCAATGCCTGTACGCAGGTCTGATACTGCCGGACCGCCAGATGGCGTTGCGCCTGCGCCAGGTAACACTGGATGAGCCGCCGATGCGCTTCCTCATAGCAGTTGTCGTGAGCAAGGACCTTGTGGCAAAGGGCAATCGCAGCCGTGTACTGGCCCTGCTGCACATAATACTCGCTCAAACGATCCGCAATGCCCAGATATGTGCTCCGAAGGTGTTCGCGCTGCAACCTGGGCCAGTCTTCGTACAGGTCCTCTTCCAGGAAATCGCCTTCATAGAGACCTTCTGCGATGCTGTATTTCTCCATGGCGTCTGTGAGTTGCCCGGCAGCCTCGAGACGCCGGCCGGCCCTAATGTGCCTCTCGTATTCCGCAAAGTCGATCCAGATGTCCATCTCCGGATTGAGCAAGTAGCAGTCATGCTCAAATTGAATGTACTGGAAGTCCGGATGGCCCTGCCGCAGCGTTTGCCGTAGATTGTATATGGCCTGATGTAGATTGCGGCGAGCGGCCTCGGGATCGGCATCGGACCAGAAAACGTCCATCAGAATGTCCTTCCTGATCGGCTCGCCCACGTGCGCTACCAGAAACTTGAGAATTGATTGGCCCTTCAGGCCGTTCCACGCTGTGATCAGTTCGTCGTTCTGATATACCCGGAATTGCCCAAAGCAATAGCTAGCAAGCGAAGGCACGCGGCGCTGTTTCTTCTTCGTTTTCTCGGCGGGGGATGGAGCCGGCACCTCAGGCTGCTCAGCGGGAGGTAAGGCCGGCGTCCCGGACTCTTGAGCGGAGCGACCAGCCGGCGTCGCAGCCTTCTCGGCGGGGGGTAGCGCCGGTGCCTCGGCAGATTCCCCGAGTGCTTCCCGCTCTGTTGACCGGGGACTTGAGTCCCAAGCCAGTAGGCCCCGGACGCGCTGCCAAAGGCCAGGACGCTCCTCACGCTGTGACGAACCTCCTTGATTGAAGCCCATGTCAGTTCTCCGGGCGGTCGCTGGGTCTGATTGCTCCCTCTTCACTTCGGGCACCCGACGTCCGCCGATGCGATGCAGGATGTGGTTAAGCTCCCGCTTTAACTCATGCTCTCGTCTCGCGGCTTCCTCGTACGCCTGCAGGTGCCACTTTGCTTCCGTGTGACATTGGTCGCATGCCAGACAAATCTGCTGAGCTGCGGCCAGGATGTCAGCGAGGGTCGGGTTACCTGTTCGTTCGGTTGCTACTTGCGACTCGCGAAGGAGCTCGGCCACTCGCTCGTACTGGCCTGCCTCTAGAAGTTTGCAGGCTGTGTCCCAGCCGGCCTCGTCCTCGGCGGGCCATCCAGATGTTGGCTCTCCCTTTACCATCGTGGACTAGACTCCCAACACACTCCGGGGTAGGTATACCGCCGCACGAGACACCCTTAGGGAGTTCAAGAATTTAGATTGCCCCAGCCGCTCCCGCCGGATTGTCAAATCCGGCGGGTATGGCCTGGATTTGGCAATCCAGGCCGAGCAAGGTGGGACAGTTATCTTCTTGAAAGTCCCCTACATGTGCTCGGCATTGAAGCACCCTGTCTGGCGCCTCGCACGGCATGGCTCATCGACATGTCATCCGGCAGGTTATGGGCAGGTTATGTACAGCCTGTGCTGAACTTCGCGGCCTATTGTACAGATTGGCAGGAATTCGTGTGTTGCTGCGTGCAGTGAGTAGAGGTATATGCTCGCTTCGCAGCAAGCGGGCAGATGGACCGCGCATGAAGGTTGGGCAAGAGGTTGTCGGTGGTTATGTGAGCAGGGGTGCAGAGGCGAGGGGGTGAGGAGGAGACAAGAGGGCGATGGAGAAAGGCTCCTCATCTCCCCCTCTCCCTCGCTCCCCTGCTCCCCAGCTCAGTATTTGGGCACGCTCGGATCTACGTCGTCGGACCAGGCCAGGATGCCGCCTTTGAGGTTCTTGAGTCGAGTGAAGCCGGCGTCGCGCAACAGCCGCAGTGCCGTGGCACTTCGTGCACCGGAGCGGCAGAAAACCACGATCTCGTCGGTAGAATCCAACTCGTGCATGCGGGCCGGCAGGTCGCCCAGCGGAATCAGCTTAGTCTTCTGCGGGATGTCGGCGATCTCGGCTTCGTGTGGCTCCCGCACATCGACCAGAACCAGGTGCCGGCCATCGCGACTCACCCGCTCAGCTAGCTCCGTCGCCGTGATCTCCCACTCGGGGCTCAGTTCTTCCTCGATGTACTCAGTCCCAATGGGCACACCGCAGAACTCCTCGTAGTCGATGAGTTCGTGAATCGTCGGATGGTCGCCGCAAATCGGGCACGCCGGGTCACGGCGCAGCTTGAGCGTGCGCATGGACATATCCAACGCATCGAACAGGAGCAGCCGGCCAATCAGTGACTCGCCAATCCCGAGAATGAGCTTGATCACTTCCGTCGCCTGAATGGTACCGAGGATGCCTGGCAAGATCCCCAGAACACCGCCTTCGGCACAACTGGGAACTTCACCTGGCGGCGGTGGGTCGGGGTACAGGCAGCGATAGCAGGGGCCTTCTTTCGCGTAGAAGACCGACGCCTGACCTTCGAAGCGGAAGATGCTGGCGTGAACGTTAGGCTTGCCCAGGAGCACACACACATCGTTGGTCAGATAGCGGGTCGGGAAGTTGTCGGTGCCATCGGCGATGATGTCGTAGTCCCTGGCAATGTCCATCGCGGTGCCCGAGTCGAAGATCGTCTCGTGGGTCACAATCTCGACGTGGGGGTTGATGGCCCGCAGCTTCTCCGCCGCCGATCCGAGCTTCGGCCGGCCCACATCCGTGGTATAGTGGATGATCTGACGCTGCAGATTGCTGAACTCCACCACGTCGAAATCGACCAGGCCGATTCTACCCACGCCGGCAGCCGCCAGATACATCCCCATGGGCGAGCCCAGCCCGCCCGTCCCGATAAGCAGAACACTGGCGACCTTTAACTTCTTCTGGCCCTCCAGCGCCACCTCCGGCATGATCAGATGCCGGCTATACCGTCGTATCTCCTCATTCGATAGCTGAACCTCTTCGTAGTTACCCGTAATCGGCTGCATCACATGCCCCTCTTGTTGCACATTAACTCTTCACGTTCTGTCGCTGCCCAAGCCAGTGATCAGTAACCAGTGATCAGTGACCAGTAACCAGTGACCAGAGTCTGAACACTGATTACTGAACACTGAACACTGATCACTTTCTTATTCCCACAAGTTCAGACTCAAATACTTGCCTCCACCATCTGGGAACAGCGTTACAACAACACCCTCGTCAATCTCGCGCGCCACCCGGAGTGCCGCGTGCAGCGCGGCGCCAGAGGAGAAACCAACAAACAGACCCTCTTCACGAGCTAGCCGGCGGACCGTCTGGTAAGCAGCATTGGCCGATACCGGAACATGACGGTCCGGGAAGCTGGGGTCGTAGATGCCGGGCACGATAGCGGTCTCCATGTGCTTCAGCCCTTCGATCACTTCCAGCTCGTCGGCTGGTTCAACCGCTATCAACTGCACATCGGGGTTCCGCTCCCTCAAGTAGCGCCCGATTCCCATCAACGTTCCGGAGGTGCCGATGCCGGCGACGAAGTGTGTGATCTGCGCACGGGTTTGTTCCCAGATTTCTGGCGCGGTCGTCTCATAGTGAGCGCGCCAATTAGCATCGTTGTTGTATTGATCGGCATAGAAATAGCGATCAGGATACTCGTGTACAAGGCGTCGCGCCTCGAGAATAGCCCCGTCGGAGCCTTCCAATGGATCCGTCAAGATCACCTCGGCGCCGTAAGCCCGCACGATGCGTTTGCGCTCCTGGCTCACATTCTCGGGCATCACCAGTGTGATCCGATAGCCTTTGCTGGCCCCGATGAGCGCGTAGGCAATGCCGGTGTTCCCCGACGTCGAGTCCAGGAGGATTTTGTCACGTGTAAGCTCGCCGCTGCGCTCGGCCTCCTGAATGATACGCAAGGCCGGCCGATCCTTCACGGATCCACCCGGGTTGAGCCACTCGGCCTTAGCATACACCGCCACCGACGGTGCAATCTCGTCGGCCAGGACACGGATCCGCAGCAAAGGAGTATGGCCGATATGCCGTAGAATGCCACTCTCTCGTGGCCGAGTAGCAGTCGTTATCCGAGGATAGTCTTGGACCATTGTAGGCGCGATCATGGCCTTCCCTCTCTGCCCATCTTCACTAAATCAAGCCCCACTCACCGAAGATGTCGCCGCCCTCCATCATGCTTGGCTCCCACATCGGCTCATCCAATAGTGTGACGCGGGCTGCTCCATCGACAGCGTGAGCCGCGACCTGCTGGACCTGCTGGATAATAGCGCCGGCGTAGGGGCAAAACGGCGTCGTCATAATCATCTGGACCTCTGTGTCGTCCTCACTGTGGAAAACGATGTCCCGAATCAAGCCCAGAGTCACGACGTCAATCCCCAATTCAGGGTCAACCACCATGCGCAGAGCTTCGCGAATCCGCTCCTGCTCCGGCGTCCACGCCTTCTCGTCACCATTCGTCGATTGGGTCATCTCTTCTTGTGTCATCTGCATGCCTCCATATGAGCTGAGCGTTCAGTTACTAAGATAAGTATAGTACAAACTCAGCAAATTGGGAAGCCTGTCCACTTCCTGGGAGGTCAAGCTTGCCACCCAACCGCGAGGCAGCCAGCAAATCCGCCCTACAGTGAGGAGGCCCCACCGGCCATGGCCGGAATTATCGACATCTCAGCGTTCTCGCTCACGGCGGTGTCCAACCCGTCCAACGTGCGGATTTCCTGGCCGTCAACGAACAGGTTGATGAAGCGCTTAATCTCACCGCCCTCACATACGCGATCCTCAAATCCAGGGTAGTCGGCTTCAAGGTTGGCGAGAATCTCGCGGACGCTGCTACCAGCCACTTCCACCCTGGACTGACCGTTGGTAAGCTTGCGCAACGGTGTTGGCACAAATACAGTCACCATTGTCGAACACAACCTCCTCTTGCACTATGCTCGAAGCACTTGAAACGAGATTAAAACAAAAAACTCATCGCCCGTGTTCTATCAAGGAACATCACAGCGATGAGTCCGCCGGCACGACCGCATGATGGCCATACCCGCTGCTAAAACTCACCTACGACGCATCTGCCCCATCTTTTGGGCAGACAAGATCCCAGGCCGGACCGATGAGTACCGTGGTGCGGAACCCTCATCGCTGCTTCCACCTGAAGCTGCGGGAGCAGTGCCGGCCCGAATCGCGCTGCTCACTGGGCCTCGTTACCAAGGCGAGCAGCCGGGGCCTACGCTACCACCCCCGCTTAAGACAGACGCATCGTACGAAAGTCATGAGCACTCTGTTTTCCTCTTACGCACTACCCTGAAGTAAATTGTGCAATTATTGTATTCAAAACCGTCAATTTGTCAAACCACGCACAAGCATATCAGAACCCGCATCGGATTCCTGTAAGCCGGTTTACTGGTCTGTCTCCTACTCATCGAACAGGAACGTGGCCTCTTCGTAGTAACGGACTTCCTTGTTCTGCAGCTTGCGCCGCAGCCAAGTCTCCAGCCACGCGTTCTTCTCTGTCAGAGGCCGGTCTTCGGCAAGCAACTCGAGACGGATGTTTACCCGCAGTGCCCGGCGCGGAATGATGTGGCGGGTGATGCCCGTAGGCAGCTTGGCACTGTTGCTCGCCAGGTTCAAAATATCGGCCGGCTGAAACGGTGGGTAGATGATCGTCGCCGCGACATCATCATAGTACGACAGCATCTCCCCGGTGTCGTCTGTCTGCACCCGGTAGATCATCGCCTCGCCGCGGTAGACATCGGCCATCCGATTCAGCAACTGAGCACTCTGCTGCAGATTCTCGCCAGCTTCGATGATGTACACGTCGCCATCACGACCCACGACATAGGCCAAAACGGCACGCTCGCGCCACAGCCGGCGCGCCGTCTCCAAATCCGCCCCGCGCATGTCGATGTCCGGGATGCTTCGAATCGCCTCAAACAACGCCTCGTCGCCGACCCCAGCTACCAGATGGTTCCAGGTATCCACCTGCACCGTGTCGTAATCGACGACTTGAACCACAGCATCCCGAATCCCCAGGCCGGCCAGTGCCGCCGCCCGATTCGCACCGTCTAGGACCACGTAGTGGCCGGCCTCGCTCATGGGCGCTACGACAGGCGGGTTCTTCAACAGCCCGTCCTCACGAATCCGATGCATCAGCCCCTCGACACGGCGGGGATCGGTTTCTTCGTGCAAAACCAGGTTCTTGACCAGTACAATGCGGAGTACCGGTACTTCCTCAAGTTTACTCATCGACTCATAAACCTGGACTATTTAATAAACTCAAAAATCGTGATGAGTACCGAAATCAACCCGCCAACTGCAATCAATGTCCCCACGAGCCAGCGCGTCTGCGAGCGCATCGCGTCATAAATAGTATCAATTCGCACATGCACATCACTCTGCAGGCGGTCGAAGCGGGCATCAAACCGTTTCTCCATTGTATCAAAGCGCGTGTGCACCGTGTCAAAGCGCGCGTCCATCCCACGCCGGAGCTCAATGATCTCGGCTTTCAACCCCGAAACCTCGGTCTTCAATCCGGAGATATTGTGTTCCACGATATCCAACCGTGAGAGAAATTCACGGTACTCGTCGCGATCTACCGACTGATCGTGCAACGCGAATGCGTCAGCGGCCCATTGGGCGAGTTCCGCGGCGCTTCTTCGCCAAGCACCTCGGTGGTTTTTGGGGGCAATGACAACCGTAGCATAGTAGCGTCTCTCCTGTAAGTGAACGAATTGACCAATCAGCGGACAAAGTAACTCTGGTCCGTCACGCTGGGTTATGGGGCAAGCATACCACAGACGCCTGGCCCTGTCAAAAAGATTCGGCGACTGCGTCTAACACGACAGTAGCATAGGCGACGTCCCGAGCCTGTCGAGGGGACGCCTTGGTTAGCGAGCACAGGACCTGGCGGCTAAACGCCGCAGGTTTGGGAACGCCGCCACTTGTGAAGGCCAGACAGCCTTCGATTGCTCGATTATTTTCTTAAACTTCATAAGTCGCCACTACGGGCCATTACCTGTGGTGATGCAGTGGGAAGCTTACTGTGACCAGCCAGCCCTGTCAAAGCGGCAGTCATGTGGACTCGCCTGCCATCAACCCTGTGTCAATCTGCGAACACGACCTTCAGTTCGTCGGTTGCACCACGTTCTTGTTCCAGTCGGAAGGCGCGAACGACGGGTCGATCGGGCTCCATCAGCGAGATGATGAAGTAAACTGCGTCGGGGTAGAAGGCCAGGCGCATGTCCGTGGGCGACGGGTATGCTGGACTGGCCGGGTGTGAATGGTAGATGCCGGCCACCTCCCAATCCCGCTTGTCAATCTCCTTGAAGATCCGCAGTTGTTCCTGCGGATCCATCTCGTACGTCACAGCGGGATTCTCAGCAACGTTGCGCGCCGGGTATACGCGGGTGAAGCGCCTGTCTTCACCGGCCAGAATCCCGCACACTTCATGTGGCGCGCCGATACGGGAATGCTGGATCATTTCCTCGGCGAGCGCGCGCGGCAAGCGAACAGTCTGGCGCTGCGCCACGGCCTGGTCACCCACGTACCCCTTCGCTACCAACAGCTCCGCATTTAAGATCGAAGCGCCGGCCGCTCCCCGGATGGTGTTGTGGCCGAGTACCAGGAACTTGATGTCAAGGACCGGATCCTCACGTATACGGCCCACCACCGAGGCCATCCCCCGCTCAGCCATGCGATCCAGCCGAGTTTGCGGCCGATCTGCCTCGGCGCGTACCACCACCGGATTTCGCGGAGCTGTGGGCAGATCCAGCGCCTGGGGCTCGGCCCGGAACTCGCGAAAGGCCGCGATCACCTCGTCCACCGTCGCCGGCTGTTTAAACTTGACCGACACGGCTTCCAAGTGTCCATCCAACGTGGCGACTCGGTGACAATGGGCACTGATGACGAAGTCCGCAGCCAAGATACCATCGCCATCGAACTGGCCCATGATCTTGCGAGGCTCGTTCTCTACCTTCCACTCTTCGCCGTAGGTATGAGGCATCACGTTGTCCACGATGTCCCACGACGGCACACCGGGGTAGCCCGCCCCCGACAGGGCCTGCATGGTGGCAACCACCACGTGG
Organism: Anaerolineae bacterium; assembly: GCA_046758565.1. Taxonomy (GTDB): domain Bacteria; phylum Chloroflexota; class Anaerolineae; order Epilineales; family JAANWY01; genus JBHIAO01. The sequence continues at coordinate 9,225 of JBHIAO010000157.1, forward strand.
TCCAACCCGAAAGCCAACTGCAGTGGCTGCAGCGCTAGAACCAGGTGGATGGTTGTGCAATTGGGGTTGGTGACAATGTAGCCCTTCTCCCAGCCACGATTGCGCTGCTGGTGGGGGATCAAGCTCAGGTGCTGCGGGTTGACTTCGGGGATGAGCAGCGGCACGTCGGGGGCCATCCGATGGGCGCTGGCATTGCTGCACACAACGTGGCCAGCCTCGGCGAAGGTCACTTCGACTGAGCCGGCAACGCCGCCAGGCAGCGCCGAGAAGACAATATCGGCCTCGAAGCCAGGCTCGATCGGCAGCACCTCCACGTCTCGTACGGCCTCGGGCATGTCGGCCGAGATGCGCCAGGTACAGGCTTCGGCGTAGGTGTTGCCGGCCGACGTCTCCGACGCCGCCAGAGCCGATATTTCAAACCACGGATGACCATCCAACAGTTGTACAAACCGCTGCCCCACAGCGCCCGTTGCGCCGAGGACACCGACTTTGATTTTGTTCATGACATAACCTCGCTTGGTGCTCAAGTGTTCCGCGCCATCCAGAAGTATTCTTTAAGGAAGGGCATGCATCTTGCACGGTTGAGCTTGCCGATGGAGTCTACTTGCGACTTGACCTGGACAAGCGCCAGCCACTGAGCATTGCTTTCCTTGCCGTCTCCTCTCTCACCCGATATGGCGAATTCGGTCCGTTTCTGCTCCAGCTTGACGGTCTTGAGAGCCTGTCGGATGACCTTCGCCAGATAGTAACCCAGGTCATCACGTCCCCGCCCGTGAGCGGCGTGCTCAAAGTTTTCTCATACTCATCTTCCCCGCAGACCAGAAAGCAGACGCCACTGGCCTGGCTTCCTCACCAACTGGCTACTTAATGAGCAGAGTAACGATTCACCCACCTATCAGGGGGCTTCAGAAGGAGTTCCCCTTGGTTCCCCCTGGTTCCCTTTAGTTCCATCAGCGGTTTTCGGACAGGACGTTACAGTGCCAAAGCCAGGATGTCCCCCAGCACCCCCGCCGCGGTCACGACCGGCCCCGGTCCCCGACCACAAATGACGAGCGGATTGTCTGCATACCGTGCTGTGTGGAAGACGACGATGCTGTCTGAGGCCTGGATGTGAGCCAGCCGGCTGTCCGGATCGACTGTGGTCATGGACACGCGACAGCGCCCATCGACGACCTCGGTGACGTAGCGCAGCGGCCGGCCCGACGCACTGGCCTCGGCCGCACGGGTCGCAAACTCCTCGTTCAGGGCCTCCACCTCGGCCAGGAACTCGTCGACGGTGAGGGCATCCATCTCCTGGGGATACAACCGCTCGACTTCGACATCTTCGAACTCGAGAGGGTAACCCAGCATGCGTGCCAGAATCAGCGCCTTGCGGGCAGCGTCCCTGCCGGCCAGGTCCTCACGTGGATCGGGCTCCGTGTAGCCGCGCCGCCTGGCCTCGCGGACCGCCTCGGAGAAGGCACCACCGGCCTCGAGCTGAGCGAAGATGAAGCCCACGGTACCGCTAAGACAGCCCTCGATGCGCTGCACCTCATCACCGGTATCGATTAGCGTCTGGAGGGTGCTGATCACAGGGAGACCGGCGCCCACCGTCGCTTCAAAGCGCGTCCGCCGATCGGCGGTCAGGGTCTGAAACAAGGCGAAGGACTCACTGAGTGGCAACTTGTTCGCCGTGACCACGCGATAACCTCGCTCGAGAGCTCCCAGCAAAGCTGGGATCGTGACTTGCGTCGCCGTCACGTCGATGACGATAGCCTGGTCCGCGCCGGCGACATCGACGATGGCCGCTGGATCGCGCTGAACGTAGCCGGCGTCCAGATCGTTGAGCCGGCCGCCGCCGGCCTTTACCTCAATCGCCTCGTTGAGCGCGGCATCGTCGAGCCCATCATTGTTGACCACAGCGCCGTCGCTGTCGGCTAATGCCACATACTCCAGCCGCAAGCCCAACAGCTCGGCGTGTCGCCCACGAGTTGCGATGACCTGCTCGATCAATGAGCGGCCAACGTTACCCACCCCGAATTGGATCAGAGGAATTCGCCTCATAAGCTGACTCGACTCATCAATCTGGGGAGCAAGCGTAAAACGTAAAACGTGAAACGTGAGGATTTCACTTGGGAATCTTCACGTTTCACGTTTTACGTTTCACGTATCACATCCCTAGCTCAAACTCACCGTGGATGTGTCGGACCGCCGCGTCAGCGTCTTCCTCGGCCACCACTAGAGAAAGATTGTGGTCCGACGAACCCTGAGCACTGGAAATCACGTTGACACCGTTTCGACCCAGAGCACCGTAGACTTTCGCAGCAACGCCCGGGGTGCTGCGGATGCCGACTCCAACCACGGCGATAATCACCACATTGTCGTCCGCGATGATGCGGTCGATATCCTGCCGGGCCAATTCCCGCTCGAAGGCTGTCTTCAGGGCAGCGATGGCGCGCTGGCTACTCTGCTCCTCCACGACGAAGCAGAT
>JBHIAO010000158.1:0-11574 GCA_046758565.1 Anaerolineae bacterium
TCCAGGTCCCGCGTCAGGTCTGCCAACGATCGCGTCCCCTTTTTCTTTTTACCCGTCATCGCCTCCGCCCCCTTCTTCGCCACAATCCGCTTGGCGATGATGTCAGCCAGTACCTTGTCGGGGATAGACTTCGGCTGCGCCGCCTGCCATTCCAGCGCCTTCTGTCCCGGCTCGCAGATGTCCAGGTAGGGACAATAGCCGTGTGCCCAATGGTCCGGCGGGAGCACATCGTCCGGCAGCCGATCCTCGGCCAACCTGGCCAGCATCGCCTTCACCCGTGCCAACAGGTCGGTCATCCCCTCCGGGTCGGGATACACCTCGAAGGCCAGATGTTTCAGCGTGTCACGATTCTCGTAGTAGATGATCGCGCCCTTTAATGGGATCGCCCCCTGGTAGTATTCCTCTATCCCCCACAGGTAAATCTGCGCCTGGCGGACATGCTCCTCTTTCGGTATGTCGGCTGCCTTGAGCTTGTCAAACTCGGAGGAGGCGGTCGTCTTGAACTCCAGTGCCCAGAAGCCGGCAGTGACCTCATCCTTTGCCTTGTCGAGCGGGATGTACAGGATGCCGTCGCAGAAGCCGTGGATGCGATACTCGGGGACTTCGAAGAAAACCTCCTGGCCCAGGCAGGCGCGCGCCAGTCTGCGTTGCAGCCGGCGGTGGCTGTCGGTGCCGACCTGGAGAATGCGTCTCACCCGCTCGTCGAAGGGCGGTTTAGGCTTATCCTGAAGCTCAAAGGCGACGCGCAGCAGACATCCCTTGGCGAGCGACGAGGGCTTGATGTACGGCTCTTTGGTCTTGCCGCGCTGATCGGTTTGGAGCCATTCGACCGCGTACCCGGCGGCCCCTTTCAGCTGCTTCATATCCACCATTCGACTCCTTTGAGAATGTCTCCCAGCTTGCTAGGGAGTGGTTTACTGCTCACTGCTTATTGCGAAAGAAAAACCGCGTCTCTCCTGCCGTATTCACCCCTTCTAGCGAGTCCACTTCAAACATCAACGGATACTGCGCTGTGATGTTGCCGACGACGAGCGCGTAGCGCTGCCGTAGGCGGCGTACGAAGGCAGCCATCGTCTCGTAGTCGATCGCTGCGCCACGCGATACGTGGCGCACGTCGTCTTCGAAGGGAATGCGCAGCAGGAACAAGTTATCCGCCTGGCGCAGTATGGTCTCATCCAGCCCGTGAATCATGTTCGTGACGAAGAAGCTGGTGATGCCCAGGTGGCGGGCGCGCGTCACAATGTAATCAATGCTCTGGCGCGAGACATACAGGTGGGCTTCCTCGAAGAAGATGAAAGGGAAGCGATGCGTGCCGTGTTCGATCTCCCAGAGGCACAGGTCCTTGATGAGTTCAATGATCGCCTGAACGAAGCCCTCGCGCGCCAGGTTGGAGAGGCCGGAAATGTCAACAATGAGCGCACCACCGTCACGGATCCTGCGATACGTCTTTCCCAGCGAGGCTGCCTCCTTGGGCGTGCGTGCAAAGATGCGTGTGTTCCCAAGCGCTTCGAGCCGCGAGCGGATGGCGTAGTTGACGACGAGGGCACTCGAACCGCTGCCGAACTCATTCTCCTCCGCCATTTGTATGAGCTGTTCCAGGCCAATGTAGGGCACCTGGTCACCGCTGCGGTCCAGCGCCTCGGCCTCAGCCCACAGTCGCGTCAGCCGGTTCTCGAAGTAGAGCGCCGAGACCTCGGGTAGGCCGAAGCGCTTAAGGAGCGTCATCAGCGGCGCCAGGCCGAACTGCCGCACACCCAAGCGAAAGTTACCGCCGGCCTCGAGGTGGATGATCCCGCGCCGGACGGTCTGGCCGGTGCGGGGATCTACTTCTACCTTTGGTAGGTGAATATATTCCTTGTTGATGTCAAACACGATGCACGGCGCGCCCTGAGCGATCAGTTGCAGCAGCATGACCTTGGAGAGATGGCTCTTGCCGCTGCCCTTCACCCCGGTGATCACATTGACCTTCTCCATGTCCTGTCCCTCGACGTAGAAATCGTGCCCGGCCAACGTGCGCCCTAAATGCAGCCGATGCCCTAGATCGCGCGTTGCATTGGCGAAGACTTCCCGGTCGTCGGTACGAAAGACCTCCACGTCGCGGGTGGGGATCCAGCCATCCCACTGCTCCCACTGGGCATGCCCGTTGGCGGGCGCTGCGCCAGATGGGGCGGGGACGGTCTTGCGGATCTTCGCCAATGCCACCTTGATATTCCCCATCTCCTCCGCCCGGTCGTCGGAGCTCTGAGGCAGTACCAGATCATAGTAGATCGCTTCCAGCAGCGGCGCGTGGAGCGGTTCGGGACCGACCAGGCTGTCCAATTGGTCACGAAAGAGGGCGGAGTAAGTGGCCGAGCGGAAGGCGATGACCTGGACGATCACACTGCGGCCAGAGTCGCGCTCGCGCAGGGTGAGCGTTTCGCCCACGCGCAGGTCCACCTGGCGCGGATTGAAGAGCAGTTCGGTCAGGTCGCCGTCAATCCGACGCACCTGGAGGTTGAGAGCATCCATACCTTACCCGCCGGCCTCCTCTCCCGACGCGGGAAGTATCACGTCGGAAGGTGAACATCCGTTCACCCCCGTGCTATTATACAGGAAATCTGGTCCATTGTCAACCTCTCCACAATACCTAGTGGTCATTCAACGAAATGGCCCCTAGATGTAGGATTTAGTGCATGAGCCGATTTGTATCGACTTCATAGAGTGTGAGATTTTCAGAACTCTCCAGATTTGGTATAATATGATCAAGACGATCTCTCGCAAAAGAAAGGCCAGGGAATGGAACAGGAGCTGAGCGACCGGCAACGGCGCATCTTGAGCTTTATCGTGGAAAAGCAGCAAGAGGGCTGGACCCCTTCCATGCGGGAGATCGGTCAGGCAGTGGGTCTGAGGTCCAGCGCTGCCGTCCAGAAGCACTTAAACGCTCTGGAGAGCAAAGGCTATATTCGCCGCTTGCCGGGCAAGGCACGGTCTATCCACGTGTTGAGGCCCGTGTCTAAGAAGAGAGAGGGCCTTTTGGTACCTATCGTCGGAGAGATTTCCGCCGGTGTGCCCATCCTCGCTGAGGAAAACATTCAGGGCTATCTCACATTGGTGGATGAGGTTGTTCTCAACGAAGGAGGGACCTTTTTTGCTCTGAGGGTCAAGGGTGAAAGCATGATCGAGGCAGGTATCCTGCCGGGGGATTATGTGGTCGTTCGACAGCAGCCCACAGCAGACAACGGCGACATCATTGTAGCGCTGCTAGAAGATGAGGCGACAGTTAAGCGCTTTTTCAAAGAGCAGGATCACGTTCGCCTACAGTCGGCCAATTTGCAGACAGAATCCATCATCACTAAGGACGTCCAAATTCTGGGCAAAGTAGTGTCAGTGATTAGAAAGATGTGATCTAAAACCTCGAGTTCCCGCCTGAGAATAACCCCGCCCGGCTCGGTCATGAGACCTTCGCAGAACGAGATCATACCACCCTACCTGCGAATTCGCGCTACTAGCAATCAACGCACCCGGGGTATTGATTTATCAGAACAAGTGTGCTATAATGTAGGCCGGGTCCTGTGCAGAGGAGCTTTATGTGACAAGGAGACAAGGCGAGAGGGTGACAAGGAGACCTATTGGCATGCCAGCCTGCGTTCATACCGAAGGTCTCCTTGTCACCTTGTCGCTCTATCTCCCCATCACCCGTGCACCCCAGCTCCTCTGCTCAGTATGGGACTTGCCTTTTTGTTTGGAATCATGTAAACTTGAGCTGCTTGGTGCTTAGAAAGGAGCCCACAGCACATGGCTGACAAAGAACGCGAAAAAGCATTGGATACCACCCTGTCACAGATCAGGCGCCGATTTGGGGACGGAGCTATCATGAAAATGGGTGAGACTCCGGGCATTTACGTCGAGGCCATCCCCACCGGCTCGCTGGCGTTGGACATAGCGCTGGGTATTGGGGGCATTCCCCGTGGTCGCGTAACCGAGATCTACGGACCGGAATCTTCGGGTAAAACAACGCTGGCTCAACACATCATCGCCGAAGCACAGAAGATGGGCGGCATTGCGGCGTTCATCGACGTGGAGCACGCACTGGATCCCTCTTACGCCGAGAAGTGTGGCGTTAACGTTGAAGAGCTGTACATCTCACAGCCGGATACTGGCGAACAGGCTCTGGAAATCGCGGAAGCTCTGGTGCGTAGTGGTGCCGTAGACTTGATCGTCATCGACTCCGTGGCGGCCCTGGTGCCACGAGCGGAGATTGAGGGTGAGATGGGGGACTCCCACCCCGGTCTTCAGGCCCGGCTGATGAGCCAGGCGCTGCGGAAGCTGGCTGGGACCATCAAGCGCTCCAATACTGCCCTGATCTTCACCAACCAACTTCGACAGAAGATTGGCGTGCTTTTCGGAAACCCGGAAACGACCAGCGGCGGCATGGCGTTGAAGTTCTACGCGGCTGTGCGACTGGATCTTCGTTATGCTGAGGCTATCAAAGCCGGCGGCGAAATGATCGGCACCCGGGTGCGGGCGCGGGTCAAGAAGAATAAGGTGGCCCCACCGTTCCGGAAAGCCGAGTTCGACATCATGTACAACGAGGGGATTTCCAGGGCCGGCGACGTCCTCGATATGGCTGTGGAGATGGACATCGTCGAAAAGCGTGGCTCATACTACTATTACAAGGGTGACATGCTTGCCCAGGGTCGCGAGAACGTCAAGGCCGAGTTGCATAAAAATCCAGCCCTGCTAATGACCATAGAAAACGAGGTCCGGAAAGCGGCCGGCTTACCGACCAAAGACATCCCAGAAGGGGTGCAGACGCCGGCTACTGAGGAGGAAGAGGCACAAGCCGAACAGGAGGAGAACAACCGGGCGTAGCGCGGCGATGCTACGCCGTTTGAACCAGGCGCGAGCAGGAAGCGCAGCAGTTGGCTAGGAATATGTGGAAGGAGACCTACAGCCCTGTCGAAAACTGTGCTTCCGCCAAGACAGCTATCGCCCCGACTTCGTGGGGCGGCGCACTCCCACAAGCTCGCATGAAGTGACCACTGTGCTGATGGATGCAGTGATGCATGCACAGCGCGCGCGTGTTGATGAACTGTGAACACATACACCGACGATGACGGATAGCAGATCGAACAGGAGCTGCACAGTCTTAGTTCAGACAGATGAATTGAGAGATAGACAGACCGCAATCGCACGGTAGATCTGTCTCCGCACGTCGCACGCTGGCTGAGAATTGAGGGAGAGCAAATTGCTGCGCCGCCAGCGGGGCATTGCCTCGGGCAATGGGATTGCGTGTGTGTCCAGAAGGCGATAGCTGTGGCATCTTGCCACAGCTTTTTTGTTATTCCGGTTGATAAGGTGATGGCCGGTACAATTACCGCACTTCAAGTGCAAAAGAAGCGCCAGGACCGGGTGAGTGTGTACCTGGACGGTCATTACGCTTTTGGAGTCAAGGACATCGTCGCGGCACGCCTGCGAGTCGGGCAGCAGTTGACCGACGATGACATTGCGGAACTCAAAGAACAGGATACTCTCGAAGAGGCGTACAATAGTGCGCTGAACTTCCTGTCATACCGGCCTCGCAGCACCGCTGAGGTAAAGTGGAATCTGCAGGGTAAAGCTTTTCCGGGTTCGTTGATCGAGGCAGTCATTGAACGGCTAATGCAAGCTGGCCTCCTTGACGACGCCAGCTTTGCGGAGTACTGGGTCGAACAACGTGAGCATTTCAAGCCGCGAAGTGCCCAGATGCTCCGTCTCGAGCTCAGACGGAAGGGCGTTGCGTCACAGCACGTTGATGAAGCCCTTCGCGACTTGGACGAGGTCGACAGCGCCCGCCGGCTTGCCAGTAAACGAGCGCACCGCTATGCTCATCTTGGGCGTGAAGAGTTCTGGCGCAAGATGGTCGGTTATCTGCAGCGTCGAGGCTTCCGCTATGGGACGATCAAACCGATCATCGAAGAGCTGTGGCAGGGAATTGAACATGCTGATTCTGATGCTTAATCTAGTAGGACAATTGACATCCTGCACCAGGTTGTTTGCCTGGCTTGATCCCCCCGGTATTTACCGCGGTCCTGAACGCATCCTGCCCGGTTATCATTGTCGGGCCGGACCGCGCTGTAGTACCACCAGGAGGTGGTTAGGTGGAAAATGTGTTGATAACGACTGTGATTGCGCTGGTGGTTGGAGCGATAGGCGCCGCCGCCGGCTACTGGTATCGGACATATCGCGACAAACGAAGAATCGACTCCGCTCGCTCACAAGCTGACACAATCATCGCACAGACAGAAGCAGAGTGCAAAGAACTTGTCCTGAGTGCCAAACATGAAGCGCTAAAGATTCGAGATGAAGCGGAGGCTCAAGCAAACAGGCGACGTCGGGAACTGCAGAAGCAAGAAGAAGGACTGGCTGCTCGAAGAGAGAAACTTGATCGTCGATACGACCATCTGGAGGGTCGTGGACGGAACCTTGACAAGCTCGAAAAACAGCTCCATCAGATGGAGCAGGCTATCGAGGCGATGCGACAACGTCGCGTAGCTGAGCTAGAGCGCGTCGCCGGGTTGAGCTGCGAGGAAGCACGGACCGAGCTCCTTCAGGCAATTGAAGAAGAGGCAAGAACTGACGCCGCACGGATCATTCGCGAAATCGAAATCCAGACTCGAGATGAGGCAGACCGGCGCGCTCGAGAGATCATCGTGACAGCCATTCAGCGATGCGCTACAGACTATGTGACTGATAATGTTGTATCCACCCTCACCTTGCCAAACGATGACATGAAAGGCCGGATCATTGGCCGGCAGGGTCGGAATATCCGTGCTTTTGAGCACGCGACCGGCGTGGATGTCATCGTCGATGATACGCCGGAGACCGTCATTGTCTCGTGCTTCGATCCCGTTCGACGCGAAATCGGCCGGCAGGCCCTCCAGAAGCTGATTAACGATGGCCGTATCCACCCGGCGCGTATCGAAACCGTCGTTGAGAAAACTAGAGACGAGGTCGAGGCCATCATCCGAGAAGAGGGCGAAAAGGCAGCCTACGAAGCGAAGGTCCCGGGGTTGCATCCGAAACTGTTAAAGCTCTTGGGTCGATTGAAGTTCCGCACCAGCTATGGCCAAAACGTGCTTCAACACTCCATCGAGACCGCGCATCTGGCTGCAATGCTGGCCGCCGAGCTTGGCGCTGATGTTGATGTGGTGCGGGCCGGCGCGTTACTACATGACATTGGCAAGGCCGTGAGCCACGAAGTCGAAGGGCCACACGCCCTCATTGGTGCTGATATCGCCAAGCGCTACGGCATGGGACCGAAGATTGTCAATGCTATTTCAGCTCACCATCACGAAGAGGAGCCACAGAGCGTTGAGGCCATCGTCGTCGAAGCCGCCGACGCTATTTCTGGGGCTCGGCCTGGTGCTCGACGTGAGACGCTGGAGATGTACGCCAAGCGTATCAAGGCCTTGGAAGACATCGCGCGAGAGTTTGAGGGGGTGGAAGAAAGTTATGCAATCCAGGCCGGTCGTGAGCTTCGCATAATTGTGACGCCTGATGCCATTGACGACCTGGCGGCCGTTAAGCTGTCCCGTGACATCACTAAGAGAATTGAGGAAAGCCTCGAGTATCCCGGGCAAATCAAAGTATCAGTCATCCGCGAGACACGAGCCGTCGAGTACGCCAAGTAGAAGGTAACCAGTAATCAGTGATCAGTTACCAGTAACCAGTGATCAGTGAGACTGATTACTGATCACTGGTCGAAGGTGGGTCCCTCGTTGAAATGAAGACCCGCGGACGACCATTCCAGAAGGAGCCGACGCCATGGACGACATCATCAAAGTCTCAGCTCGGTCACGGACCACAGCGGTAGCGGGTGCCATCGCCGGGGTAGTGCGCGAGAGGAGACGTGCCGAGGTACAGGCCATCGGAGCCGGCGCTGTGAATCAGGCGGTCAAGGCCTGTGCCATCGCACGTGGCTACCTAGAGGAAGACGGGATCGACGTCATTATCATCCCTGAATTCGTCGACGTGATGATCGGTCAGCAGGAGCGAACCGCAATACGCTTGGTGGTGGAGCCACGCTAGCCCATTTGAGCAAGGGTGCAGGGGAGCAGAGGGGACAAGGAGAGGGGGAGATGGGGTGAGAGGGAGATGGAAGACTTTCCCCTTGTCTCCCCCTCACCCTTGCTCCCTAGCTCCCCTGCTCTCCCTGCGTTCAGCCAACTCCCGAAAGGCCTCGGCCGAGACTTCTAGCAGCGTGCCATTCTCCCACTGGACGATCGCGACTTCCTTCACCACGTTGATGCCAACGACCTCACCGGTGCCCTTGCTAGAAGTAAGTTTGGTACCCACGGCCGGCAACTCCCCTTTGATCTCAGTATACTGATCATCCTCATAGGTGAGACAGCAAAGCAACTTGCCACAGTTGCCGGAGATTTCTGGGGGCGCCAAGGGCAGCCCTTGATTCTTTGCTGCTTTAATGGATACACGTGGGAAGCCATTTGTTAGCCAGGTTGAGCAGCATTGGTCCAGTCCGCATTTGCCGATTCCATCTAGTAGCTTGGCATCATCGCGCGCACCAACCTGGCGCAATTCAATTCGAGTCTTCAGAGTCTTGGTAAGGTCGCGTACCAGATGTCGAAAGTCGATGCGTTGATCTGCTGTGAAGTAGATGGTCAGCCGGCTACCGTCAAAGTTGTACTCCGCGCTGATGGGTCTCATCTGCAGCCCATGTTCCTTGGCTTTTGCCCGGGCTGTGGCTAGAGCCTCGGGTGCCTTCAGCTTCAGGTGCTGCATCTCCGTCAGATCGCGCCAATCGGCTCGCCGGTAGATGGGCTTCAAGGCGGTTTTGATCTCTTCATCCACAACTTGCCTGGGCGAGATTACAACGCGGCCGGCCTCAATACCCTGCGACGTCTTCACGACAACCCAATCGCCGGTGTCTAGATTCTCAAACCCCTTGGGATCAAAATAGTAGACCTTGCCGGCACGCTTGAAGCGGATCCCAACGATGGTGGCCACTGTACATCCTCATTTCAACCAGGTTTTACAGCCCCGGTATGGTGCTTATACTACGTATGTACTGCGTGTTGCGTATTGCGTGATCTGAAAAACGCCGTCTTACGGAATACGCAATACGCAGTACGCAATCGGTTTCACGATGGCATGTTGAGAAGTAGTACTTCGAGCGCTAACTGCTTGTTCACGTTGGCGTCGATCTGCCGGATGGTGTGCTGGATCGCATGAAGGGTGTCAGCGATTTCCGGCAATTCGTAGCTGGCCGCCTCGTGCTGCAAGGTTTGCAGATGGTCAGCGTTCGTCACCGCCTCGACTGCTCCACCCTTGACCAGCATCAGGTCACGCCACCAGCTCAACCACAGCGCCAACGTATCACCCAGATGATTCTCATCCCGACTTATGCGCTGGGCGATGTGCAGCCGATCGACCCACCCAGCGCCGGCTATGGAAGCCAAAGCATCCACCTCCGCTTGACGCTTCTCCAGAATCGCGCTATCCTTTAGCACCGCAACGGCCCATCCGATTCGACCGCCGGACAACCGAGCTAGCAATGCTGCCCGCTCCGTTTCGACGTTCCATCGATCTTCCAGGGCAGCCTGCACCTGATCAATGGCCAGGAGTCGCAGCGGAATCACCCGACACCGTGACACCACAGTCGGCAACAGTGCGCTAGTATCCAGCGCCGTCAAGAGGAGCACGACGTGGGCTGGTGGCTCTTCCAACGTCTTGAGAAGACTATTCGCTGCTTCTCGGGTAGACCGCTCGATATTCGGGAGCAGAAACACGCGCCAACGTGCCTCGACTGGGGCCAGCGCAGCATCATGCTGCAGATCGCGGATCTGGTCGATCTTGATGACCTCGTTGTCGGCTTCGATGGTGCGGACGTCAGGATGCCGGCCATGGGCGATGAGCCGGCACGCCCGACATGCACCACACGGTGGATCATTGTCAGTGCAGTTGAGCATCCGGGCGAAGGCCGCAGCCAGCGTCCGCTTGCCGATGGCCGGCGGCCCTGTGAAGAGGTAAGCATGAGCCGGCCGGCCGGCGAGGGCAGCATTTCGCAACTGCTGGACGGCTGTTTCGTGCCCTACGATCTCGTCCATTTTCAGGTGTGCAGAATTGGTTAGCCCGAATTTGGACCCGATTCAGACTGGGCCAGGACTCACATGAGACCTCTGCATGTTATCCTGGCATGTACCCGCTCTTATCAAGATTGTAACACGAGCTTGCCGTAAGTACAAACAGCAAACAAGGGAGGATGCGCAAAGGATTCGGAGTGGTTACATGAAAGAAACGATGAAGCTGCTGTGGGTGATCGTCACCATCGCTCTGGTCGCACCGACCACGACACTGGATCTACAGACGCTGCTCGATGATTCCAGTAGTGGGGCTCGTGCCGGCAATGCCCTCGATCCACCTTCTCGTTTACCGCGTGGCGGAAGTCGCCGATGGCTACAGATGACACCTCCGCCCCCCCTTCAATACGAGCTCTGCCCCGGCGACATAAGAACGACCCGATTTGAAGTCCATCTCCCGTCGGCCCCCATCCAGGCCGACATCCTGTTCGCCTTTGACACAACCGGCAGTATGAACAACGTGATCGAGACGGCCCAGGAACGCGCTGTCGAGATTATGTCGAACCTACAAGCCCTGGTCAGTGACGTGCGATTTGGGGTCATCGACTTTCGAGACTATCCTTATGACCCCTACGGACAATCAGTCGACTGGCCCTATCGCCTGCGTCAGCCGCTGACCGATCACGCTCCCTATGTGCAGATGAAGATCGAAGAGCTTGAGGGAGAGGGCGGAGTTGATGGGCCAGAAGCATACGCCCGGGTCTTCTACGAAGCATACGCCGACGAGCATATCGGCTGGCGCCCCGAAGCGCGTCGCTTTATCATCGTGTTCGGGGACAGCGTCCCTCATGACGATGATCTGAACGCCGGCATCCCAGCACCCCAGCCCCACCTTGAGTACGAGATGTGGCGGACCGGTTACCCGCCGGCCTATATCGACCCTGGACGAGACGCCGAAGGGGGTACTGCCGACGATCTCGATTTCCAACCGGTGCTGGGTGCCCTTCGCGACCACTCGATCACGCTTCTGTTCATCGTTTCCGATGCCAGGTTGGAGGGTCTTAGAGCCGATGATCTACTCGTCTACTGGCAGACCTGGGCAGCTATGACAGGGTCGGGGGGGGACGCAAGAGTTCTGGAAGATCTTGACGATCTGCCGGCAACAATCCAATCACTGGTGACCGCTGCCGTGCGCCACCTGGATCGTCTCACTGTCAGCGTCGCTCCGTCCTGGTTCGAGGAGTGGGTGACTATTGTCCCGAGCGCCTACGAGGATGTGAACATTCCAGCAGACGGTCTGTATCGAGACTTCGAGGTGATCATCACCGTCCCCCCAAGTGTGCCGGCCGATCACTACATCTTTGATCTTATCGTCGAAGCCGACGGCACGGTGTATCAGCGACAACGGGTGGAAATCACGGTGCCGACCAGGTGCTTCGCCACCCCAACACCAACATGGGTACCACTGCCGCGACCGAAACCCCGCTGGATGCTCTTCATCCCGTTTATTGCCAAT